>NZ_JBHFII010000041.1:23594-66601 GCF_057334215.1 Achromobacter maghribensis | reverse complement strand
CGGTTAGGCTAACTACTTCTGGTAAAACCCACTCCCATGGTGTGACGGGCGGTGTGTACAAGACCCGGGAACGTATTCACCGCGACATGCTGATCCGCGATTACTAGCGATTCCGACTTCACGCAGTCGAGTTGCAGACTGCGATCCGGACTACGATCGGGTTTCTGGGATTGGCTCCCCCTCGCGGGTTGGCGACCCTCTGTCCCGACCATTGTATGACGTGTGAAGCCCTACCCATAAGGGCCATGAGGACTTGACGTCATCCCCACCTTCCTCCGGTTTGTCACCGGCAGTCTCATTAGAGTGCCCTTTCGTAGCAACTAATGACAAGGGTTGCGCTCGTTGCGGGACTTAACCCAACATCTCACGACACGAGCTGACGACAGCCATGCAGCACCTGTGTTCCGGTTCTCTTGCGAGCACTTCCAAATCTCTTCGGAATTCCAGACATGTCAAGGGTAGGTAAGGTTTTTCGCGTTGCATCGAATTAATCCACATCATCCACCGCTTGTGCGGGTCCCCGTCAATTCCTTTGAGTTTTAATCTTGCGACCGTACTCCCCAGGCGGTCAACTTCACGCGTTAGCTGCGCTACTAAGGCCCGAAGGCCCCAACAGCTAGTTGACATCGTTTAGGGCGTGGACTACCAGGGTATCTAATCCTGTTTGCTCCCCACGCTTTCGTGCATGAGCGTCAGTGTTATCCCAGGAGGCTGCCTTCGCCATCGGTGTTCCTCCGCATATCTACGCATTTCACTGCTACACGCGGAATTCCACCTCCCTCTGACACACTCTAGCCCGGTAGTTAAAAATGCAGTTCCAAAGTTAAGCTCTGGGATTTCACATCTTTCTTTCCGAACCGCCTGCGCACGCTTTACGCCCAGTAATTCCGATTAACGCTTGCACCCTACGTATTACCGCGGCTGCTGGCACGTAGTTAGCCGGTGCTTATTCTGCAGGTACCGTCAGTTTCACGGGGTATTAGCCCATGACGTTTCTTTCCTGCCAAAAGTGCTTTACAACCCGAAGGCCTTCATCGCACACGCGGGATGGCTGGATCAGGGTTTCCCCCATTGTCCAAAATTCCCCACTGCTGCCTCCCGTAGGAGTCTGGGCCGTGTCTCAGTCCCAGTGTGGCTGGTCGTCCTCTCAAACCAGCTACGGATCGTCGCCTTGGTGAGCCGTTACCCCACCAACTAGCTAATCCGATATCGGCCGCTCTAATAGTGCAAGGTCTTGCGATCCCCTGCTTTCCCCCGTAGGGCGTATGCGGTATTAGCTACGCTTTCGCGTAGTTATCCCCCGCTACTAGGCACGTTCCGATACATTACTCACCCGTTCGCCACTCGCCACCAGACCGAAGTCCGTGCTGCCGTTCGACTTGCATGTGTAAGGCATCCCGCTAGCGTTCAATCTGAGCCAGGATCAAACTCTTCAGTTTAATCTCTGTATTTGTTTCGTATTCTTGGTCCGAATAAATCCGAACCAGGTCATACGTCGCTACTCAAAGGAAGTGAGGTATGTTCTTAAACTTGACGTCTAAGGTACTTCACTTCTAGTGAGCACTTGATTTCATTGTGCTTGTGAAGAAGCCAGGGTTTAACGCCTAACCTCATCACAGTGCATCGCATCAAGCGCCCACACTTATCGGTTGTTTAATTGTTAAAGAGCGATACTGCTAAATTCTTTACTGCTACCTTGCTGAACCCACCCGCTTCGCTCGGCTTTTGCCTTGCGTCGCTTGCTGTTTTCAGCAGCAGAGAGGCGAGATTATGAAGGAGTTTTTATCGCCTGTCAAGTCAGCCTTGTTCGCTTTCGCGCCCCGCTTTCTTGCCTGCGACCTCTTCAGGCCCACCCTCTCTTTAGCAGCTATCGAAATATCAGGGTTAACCCTAAGTTTTCGGCAACTGCCAAGCCTGAAACTATAACACAACTTTTGCAGATTATGCAACCGGCTTTTGCCTGACTTGCATCCTATCTTGCAACCCCGCCACTTTCGCGGCAGCCCTGAATCAGGGGTTGGTTACGACCTCAGGTGGCTAGCAACTAGATCCGGGTAAACCCTAAATCATCATCACCAGCCAAGCCCAAAACTATAGCACGATTTTTGCAGATTTCGCAACTGGCTTTTGCCTGATTTGCTGCAATCCTTGCAATAACCGCCTGGCGCTCATTTCTGAACCCATCGCGGCAGGTTTGGCTGAGTGTCCGTTGGGTTGCCCCGGATGCCCTGCTTTGCCTGTTGTGCTTGCTTGGCCCCGCCGTTCAAAAACTGTCTGAACTGCGAAGGAGCGAGACTATAGCACAACTTTTTGGGCTGTCATGCGCCGAAAGCCAGAAAGTTGCTGCGCCATGCATGGAGCAGGCATCGCCCCATCCCTCCGCACGCCTTCCCTATGCCTGGCTCTATATAGAAGGGCGGTTTTTCCGCTCCCTCTATATATAGTTGCCCTGCCCGGCTTGCCTACCCTTGGGGTACGTTTACTATTCGCCTGTACGCCGTACCTAATTGGAGACGAACACGCTATGCCCCCAGCCATCGCCCTGCGCGAAGATATCCTGATCAACGTCACCCCCTTTGAAACCCGCGTCGCGCTGGTGGAATTGGGGTCCGTACAGGAGCTGCACGTAGAACGCAGCATCCAGCGGGGCCATGTTGGCAATATTTACCTGGGGCGAGTGGTCAGAGTGCTGCCCGGCATGCAAAGCGCCTTTATTGATATCGGGCTGGAACGCGCCGCTTTCATCCATATCGCCGATCTGCGCGAGAACCGGGGGGAGCGTAGCCAGGGTTTGACGCCCACGCCCATCGAGAAGCTGCTATTCGAGGGACAGACCATCATGGTCCAGGTGGTCAAGGACCCCTTGGGCACCAAAGGCGCGAGGCTGTCGACCCAGATCAGCATGGCCGGGCGGATGCTGGTATACCTGCCGCATGATCCACACATCGGCATTTCGCAGAAGATCGATTCCGAGTCGGAGCGCATCCAGCTGCGCGAGCGTGTGCAGGCCCTGATGCCGGCCGAGGAAAAAGGCGGTTTCATCGTCCGCACCCAGGCAGAGGGCGCCAACGACGAGGAACTGACGGCCGACCTGGAGTATCTGCGCAAGCTGTGGACCAGCGTCCAGGCCGCGGCCCGCACCAAGCCCGCCCCCGCCCTGCTTCATCAGGACCTGACGCTGGCGCAACGCGTGCTGCGCGATATGGTGGGCCCGAGCACCGGCACTATTCTGGTGGATTCGCGCACGACCAGCGCGGCCATGCTGGAGTGGGCGCGCGTTTACACGCCATCGGTGGTGGACCGCATCCAGCACTACAGCGGCGAGCGCCCCCTGTTCGATACCGCCAACGTGGATGACGAGATCGCGCGAGCGCTGTCGCGCCGGGTGGACTTGAAATCCGGTGGCTACCTGATCATTGATCAGACCGAAGCGCTGACCACGGTGGACGTCAACACCGGCGGCTTCGTGGGCGGCCGCAATTTCGACGACACTATTTTCAAGACGAACCTGGAGGCCGCGCAAGCCATCGCCCGCCAGCTTCGGCTGCGCAACCTGGGCGGCATCGTCATTCTGGACTTCATTGACATGGAGGAACAGGAGCACCGCGATACCGTGCTGGCCGAGCTAAAGAAAGCCCTGTCGCGCGACCGCACCCGCATGACCGTCAATGGCTTCACACAATTGGGCCTGGTGGAGATGACACGCAAGCGCACGCGTGATTCACTGGCGCATCAGTTGTGCGAGCCCTGCCCCATGTGCGAATCGCGTGGCAACGTGCGCACGCCGCGCACCGTTTGCTATGAAATCCTGCGAGAAATCCTGCGCGAGGCGCGCCAGTTCAATCCCAAAGAGTTTCGCATCCTGGCCTCGCAAGACGTGGTGGACCTGTTCCTGGAAGAGGAAAGTCAGCACCTGGCGATGCTGGGCGACTTCGTGGGCAAGCGCGTGTCGCTGGAAGTGGAAAGCACGTATTCCCAGGAAAAGTACGACATCATTCTAGTGTGATGATCTGAGCTTCTCACGAGCTTATCCTCCTATCTCGCAAAATGCGGGTCCAGAAGGAATGGTGGACGCGGCCCGCAGAAAAAGTCGAGCCCGACGACGTGATCGACTTCTTCCGCAAGCTCAAGGTCACCTTCAAGACCAAGACGTCGGGGAAAGCCATTGCCAGCGCGGGGAGCCGACCAGTGCCATGACAAAAGCCGATGGTCTGGACAAGGCTGGCGCGCCAGCAGCGAAGTCAGCGCCATCCGAATCGCTTCCACAATGTCCGAGCGGTTCGTTGGCGTGGTCTCGTTCGCCGCCAAGGTGGACAAGGCAACAGCGAATATGTGCAGCCTCGGCTGCTATTGAAAAAGGGCGAGGTAACGCTCGCTGCCACCTACAGACCCAACATTTCCAGCTATTGGACCGGGGTCAAGACAAGCAGCGCATCCCTGTGGTCGACCCTGAAAACTCCAGATGCCCGCCCTCGGGCATCCAAGGGGAAGAGATCGGAATTGGATCTCCAGAATTGCTCGTCAGCGTTATATAGGACGACAAACGAGTAGCCCTCAAGCAGTTTTCGCAGATCTTCCCTGCACGTCCAAACGTCGTCCTTATTGTATTTCTCGCCCACGGACCAGCACCACCATTGGGTCTCCAACGGACTAACGCTGTAGCTGAACATGTACTTCTCGAAGCCAGTGGAATTCTGGTCGATGAAATAGACCTTTTCCCCCTTCGCAGCATGCTTCTTGACGCGCTCAGCCAAGGCATCAACCCGCTTGCGCTGCTCCAGAACCTTCTCGGTCTGGGGCGACGATACTGGCGGAACGAATAATTCAATCGGCAAGCACAGCAACCCCGCCAGTACGGGGAGGGCAAGAACCGGGCGCAGCCATTTGATCTTGAATGCGTCGACAGCCCCCGAATAGGCCCCAAATATGATCAGGGCCCAAGCAAGGAAGTAGGTTCCCGCATACCGTTCGAAGGATGCCAGCCGTATGCCTTCGTACTCCGAAAAAAACAGCAGATACGAAAGCAGGAGAAACGACAGGTAGCCCACCGCCCCTGCGGAAAGCAGCGCGAACGCCGCGACCCGAGGCAGGATCTCATTTCGCTGGCTAATCAGGATGCAGATCACACTGAGCATCATCAGCCAGAGCATCACACTCAGGGGAGACATCAGCAGCACGATCTTCCACGCGCCGGGGTAAAGCCCAAAGTTCTCTGATTGAAACCGCTGGATGAATTCGAGCGCCGTCCTTCCGATTCGGCCCAACAGGGGATTCTCGAACAGTGAGTTCAGCGTGGGTATGGGATAGGACACGCCAGCGCCTATCATCTTCGAATACCAGTGCCACGAGCCAAAAGCCAAAAGCGTTGCAAGACTGCCAGGAATCACCTGGGCAATGGCGCGCTTGAATCTTGCGGAAACACTGATTTCGGCGGTTTGAAGAATGGACGAGAAAAAGTGGGTAGCGATGACAAGCAGCGCCAATATCAGGCCGATCTGCTTTATCAGCACCAGCAGAGCAAGGCTGATCGCTACGAGGACAGCCCCTCTGATGCCCCTGGCCGTCGCCGCCAGAGCAATGCTTGCCGCGAACACGAGCGCCAGCAACGGGTCGACGAATATGTGCTTATAGTCGAAGCCAAAGAAGTAGGGGATTGCGCACGCCGAAAAAAAGGTCAGGACCTCGAGAACAGAAGCACGTGCATGAAAAGCGCCTATCACGCAGGCAAGCGCCGACAGCATGAATATGATCTGAGCCGACACGAGCCCGCTTTCGGACCATGGACCTAGGAACAGATAATAATATTGAAACAGCTGCTGAGCGGGTGGATACCCCTTGAAAATATCAACAATCGGCGAATCTTGCAAATACAGTGAATGGGTGGCGTGGATGACTTTCGCCCCCAGCCCCCAGAAAGAGAATTCATCCCACCCCGTGAGCTTGAAATCCACTGGCACGAAGGAGATGAAAAATACGAAGGGCAGAAGGTAAAGCAACTGGCAGAGCTTCCCCGCGCTCCACTCCAGCGGCACGGGCGCCGTGCGCCGCCTGAAGAGCCAAAGCAAGCTGTACACCAGCAGCCCCCCTCCCGCCAAAACAGACATGATCGCCCCGGCGCGCAACAGTCCGGCAAGGCCGGCGCAGTACAGCCACAGCACGGTCAACGCAACATGCAAGTAAATCGCAATGGACAGCTTGATGCGCAGGCGCAGCACAAAAAAGGTCAAGAAGCCCAACGAGGAAAGCAAGATCAACATATCGTCTTATCCGAGGCGCGTCCGTGCCGCCTTACGCCTTGGCTATAACAATGATTCCGGACACGACCAGGAACAGTCCGACAAAATATTGGGTCTGGAATTTCTCACCAAACAGGAAATAGCTACCTATGGGAACAAGCACAAAAGCCAGCGCCATCAAGGGATAGACTTTTCCGAGCTCCAGCCGTTGCAAGACATAAATCCACAAAATGGTCACGAATCCGTAAAGCCCCAGGGCAAAGGAAAGGACCATGAAAGTCTTGGGGTCGAACACCGAGCCGCTGTTCTTTAGAGTCGTCGCACCAAATTTGAATAGCAGTTGACCGATGGCGATCCCGATCACACAAGCGATTGCGAGTAAATACGTCATTTAAGTTTTGTTCTATGAAACGGCCTCGTCGGAACCGATGCGATATCGTAGCCAATGAATGAAAGAATGAATTGCACGCCAAGTATTATTGGCACCGCGGATATCATGACGGTACCCGCCGCAGTCGAGACGCCTGTCTGCGCCGACTCTATCCAATGGCCAGCGCCGAAAAAAGCACCGCACAACACCAGAAGTACTCCTAACGGCAATTCGATGGACGCCAAGGACATACCGCGCAGGTAATAGTTGTAGCAAAGGCGCTTGAAGAAATTCCGGACATGCTTGACCAGGAATTCGCCCATTATCTTGGTGATCTTCAGGTTGCTAACTTCATCGGCATACTTGGCCACCATCGGCACATCCACTACCACCGCGCCAAGCGTGTTGAGCCGAAACAGCATGTCGGTTTCAAAAAAATATCGATTGCTAATTTTCTCGAAAGGAAGATACTTGGCCACACTTGCATGGATGGCGGTGTAGCCATTGGTCGGATCGAACAGATTCCAATACCCCGACGAGAGCTTCGTCATGAATGACAGCGCGGCGTTGCCGAACAAGCGCCGCTTGGGCATCGTTCGAACACTTTCAAGATCGAAGAAACGGTTTCCCTTGGAATAATCGGCTTCCCCCGAGACAATGGGGGACACAAACGCCTGCAAGAGGGCCGGGTCCATTTGGCCGTCGCCGTCAATCTTGACAATGATGTCCATGCCGTCTTCAATTGCAGCCTTATAGCCGGCCATCATTGCGCCGCCGACGCCCTGATTCGTTTCGTTGCGCAGTACGACTACGCGGCTGTCGGAACAATGCTGTTCCACGAATTCCCCCGACCTATCGGGGCAACAGTCGTCGACGATGTAGATTCGATGGACTTCCTCACCTATGGCCGCAATAACATCCAGGATGTGCTTCGTTACCTTGTAAGACGGAATAACGACAGCGATCTTGACCAAAAAACTGCCCGATGCAGTATTGCCCATATTATCCATGACACCATGCAACTAACCCGCGATTGACGAACCAGGCCTGAGAAGGTCTGAATGAGCCCATATTTCAGCAAAACTCGTGCTACAACCCATTGATTTGATTTATTTTGATTTTTCCTGGATGGCGTTATTCAGACCTTTCCTTGAAAGTCAGGATTCACATTATTGAAATCTGTCTCCGCGTGAGATATTGGCCCTCTGCCCGCCCACTGTTGCAGCGCCTCACTGTGAAAACGCCGAATACAAATCAGGCCCGGCATATCGTCGGCGCTATCCAGGAAATTTGATAATTCCAGATGCATATTGTAACCTAGGACGGCGGCTTGCACGTAACCTCCGTTATCGCGTCGCGGTTCGGTGAGCAACCCTCATATGCGCGTCGGAATTGGGCCTTCGCCGAAGCTGCCGACATTGGATTGCTCCCGGCGGCGGGAACCAGCCTATCTGACGCTCTGCTCCTTGCCGAACGGGCCTCACTAAAGAGAGTCCGACCATGCGTACCGCCGTAAATGTCACAATTCCGCTCATTGCGCCCGCAGGCCCCAGCGGTGCGGGAACCCTCAGCACGACGGCGTATGCGGCGACAAGGCGCGCCTCGCCATCGACATAGGCCGCCTGACCCACGGAACACCTCTAGCGCGCCGCTCACCTTGGCCGGCATGCATCAACTGGTCGACAGCCTCATGGATTGCATACAGGCAACTGAACGCAACGGTCGCCTCGCTCCCGTCTATCGGACGTGCAATCGCTGCGAACTGGTCAAGGGGAAGATCGGGAACACCCGATCGGTGGGCATAACGGCCGCATCGGTCAATGCTATGCTGGCGCGCATGGTTCCGGCCGGCAACGACGACGAGGCCAGCACCCTGCCAATGGGTAGCTAAATGGGTAGCCAGGGGCAGAATCAACAACTAGAACGCCCCGCAAACCCGCATGAATAAAGGCCCTACCCTTTTACTCCCGGGCAATACGACATCATCCTGGTTTAGTTTTCCGTCCTGACGCGCCGCCTTTCCCTGAAGACATGGATCTGACGCTTGCCCGAGTTCTGCTGTTCGGCTTAAGCCTGGCTGGCATCCCCCTTCTGGTGTTCGCGATAAAGCTGATCCGTGGCGTGTTCACGGAGGAGATCGTCGCCGAGCTGCCTTATACGCAAAAAGAAGCCCCATTTTCGATTACCACGGCGGGCACCTACGCCATCTGGCAGAAGGCACCGTTGCTTGCCAGGACGCCCGTCGGCGAATTTCGCCCGGAAGTACGATCGAGCCCGTCGGGCCGTCCCTTGCGATTGCGTGCTTCCTGGATGCGGCCCAGCGTCAATAACGGAATGACGGGCCGGATGGAACTGTTCCGATTCTTCGCCCCCGCCGGGGATTACACGATCGCCTTTGGGGAAGGCGCGAGCGTGTCCAAGGTCGAGCTGGCGCTCTCCGCGCTTTTGCCGATCCGAAAGTCGGCGCTGCCGGCAGACTATTCGCTGCAAGTCACGAAGGCGCGGTCAGCTTTCGTTCTCTTGGCGGGGATATTCCTAATCCTTATCGCAGCCGGCTGCATTCTTGGCGGATTTGTTTTGGGGATATCGGCGCACCAGTTTGTCGGCCAGGCCGCCGCTGTCTTCACGCACTAGCAGGTCGCAACGTTCTTTTCAACCCAACCTGTATGGATTGTGTGACTTAACAATTCGATTGAAATGAAGTTTGAAACCGATGGCGGCAATAGAATGCAGCCGATAAGCTGCGGGCGCTTTGCGGGGTCTACCCTGCCTCGCGCCTTTTTCTTATGCTTTCGGAGGTCAATGCAATGAAGTCCCTATTCCGTCCGTTCCTGTTGCTGGTCGCGGCGTTGCCGCTGGTGCTGGCCGCCTGCGGCGACAAGGAGCCCGAGCAGCGCGCCGCGTTCACGCAGTACCTGCAAACCCGCATCGTCGATAAGCCCGGCGTGCGCGTGCCCGCATTGACGGATGAAGAAAAGAAGTCTTTTGGCGATTACGCGGCGCACTACGCCGTGATCACCGATTTCAATTCCGGCATGGATGCATCGGTCAAGCCGCTGTCCAGCATCATGCAGAAGGGCGCCGTGCGTTCGTTGAGCGATATCGTGGCGCGCCGCGACGACCTGAAGGGTGTGCAGACGTCGCTGAACGACATGGGCGAGGCATTGAAAGCGCAGAAATCGAAGGCGGATGCCGCACGCGCGCAGCTCAAGCAGCCCGATGACCTGAAAGCCGTGTACGACAAGGCCTATGACAAGACCGTGAGCCTGCCGGCCGATACGTTCCGCGATGTATTGCCCCAGCTGAACGCCACGTTCGACAGCAGCCTGAAGATCGCTGATTACGTCCAGGCCCACAAGGCGCAGATCGAGATTTCGGGCCCCGTGGTCAAGGTGCAGGATCCGGCAGTGCAAGCCGAGTTGAACCAACTGCTGCAAGACCTGAACGCCCAGGCTAAGAACCTGCAACAGGCGCAGACGCGGATGCAAGCGGTGATGCTGGGCCGCTGATCGCCCCCGGGTCGGGCTGCTACAGCGCGACCACCCGGTTTCGACCGGCTTTCTTGGCCTGGTAGACGGCAGCGTCGGCGGCTTCGACCAAGGCGGACGATTCATCGCCCGCCTTGGGGAGCACGGTAGCAACACCGATGCTGACCGTGACGACCCCGCCGTCGTTGTCCGGGTGCGGGACGCCTGATTCCAGCATGGCGCGCCGGATGGTTTCGGCAATGTCTATTGCGCGCTGACCGCTGGTATCAGGCAACAGCACCACGAATTCTTCGCCCCCGTAGCGCGCCGCCAGATCGCGCGGACGGCGGGCATTTTTTTTCAGTATCGCCGCCATCGTCTTCAGCAATTCGTCGCCTTCCTGATGGCCGTAGCGGTCGTTAAAGCGTTTGAACCGGTCCGCATCCAGGAACAGCAACGAGAGCGGATGACCGTCGCGCCGGGCGGCCTGCCACTCGCGAGCGAGCGCCTCGTCAAACGCACGCCGGTTGGAAATGCCGGTCAGGCCGTCCGTCTGCGCTTGCCTTTCAAGTTGCGCCTCGAAAGCGCGCCTTAAGCGCATCTCTCGCCGGAACAGCACGATCTGCGCGATGACCGACAGGAACAACGCCAGTGTGACGGGCACGACCAATGCGGCGCGCCTGGCCCAGGGCTCGAGGATATCGTCCACGGCCTGCGCCACGTTAATCACCAACGGCGTATCTTCTATTGGCTCGAACGTGTACAAGCGCTTGACGCCATCCGGCGACAACGTGCCAACGAATGCGCCCTCGCGACGGATCAGAAATTGCTGGAAGTCCTGCGGGAAATCGACTTCGCGGCCCATGTCCGACAGCGAGTAGGGATTGCGAACCAACACCACGCCGTCATTGCGGAAAACCGTGATGGCGTCGCGCTCGCCAATCGACAGCGTGGCGAAGCGGTCACGGAAGTACGCCAGCCGAAGCGACCCGACGACGACGCCCGCGAAACTGCCGTCGGAATGGGAAATCCGCCGGCTGATGGCGATACTCTCGTCTCCGCCGCGCAAGGGGCTCTGATACGGGCGGCTGACATACATGCCGACATCGTCGGCGTCACGGTGGACCAGGAAATAGTCCCAGTCGGAGAAATTCCGGTCTGCCTCGTCGATGTCCATCGAGGCGTAGCGCACGTTGCCATGTTCGTCCAGCACGCCGATGGCGCCCAGGTATTCCGCCGAGGACGATCGGTCGAACAGGAAACGGCGCAGCGCTTCGCCTTTGACGTGTTCGATCCCGGGTTCGCGCAGGCGTTCGACCACGCCTTGCAGCGACAAGTCGTAGAGGTGCAGCGTACGGCTGATGTCGGCGGCCAGCACGCTCGTGACGTTGTGCCCCGCGGTATAGGCGGCCTCCCACGTCAGGCGCCTGTCGATCCACAGCAACGCGACCGCGGCGGCACAGATGCCGATGGCGACCAGCCCGGCCAGTGCATACAGGATGCGATGCAAAAATCCACGGGATTTCAATGCGGCACTCCTTCGCAATGGCGGCCCGGACGCGGTGGCTGCCGCGCGGGCTTCATGTCCGGAGAGATAATGCCGGGCCCCCGCCCCCTGCGCAAGATCGCGACGGGCTCGGGGGGCACGATCAAGGAGGGCCCTCGGCTTTACTTGCGGGATTCGAGAATGCGCGGAGCGCGCGCCGCGGAACGGGTGCTTTACCGGCGAAATTCGCCGGTGATCGCCGGAAGGCGATGGCTTAGTCTTGAACTCCGGACGCTCTGCGCCCGGAGTCGCCCTTTACGACACCGCCGTGGCGGCGATGCGGAAGGGAAAGGCGCGGACGCCCCGTACCTTGTCGGTCTCGCGTTGCGCGTTGATCGCCCAGGCAGGCCCAGCCCCGCCAGAAGACGACATCAGCTGGCGCATCGCGCCGGCCGAAAACCCGCACTGCAAGGCCAAGGCCTGGCGCCGGGCAAGCTCAACACCCACAGCGTGCGGCGTCGCGAAACTACGATCCGATTGCAGCATGGCAGCCCCCTGGCAAATGCTCTTCGTCAGTGAAGAGTCAGTGCAAATGAGACTACCGCAGTCTTTTAGTTTTGCGCGTGAAATGATACGTAAAGTAATGCAAAGATGCGGAAATATAGCGTACGAAATAAGGCTGTCATGCCAATGGGTTAGCAGCCGCCTGGGCGGTTTCGCGGTCGGGCTTGTCATTTCTGCCATCCGCCGGGCCCACCATGTTCCCGTACAGCAGCGATCGGCCCGCAAACAGCCCGCCCGCCACTTCGAGGTCGAACCGCTCGGTGTCGCGCCTGCGGACATCTTCAACAACCTGTGATGCTTCGTCCGCCGGCACGCCGATGGCGCGCAAGGCGGCCTCGCCGAATACCAGCGCGGATTCCAGGGTTTCGCGCACCTGATAATCCACGCCTTCCTTGGCCAGCGCCAGGGAATGGATCCGGTCATATGCCCGCACGACCACCTGGACCAACGGGAATTCGGCCTTGATCAGCTTGACCATGTGATTCACGGCCTGGGGATTGTCGATGCAGATCAGGATCGCGCAAGCGTGTTCGGCACCGGCGGTGCGCAGCATGTCGATGCGGGTGCCGTCGCCGTAATAGACCTTGACCCCCCATTTGGCCGCTGCGCGGATTGCGTCGGTGTCGGTGTCAAGGATGGACACTGTCAGGTCGCGGGCCAGCATCGCCTGCGTGACGATCTGCCCGAAACGGCCAAAACCGACGATCAGGGCGCAGCCGTCCAAATCCTTGGCGACGTCCACGCCGTCCATGGAGGGCGTGGGTTTGGGTAGTAGCCAGCGTAGCGCCAGCACGCACAGCGGCGTCAAAGCCATCGAAATAATGACGACGGCCGTCAGCACGGCCCCCGTATGGGCATCGAAAATGCCGGCAGCAGCCGCCGCGCCATAGAGCACGAAGGCAAACTCGCCGCCTTGGGCGAGCAGCGCGGTGCGCGTCATGGCTTCAGCGTGGGACGCGCGTAGCAACCGCGCCACCACGTAGACACCCACCGATTTCACCAGCATGAACACCAGCACGGCCGCCAGGATCAGGGGCCATTCCCGGGCCACGGCGGACAGGTCGAGCGACATGCCAACGCCCAGGAAAAAAAGGCCCAGCAAGATCCCGCGGAACGGCTCGACCTCGGCCTCTAATTGGTGACGGAACGTGGACTCGGACAATAGGACACCCGCCAGGAAAGCCCCCATCGCCATCGAAAGGCCGCCCAGTTCCATCAGTAGCGCGGCCCCGAGCACGACGAGCAGGGCGGCCGCGGTCATGACTTCCCGGGCATGGGCAGCCGCCAGCAGCCGGAACAGCGGATTCAACAGCCAGCGGCCTGCGGCCAACAGGGCCAGGATGCACCCTATTGCGATGGCGGACTGCAGCCACGGATCGCTTTGCTCGGTGCCGCCCGCCGGGGCCAGCAAGGCGACCAGCGCCAGCAGGGGCACGATGGCCAGGTCTTCCAGCAGCAGGATGGAGACGATCCGTTGACCTTGCGCAGTGGCGCTGTCGCCGCGTTCGCCCAGGATCTGCATCACGATGGCGGTGGAGGACAGCACGAAACCCATCGCTGCCATGAAGGCGGCCGGGCCCGACAGGCCGGCCAACAGGCCGACGACCGTCAAGAGGCCGCCGCACGTCAGCACCTGGGCCACTCCCAGGCCAAAGATCTCGCCCCGCAGCTTCCATAGGCGCGAGGGCTGCATTTCCAGCCCGATGATGAACAGGAACATCACCACGCCCAGTTCAGCGACGTGCAGGATGGATTTGGGATCCGAAAAGAAGCCGATCCCGAAGGGACCGATGGCCAGGCCGGCGGCCAGGTATCCCAGCACGGAGCCCAGCCCCAGCCGCTTGAAGATCGGAACAGCGATGACGGCCGCGCCCAGCAAGACGACGACGTTGACGAGTTGATTGCCTTCGATGGGCAGAGCCATGTGGCGCTCCAGGTTATGCGGCGGGGGCCTGCCCCATTTTCCGGCAATCCGGGGGATTGGCAAGCTGGAGACAAAAAAACCGCCGCGATGGGCGGCGGTCGAAGGGGGGAAGTTCGGTCAGTCGTCGCGGAACTGCATCTTGTACAGCGAGGCGTACAGGCCATTGGCGGCCAGCAGTTCGGCGTGGGGGCCGTGTTCGACGATCTTGCCGGCATCCAGCACGATGATGCGGTCGGCGTTCTGGACGGTGGACAGGCGGTGCGCGATGACCAGCGTGGTGCGGCCCTTCATCAGGCGTTCCAGCGAGGCCTGGACCTGGCGTTCGGACTCGTTGTCGAGCGCCGAGGTGGCTTCGTCCAGGATCAGGATGGGCGCATTCTTGATCAGCGCCCGGGCAATCGCCAGGCGCTGGCGCTGGCCGCCCGACAGGCGGGCGGCATTTTCGCCGACCGGCGTGTTGATGCCCTGCGGAAGCCCTTCCACGAACTCGAGCAGGTTGGCGGCCGCCAGGGCGTCGCGCACCTTCTGTTCGCTGGAATTGCCCAACGCGCCATAGCCGACGTTGGCGGCGATGGTGTCGTCGAACAGCACGACGTCCTGGCTGACCAGCGACAGGTGCGATCGCAGGCTGCGCAAGGTCAGGTCGTTGATCGGTGTGTCGTCGACCAGGATGGTTCCGCCGTCGGCCAGCACGAAGCGCGGCAGCATGTTGACGAGCGTGGTCTTGCCGCTGCCTGATCGGCCCACCAGGGCCACGGTCTGACCGGGTTCCACGACGAAGGAAATGTCGTTGACCGTGTCGCGATCGGCATCGGGGAAACGGTGCTTGACGTTGCGGAACTCCACCTTGCCACGCACGGGTTCCGGCAGTTCCTTGGTGCCCGTGTCGTTTTCGGGCGTCTGGTCAATCAGCGCGAACACGCTTTCGGCCGACACCAGCATCTTCTGCATGCGCGCCGCGACGTTGGTCAGGCGCTTGATGGGGTCGAAAATCTGCGCCAACGCGGCCATGAAGGAAGCGAAGCTGCCCACGGTGAGCGCGCCGCTGTTGGCCTGGCTGAGCGCGACGGCGATGACCGCACCGACGGAAATCGAGATGCAGACCTGCGTCAGCGGCGTCAGCGCGGCATCCGCCGTGGCGGTGCGCATCGCGAAGCGGCGGAGACGGCGGCTGACGAAATCGAAACGGCCTCGCTCGACTTCATAGCCATCGAACAGCTTGATGACACGCTGGCCATCGATGCCTTCGCCTACCACGCGGGTCAGCTCGGCGTTCATGTTGACGGTGTCGCGGTTGATGCGGCGCAGGCGCTTGATGAAGAAGCGCGAAATCAGCACCGACACCGGCAGCATGATCAGGATGATCAGCGTCAATACCCACGACATGTAGAGCAGCACGCCAATCAGGGCCAGCACCACCAGCGTTTCGCGCACCAGCACCGTGATGACGTCGGTGGCGTATCCCGTGACGTTGCCGGCATCGATCGTGAAGCGATTGAGCAGCCGGCCGGTGTCGCCGCGCTTGAAATCGGAATCGGGCAGGCCAAGCAGGCGTTCGAACATGTCGCGGCGCATGCCCAGCAACACATTGTTGGCCACCCAGGCCAGCAGATAGTCACTGAAGAAGTTGCAGATCCCGCGCAACAGGATCAATCCCACGACCGCCAGCGGCAAGGCCCAGACATAATAGGGTTTGGCCCCAGAAAAGCCGCCATCCAGCAACGGCTTCATAATGACGGCCAGGACGGGTTGCGTGGCCGCCGCGCCCGCCATCAGCAGGACAGCCAGCAGCAAGCCCTTCCAGTAGGAACCCACGCGGCTGTAGATCCGGCTCCAGAGTTCAGACTTCACGGGGTTGGAATCCGCGGGTGCGTTGCGTGCGGCAGAATTCAAAGGGAACACTCGCTTTTATACAATTGTGCCCCGGATTGTACCGGCTACGCGCCGCCGCGCTGTAGCGCCCACCCTCATTTCAGCCCCATTTTCCCCTCGCCCGCCCATGTCCGAAATCAGTTGCTTGTACGTCCGGTTACCCAATTGGGTGGGCGATGTCTGCATGAGCCTGCCCAGCCTGCGCGCCCTCCAGGACAGCGGCCTGCCCCTGGTGATCTGCGCCCGCCCGTGGGCCCGCGACCTGCTGGATGGCGTGGCCAAGCAGGATTTCATCCCCATGCGGGGCAAGGTCGGCCCCGATCGGGCCGCCGTCAGCGCCCACCGGCGCAGCCTGGGCGCCCTGGGCCGGCGCGCCCGCGGACTGCTGCTGCCGGATTCGCTGTCCAGCGCGCTGGTCTTCCGGCTGGCGGGCCTGCCATCGGCCGGCTATCGGGACGACGGGCGCAGCTTCCTGCTGCGCTGGCCGATCGCCAAGCCCGATGAATCGCTGCACGCCGTTCAGTCGTGGCATTACCTGACCCGCGCGGCCCTGACCCGCTGGGGCCTGCCGTCCGGCCCTGCTCAGCCGGGTCCGACCCTGGATTTGCCCCTGACGCCCGCCCACCAGCAGGCCGCCAGCCAGGCGCTGGAGGCCGCCGGGCTGACCGCCGACCGATTCGTGCTGATCGCTCCCACGGCCACCGGCCTGCACAAGGGCAAGATCAAGGTCTGGCCGGGATTCGATACACTCACCCGCGCCTTGCAGGCACGCGGCCATACCGTGGTAATGTGCCCCCCTCCGGCCGAAACCGACGAGGCGCGGCGCAATGCACCGACGGCGCAGTTGCTGCCGCCGTTGTCGCTGGGCGCGTTTGCCGCGCTGACGGCCCGGGCGGCACTGGTGATTTGTAACGATTCCGGCGTCTCGCACGTTGCCGCGGCGGCTTCCGCCCGGGAACTCGCGCTGTTTGGCGTGACCCGTCCGGGACGGACCGGCCCGTGGTCGCCGCAGGCGGTCTGCGTCGGATCGGATCAAGCGTGGCCGTCCGTCGAAGAAGTTGAACAGCAGGCCGTCACCCTGTTGGGCAGGACGAAGTAATCAGGATAGTTTTGACATGACCTTTTCCAGCTACCTCACGAATCTGATCATTCCCTACAACCTGTGCGTGACCTTAGTCATCATCGGTCTCGCGTTAGGCTGGTTCCGGCTGCGCAAGACCGGCGGCGCCATCATCGCCACGGGTTTGCTGTGGGCGCTGGTTTGGTCGCTTCCGGTGACTTCGCTGTGGCTGGGCGGCGCACTGGAAAACCGCTACCCGCATCTTCCCCCGGCGGAATCACCAACGGCCGACGCGATCGTGGTGCTGGGCGGCAACACGGCCAATGGCCGGGCCAATTGGTTCTTGCCCTATGACAAGGACACCGCCATCGTGCGCATCGATACGGCGGCCCGCCTTTATCTGGCTGGCCGAGCCCCCAAGGTGCTGCTGTCGGGCGGCGCGTTGGAGGGTGATGTCAGCGAAGCCCGCGGGATGGCGCACGCGATCCGTCAACAGGGGGTGCCTGAAACCGCGCTGATCCTGGAAAACGCCAGCCGCACCACTTACGAAAATGCCGCCCTGACCGAAGATACGCTGAAGTCGCGTGGCATCGGCAAGGTGCTGCTGGTGACGTCGGCGCTGCACATGCCGCGCGCCATGGCGGCCTTTTCCAAGCAAGGCGTGGAAGCCATTGCCGCCCCCGCCCCGCCCCAGATCGTGGCACCCGCGGATGGCTCGCTGCCGTTGTGGCTGCCCGACCAGCGCACCTTTGACGCCAGCCGTTCCATCATCAAGGAATACGCCGGCCTGTTCGTGTATTGGCTGCGCGGATGGGTGTGAGCCAGGCCGCGCGGCCCGCGCCGGCGCTGGACTGCCGGGCGGGATGTGGCGCCTGTTGCATCGCGCCATCGATCACCCGGCCGATTCCGGGCATGCCTGACGGCAAACCGGCGGGCGTGCCCTGTATCCAGTTGCTGCCGGACATGCGTTGCGCCATCTTCGGCCAGCCCTCGCGGCCGGACTTCTGCGGCGGCCTGCAACCCCAGCACGACATGTGTGGCCCCGACCGCGAGCACGCGATCCGGTGGCTGGGGGACCTGGAACGAGCGACCGCCCCGGGCCACTGAACGGCCGCTTTTTCAGCAGCGGGCTTCCAGCACCTTTTCGTACAGTTCCTCGTACCTTGAGGCGACCGTTTCCCAGCTTTGATCGCGCGCGATCTCCAGGCCGCGTTCGGTCAATGCCGCCCGCAACTCGGGTTCCGAACCCAGCCGTTCCAGCGCCTGCGCCAACTGGGCTCCGTCGCGCGGATCTTGCAGGATCAGGGCATCCTTGCCGGCGCAAAGGTATTGCGCGAAACCGCAATATGCCGGAGAACTGACTACGACCGGCAAACCATGCGACATGGCTTCGAGTGGCGCCATGCCGTAGCTGTCGTTCAGCGTGGGATGCGCGTAGATATCGGCCGCGCTGAAATACTGCGCCACGTCCGGGGTGGGATCGACGAGCGAGATGCGGTGGGCGATGCCACTGGCGGCGCGGACGCGGTCGCGGGTGGGATCGTCCGCCCCCACGACCAGCAGCTTGTAATGGGCCGGCAACTGCGACAGCGCATCCAGCAAGGCCGGCAACCCTTTGCGCAGCGGATTGCGAGCCACCAGCAGGCAGCCGATGGTGCCGGCGTCCCAGCCCAGGCGGGCCCGCGTGGCCTCGCGGCCCAGGGCATCCTCGGCAGACGGCAATTTCACGCCGGGCGCGATGATGTCCACCGGCAGTTGCTGGCCGTAGCTGCGGTGCAGCTGATCCATGATCAGGCCGGACACGGCCACCACGCGCCGCAGCGGCGCACCGCGCACGCGCAGCTTTTCCAGCAACAGGTAGGTCGCCAGGCGCGGGCTCAGCCAGGCCGTCACCCGGGCAAGCGGCCTGACGCGGGTGACGCGGTTGTAACGCACGGGCGTCACGTGCATGACCTGGATCTCTCCGGCCCACCCGTTCATGTGTGAGTGCACGATGTCGAACTTGCCCCGCGTAAGCCGGTCGGCCCGCCAGGCGAAGTACAGCACGCGCATCCAGCTGGGCAGCCAGCCGGGAAAGCGCACCGGCAGGAAACGGAACGGCAGGTCGCTGTCGAAGTCGCGCGCCACGATGGAGATTTCGTGGCGCTGACCCAGGACGCGCATCAGCTCGACGCCATAGGCCTCCGCGCCCCCGAAGCGATTGCCGAAGCGGTCGACCAGCAGCGCGATGCGAAGCCGCCGCTCAGCGGCGCCGGCGGGTGTCTTCATACCGGGTCAGGCACTTCTGCAGGAAGCGGATGATGTTGGTGGAACGCGCCACCGTCACCCGGGGCAACCCGAAGGGATCGTCGGACGCCGCCGCCAGACCGCGCTGCGTCAGCGTGGCGTTGTCGTAGCCGGCCTCGCGCACCATGTCGCGGTGTTCCTGCCCGTGGTCCCCGTAGGGGTAGCAGAAGGCCGTCACGGGCGCTCCCAGCGCCTGCTCCAGTTCGTCCTTGGATTCGACGATCTGGCGCCTGGCTTCATCGGGCGTCATCTGGGGCAGGTGCACGTGGTCCAGCGTGTGCGAGCCCACCTCATTGCCCGCCTGGGCCCATTCGCGCATTTCCTGCACGGTCATCAGGGCCGAAAACGGGATGCCTTTTTCATGGTCCCAGACATTGCCGCCATCGAACTGATGCGCCACGAAATAGTTCGTGGCGGTAAAGCCCAGTTCACTGAGCACGGGCATCGCATTGCGATGCACGTTGCGGTAGCCGTCGTCGAATGTGATGCCGAACACCTTGCCCTGGCGCTCGCCGCGCACATAGGGCATGACGTCGCGCATCGACAGGCCGCGGTAACCCAGCCGGCGCATCCAGCGCATCTGGCGGGCAAAGCTGTCGGGATGTACGGTCAGCCCACGAAACGGCGTGCCCTTGGGGTTGGGCTCGCCGATCTGGTGGTACATGAGAATGGGGATAGACATAGGACCGGATTATAGGGCCCGGCGTCCATCCCGCGTACGCTGGTAGACGTCGACTGTGGCGGCAGCGAAACGGTCGATATTGAAGTCGCGCAGGCTGGTTTCCCGGGCACGGACGCCCATGGCGCGAACCGTATCCGGATGCTCGAGCATGAACCGCAGCTTGGCCGTCATCGCGGGCACATCGCGCACCGGCACGATCCAGCCGTCCACGCCGTCGGTCACGTTTTCGGGCAGCCCGCCCGCATCGGTCACCAGCGCGGGTAGCCCCAGGCCCATGATCTCGCGGCAGGCGAAGGACAGCGCTTCGCGATAGGACAGCACGAAGCCCGCGTGGCAGGACGCCAGCGCGGCGCGCACATCGTCGAGCAGGCCGGGGAACCGCACCTGGTCGATCATGCCCAGCTCGCGCACACGGGCCAGCTTGGCCTCGGAGGGCGGATCGCCCGCCACCATCAGCAGCACGCGCGCCTTGTCGGCTGGTGGCAATGCCGCCACCGCCGCCACCAGATCCAGCCAGCCCTTGTCGTAGTCGGTGCCCCCCGCGCTGCCCAGCAGCAGCTTGCCTTCCCACTCGGGGCCGAAGATCAGCGCGCGCAGCTTGTCCAGGCTTTCGGGCGGAGGCGGGGCGAAGAAATTCGTGTCGATGCCGTGCCGGATGGTCGTGATGGGGCGCTTGCTGTAGGGCGAACGCTGCATCAGGCCATGCACGTAATCGCTGACGGCGATGCCGTGGTCGGTTGCCAGCGCGACGCGCAGCTTGTGACCGAAGCTGGTAAGCGGATGGTCGTTGTGCTTGGTGAAGACGATGCGCGGACGGAGCGCCATGCCCAACGTGGCCAGCATCACCTGCTTGTGGTCGGCCGAACCGTTGACATGGATGATGTCGAAGCGCCCTGCCTTGATCAGGCGGCGCAGTTGCGCGCGGTCCTTGAACCAGGAGGACGGACGCGTCGTGTACTGCATGTCTACCACCGTCACGCCGGGAATCGCGCGGGCGTAGCGGTGCAGCCGGCTGGTGGCGGGCGCCGCCACGGTGATTTCGTGATCGCGCGCCAGCGCTTTCGCCAGGTTGATGATGTAGGTGACGTGCCCCCCGCCGTTGCCGGCGTGGAAGTTCGTGTACAGGATCTTCACTTCTGTTTCTCGGCCAGGAACATCAGCTTGGAATAGCGGAAAAAGCTGCCTGCCGCCGCCGTCACCGCCAGCACCAGGCCGTGCTTGCCATCCAGAAAGCCGCGCCGGATCAGATAGATGCGCACGAAGGTCCAGAAACCATGGCCCAACGCGCCGAAGATCGACGTGCGGCGCCCCTTGGCGTACATCATCGCCGCGGCATCCGAGGAATAGCGGTTGACCTTGTTGATCAGCGCGTCCAGGTTGTCATAGGGGTAATGATTGAAGTAGCCCTGCATTTTCAACGGCTGGCCGTTGGCCGGCACGACACGCTCATGCACCGCGGCGTCGGTGAAGCGCGCCGTGCCGCGCTTGAACAGGCGCAGCACGTAATCGGGCCACCAGCCGCTATGCCGGATGTCCTTGCCGCAGAAATTCGACAGCCGGGCGATCTCGTAGGCGTCGGCGCGCGGATTCGCCAGCACTTCCTGGATTTCGCGGGCCAGTTCGGGCGTGACGCGCTCGTCGGCATCGATGGACAGTACCCAATCGCCCGTCGCCAAGTCCAGCGCCCGGTTCTTCTGGGGCCCGAAGCCGGGCCAGTCGGACGTGATTTCAACGCGTGCGCCCAGCGCTTGCGCGAGCTCGACGGTGCCGTCGGTGCTACCCGAATCCACCACGATGAATTCGTCGGCGAAAGCCACGGATTTGAGGCAGGCGGCGATGTTCGCCGCTTCGTTCTTGGTGATGATGATGACTGATAGCTTCATCCGCGATTCCTAAGACGCTTTTTCCAGGCTTTCCAGGCATGGTAGCGAGGCCCCCAGAAGGGGTCGCGCGACAGCCAGATGCGCCGGTTCAGCCAGGTTCCGCCCTGGTTGCGCACCGCGAAACGAAAGATGTGTCCGGGGTCGGCGCCAGGCGTGTTCTGCCCGAAAGGGTCGGTAGTGTACAAGTGCGCGAAGCCTGCCTGCCGGGCGGCGGCCACATAATCCGCATCGAAATAGCCCTGCGGCCAACAAAGATGGTCGCTGACGGCGCCCAGGCGCTGCAGCAGGGTCTGGCGGGAGTCGTGCAGCTCTTGTGCGATGTGGTCACGCTTGGCTTCCACGTCGGCGCCACAGACCTTGTCCCAGCGGGTATGGGTGTGCGTGTGGGAATGGAACTCGAAGGTGCCCGCCGCCTGCATGGCTTCAATTTCGCTCCAGCGCAGCATGGCCTCGTCGGCGCGACCCGCAGCCACCAGCTGTTTGCAGGCGTCGTGGTCCGGCGTGGCCGGCAACGGGCCGCCCTGCCCCGCATGCGGCCGCACGGGACCGTCGCCGATCCAGTCCGTGATGGTGAACAGCACGGCATGCATGCCGTGGCGCGCCAGCACGGGATGCGCGTGCACCCAGTTGTTCAGATAGCCATCATCGAAGGTGATCAGCACGGACCGTTCAGGCGCCGGGCCGCCCGCCAGATACGCCGCGAACTGGCTGGCGGACAGCGATTGGTATCCCGCCCGCGCCAGGCGCGAGATCTGGGCATCGAATACGTCGGGTGTCGCCGCGATCATGCCGCCCGCGGGCGTGACATGGTGGTACATCAGCACGGGGACGTTGGGCGCGTTCATCCCGCCCGCTCCGCCAGCCACTTGAGGTAGACGGCTTCGGTGGTTTCGGCCAGGCGGGCGGGCGAAAACACGGCCTCTTCCCAGACCATCTTGCGGCCGGCTTCGCCCATGCGTCGCCGCAGGGCCGGGTCGTCGATCAGGCGCGCTAGCGCGTCGGTCAGCGCCTGGGGATCCTTGGGAGGCACCAGGATGCCGGTATCGCCATTGCGCAGCATCTCGGAAACACCCCCCACGTCGGTGCCGATCACAGGCAAACCGCTGGCCTGGGCTTCGACATAGACGGTGCCCGACGCTTCCTGCTGCGTGGCCAGTGCGAACAGGTCGAATCCGGCCAGCAGATTTGGCACGTCGCGGCGCATGCCCATCAGGTGGATGCGGTCTTGCAGGCCGAGTTCGGCCACGTAGTCCTGGGTCTGCTCAAAGACGGGCGACCCGCCGCCGACGAACACCAGGTGAAGCTTGGGCCGGCTTGCCATCAGCGGCGCCATCGCGTCGATCAGGTCCTTGTGGCCCTTGGTGGCGCGCATGACGGCCACGCAGCCCACGACGATATCGTCTTCGGCCAGGCCGAGTTCGTCGCGCAGCGTCGAGTGCTCGACGGGCGGCGGCAGCACGATGGGCGAATAAACGGTGGCCACTTTGTTGGCGGGCACGCCGCGTTCGATCAGGTATTTGCGCACATGATCACTGACCGTCGTGACCCTGTGCGGCAGACAGGTATAGGACCATAGGGAGCCCACCTTGTTCGACAGGTGGCGGGTCCGCACGATCAGCGCAGTGCCCGCCAATCTGGCGCCGACCGCCGCGATGACGGTATCGCGCCGGCTATGGGTGTTGAGCACGTCAAAGCGCCCTTCCTTCAGGATGCCGCGGACGGCCGCCACACCCTTCAGGTAGTTCACGGGCCCGTCCATCTCGATCTTGTGCACCGTGAAGCCGGCATCGGACAGACGTTCAGCCAGCAAGGCCTTGGGCTGGCAGATGGCTTCAAGATGATGGCCGCGCGCGCGCATGGCTGTCATTTCCTTGAAGATCCGCCCTTCCTGGCCGCCAAAACTGGTGGCGGCTTCCGAATGCACGATACGCAGATTTCGCATCAATAGGTGACCTCGACTCCGTCCGGCTTGGTCCAGGCATTCAGGTTTTCAAGCAGCGTGTCCGCCATGCGAACCCGCCACTCCTCGCCCAACCGGACCGTGCACAGGAAACTGTTCTTGGTATAGACAATATCGATCGGCACGCCGGGGATGCCGTTTTCGGGCTCGGCGCGGAACGGGTTCAGCATCTGGCGCAGGCGCGCCGCGTCGGCTGACCCGTTGAGCTTGACCCGCAAGGATTTGGCGCGCGCTTCGCGGGCCAACTGCAGGTCGTACAGCTGTTCGGCCACGATGCGCATGCCGCCGGAATAGTCGTCGTTGCTGACCTTGCCCTGGACGATGACCAATTGATCTTCGCGCAACCGGTTGCGGTGCTTCTCGTAGAGTTCGTTGAATACCGAGATCTCCACCTGCGCGGTGCCGTCATCCAGCACGGCGAACACCATCTTGCCACGGCGGGTCATCATGACGCGCACGCTGGCCAGCACGCCGCACATCCATTGCAGGTCTCGCTGCGGTTCCACGCGCGCCAGCTGCATCGGCACGATGCGGCGGACTTCGTCGCGCCAGGCGTCGAACAGGTGGCCGCTGTAGTAGTAGCCCAGCGCGGACTTTTCTTCCGTCAGCTTCTTGTGCAGATCCCACGGCGCGACCTTGGCCAGTTCGCCCGCAACCACGTCGCCGCTATCGTCGCCGAACAGCGAGGCCTGGTTGGCGCTGCGCGCCGCCTGTTCGGCGGCTTCCATCGCGGTAGGCACCGACGCCAGCATGGCGGCGCGGTTGGGTTCAATGGTGTCGAAGGCACCCGCCTTGATCAGGGCTTCGATGGTGCGGCGGTTGACCGCCTGCTTGCCGACGCGGCGGCAGAAGTCGAACAGGTTCAGGAACGGGCCGCCTTCCTTGCGGGCACGCAGGATGTCTTCGACGGCGCCCTGCCCGGTGCCCTTGACGGCGCCCAGGCCGTAGCGCATGGTGCGCGGCGGTTTGCCTTTTTCGGTGTACTTGTCCTTGACGGGTTCAAAGCGGTAGCCCGAAAAATTGACATCGGGCGGCAGCACTTCAACGCCGTTGTCCTGGGCGTCGCGGCAGAAAATCTGGACCTTGTCCGTGTCGTCCATATCGGACGACATGGTGGCGGCCAGGAATTCGGTCGGGTGATAGGCCTTGAGCCACGCGGTCTGGTAGGAGATCAGCGCGTAGGCGGCCGAGTGCGACTTGTTGAAGCCGTAGCCCGCGAACTTTTCCATCAGGTCGAACAGCTTGACCGCCAGGTCCGGGTCGTGGCCCTTTTCCTTGGCGCCTTGCTCGAACAATTCGCGGTGCTTGGCCATTTCCTCGGGCTTTTTCTTGCCCATGGCGCGGCGCAGCAGGTCGGCGCCGCCCAGCGAGTAGCCGCCGATGATCTGCGAGATCAGCATCACCTGTTCCTGGTAGACGATGACCCCGTAGGTGCTTTTCAGGGTGCCTTCCAGGTCGTTGTGGAAGTAGTCCACCGCGGCGCGGCCGTGCTTGCGGTTGACGAAGTCGTCCACCATGCCCGACTCCAGCGGCCCCGGACGATACAGGGCCAGCATGGCGATGATGTCTTCGAAGGTGTTCGGCCGCAGCTTTTTCAGCAATTCCTTCATGCCGCGCGATTCCAGCTGGAACACGGCGGTGGTGTTGCCGTCGCACAGGATTTTGTAGGCGGCGGGGTCGTCGAGTTCCAGCGCCATGACATCGAAGTCGCGCTTGTCCTCGTTGAACTGGCGCACGTAGCGCACGGCCCAGTCCAGGATCGTCAGGTTGCGCAAGCCCAGGAAGTCGAACTTCACCAGGCCGGCGGCTTCGACGTCGTCCTTGTCAAACTGCGAGACCGCGCTGTTCTCCTGGCCCGGCTGGCAATACAGCGGGCAGAAGTCGGTGAGTTTGCCGGGCGCGATCAGCACGCCGCCGGCGTGCATGCCGATGTTGCGGGTCAGGCCTTCCAGCGGCTTGGCCAGGTCGACCAGCGCGCGCACTTCTTCTTCCTGCTCGTAGCGGTCCTTGAAGGCGGGTTCGTCCTTCAGGGTGCGCTCCAGCGTCCAGGGATCCATCGGGTTGAACGGGATCAGCTTGGACAGGCCGTCGCAGAACATGTAGGGCATGTCCAGCACGCGGCCGGCGTCGCGCACCACGGCCTTGGCGCCCAGCGTACCGAACGTGGCGATCTGGCTGACGGCGGCGCGGCCGTATTTTTCCTTGACGTAGTCGATGACGCGTTCGCGGTTGTCCTGGCAGAAGTCGATATCGAAGTCGGGCATGGAGACCCGCTCGGGATTCAGGAAGCGCTCGAACAGCAAGTCATAGCGGATCGGGTCCAGGTCGGTAATGCCCAACGCATAGGCCACCAGCGAACCCGCGCCCGAACCGCGGCCGGGGCCGACGGGCACGCCGTTGTTCTTGCCCCAGTTGATGAAGTCCTGCACGATCAGGAAGTAACCGGGGAACCCCATCTGGATGATGGTTTTGCATTCCCAGCGCAGGCGTTCGTAGTATTGCTCGCGCTTGGACTCGCGTTCCGCCTCGTTGGGAAACAGGAACGCCATGCGTTTTTCCAGGCCTTCTTCCGACAGCTGGACCAGGTAATCGTCCAGCGTCACGCCCTCGGGCGTGGGGAAATTGGGCAGCCGCGGCTTGCCCAGCACCAGGCTCAGGTTGCAGCGCTTGGCGATTTCCACCGTGTTGGCCAGGGCCGAAGGCACATCGGCGAAACGCCGGGCCATTTCCTCGGAACTGAGTAGATATTGTTCCTTGGTGAAGCGGCGCACGCGGCGCGGGTTTGCCAGGATTTCGCCTTCGGCGATGCAAACGCGCGCCTCGTGGGCCTGGAACTCGTATTCATCCAGGAATTGCACCGGATGGGTGGCCACCACCGGCAGCCCGGCCTCGCCGGCCAGCCGCATGGCCGCCTGCGTATAGGCCTCGTCGCCGTCCATGCCGGCCCGCTGCAATTCAATGTAGTAGCTGCCGGGAAACAGGAGCGCCCATTGGCGCGCCAAGGCCAGCGCGGACACGGCGTTGCCGGCGTCCAGCGCCTGGCCCACGTCGCCCATGCGCCCCCCGGACAGCGCGATCAGGCCCTGCTGGCCTTGCAGCCATTCACGGCGAATTTCCGCGCGGCCCTTGCCCTGGTTCGTCAGGAAGGCCTTGGACAACAGTTCGCACAGGTTCAGGTAACCCTGGTGGTTGCGCACGAGCAACAGCAGACGGAACGGCTTGGCCGGGTCGTCGTCGTTGCTCAGCCAGACATCGCAGCCAGCGATGGGTTTCACCCCCGCGCCGCGCGCGCCCTTATAGAATTTGATCAGACCGAAAAGGTTCGACAGATCGGTCAGCGCCACGGCCGGTTGGCCCAGCTTGGCGACGCGTTTGATGAGGTCGGGGATGCGCACGATGCCGTCCACCACCGAAAACTCGGAGTGGACGCGGAGATGCACAAAAGGGGTCGGGGTTGTTACGGCTTCGGACATAGCGGGAATTGTACCTAGGGATCCCGGTCCAAGCCGATGCGCCCGCGATTCCGCAAAGGGGGGCGCCACGGACCTTGTGTAACAATATAGGTAGACATGACCCATCTGTCGCAGGACAACGATTACGTATGAAATGGTTAATACCCGGGATCTGGCTGGCCGCCATCCTGTTTGCGCACTTCCGAGGCCGAGTAAGACTGCCGCTGGGTCGGCAGATGTTGGACCACTCGGTGCTCCTGGCTCCGGTCAACGCGTTCATGGTGCTGGCCTCTCGCGTGCCGTCCACCCCCTACCTGACCACGAGTGAAATCGCCGAACTCAAGGTGCTGGACGACAACTGGGAGACCATCCGCGAGGAAGCCGTGCAAATGGCCGAATTGCAGCGCATCAAGGCGGCCGACGCCCATAACGACATCGGCTTCAACTCTTTCTTCAAGTACGGCTGGAAACGCTTCTACCTGAAGTGGTATGACGCCCGCCACCCGTCGGCCGAAGAACTGTGCCCCAAGACCGTCGCCATCCTGAAGACCCTGCCCAAGGTCAAGGCCGCGATGTTCGCCGAGCTTCCCCCCGGCGGCCAGTTGAACCCGCACCGCGACCCGTTCGCCGGTTCGCTGCGCTATCACCTGGGCCTGGTGACGCCGAACGACGACCGCTGCCACATCATCGTCGACGGCGAACCCTATAGCTGGCGCGATGGCGAAAGCGTGGTGTTCGACGAAACCTATGTGCACGAGGCGTACAACCACACCGATGAAAACCGGATCATCCTGTTCTGCGACGTGGAGCGCCCGCTGAAGTGGGGCTGGGCTGAAGCGTTCAACCGCTGGTTCGGCCGCGTGGTCATGTCAGCCGCCAGCTCGCCCAACGATGGCGGCGACCAGACCGGCGCCATCAACCGGCTGACGCACGCGCACTGGGTCATCGACCAGAAGCGCAAAGCGTTCAAGACCTGGAACCGGACGGCCTACAAGGCCACCAAGTACGCCTTGATTGCCCTGGTCATCCTGGGCTTTCTCGCCCTGTAATGCGGCCGGGCCGCGCCCAAGAGGCGCGGGGCCACCGCCTCAACGCTTCAGCGACTCCCAACTCTTCATCAGCCGCTTGACCGAAACCGGCATGGGCGTCCGCAGTTCCTGGGCGAACAACGCCACCCGCAGCTCTTCCAGCAACCATCGGAATTCGTCCAGCCGGGGATCGGGCGCCCCCTTCAATGCCGCCCGCGCGCGCTGATACTGCGTGACCAGCGGCGCCATTTCCGCCACCAGCTTCGCATCGCGCCCCGGGTCCGCCCGCAACTTGTCGATGCGGGCCGCGGCTGCCTTCAGGTAACGCGGATAGTGCGAAAGCTGCGAATACGGCGTGTCGCGGATGAACATCTTCGGCATCAGCGCGCCTAGCTGCTGCTGCAAATCCGCGTACGCCGCCGCATGCGGTTTTGCTTGCGGCAGCTTGCGTTGCAACGCCGCGTACTCCGTCAGCACCGCGCCTGCCAGCCTGGCCACTTCCTGCGCCAGCAGGCCCAGCCGGCCCTTGCCTTCCGTGCGGCGCGCATCGAATTGCTGTTCATTCACCGGCCAGGGTTCGGCCAGGCAGGCCTGCCCCAGCGCGCAATCGATGATCTGGTCGCGCAGTTCCTCTTGCGTGCCCAGCGTCATGTACAGCATGCTGATCTTGGTCAGGTCGGCCAGGTTCTTTTCCAGGAACTTGACCTGCTCGCGCAGCCCCAGCCGGAACAGTTTCAACAGGCCCGCGCGGTGATGCTTGCGCGCCTCGTCGGGATCGTCGAACACGTCCAGGTCGCAATGCGCGCCCCGGTCCACCAGCGCCGGATAGCCGATGACCGACTGGCCGCGCCGCTTGATTTCCATGATTTCCGGCAGCGGTCCGAACGACCAGGTCGTCAGATTCTCGTGCGCCAGCGCCTGGGCCACCTGCGTATCGCTGGCCGCCAATTGCTGGAAGGTGGCTTGCGCCTGTTTGCCGAATTCCGCCCGCAGCTGCGCCAGATTGCGCCCCGCGGCCAGCATGCGGCCGTGCTCATCGACCACGCGGAAATTCATGAACAGGTGGGGCGGCAGCGTTTCAAGCTTGAAGTCGCCCACGGCCGGGCGCACCTGCACCTGCTCCCACATGTCGGTGATGATGGCATCCACCAGGCCCTGCCGCGGATCGGCCTGCCGATCGAACCAGCGCTCGTAGAAGCCAGCGGCGTAATCGGGCAGCGGCACGCAATGGCGACGCAGCTTTTGCGGCAGCGACTTCAGCAGCAGATGCACCTTTTCCTTCAGCATGCCCGGCACCAGCCATTCGCAACGTTCCGGGTCGATCTGGTTCAGCGCAAACAACGGCACCGACAGCGTCACGCCGTCCCGGGGGGAACCGGGCTCGAAGTGGTAGTCCAGCGCCATCGACACGCCTTGCCATTCCACCTTCTTGGGGAACACATCGGTCGTCACGCCGGCGGCTTCGTGCCGCATCAGTTCGTCGCGGGTCAGCATCAACTTGCTGGCCGCCGCCTTGTCCAGGCCGGATACCCATTTCTCAAGCGACGCCGTCTGCGAGATATCCGCCGGCAGCTGGCGGTCGTAGAAGGCGAAGATCAGCTCGTCGTCCACCAGGATGTCCGGACGGCGGGTCTGGTGCTCCAGCTTTTCGATGCCGGCGATCAGCTTGCGGTTGTGCGCCACGAAGGGCAGCCGCGTATCGATCTCACCGGGCACCAGCGCCTGGCGGATGAACAATTCGCGCGCGTGAGTCGGGTTCACACGGCCATAGTGGATGCGGCGGCCCGTGTAAATGGTCAGCCCATACAGCGTGGCGCGCTCGTTGGCCACGACCTGCCCAGCCTTCTTTTCCCAGCGCGGGTCCGACCAGTTCTTGCGGATCAGGTGGGCGCCCACTTTTTCCAGCCACACCGGATCGATGCGCGCCACGCAGCGCGCGTACAAGCGCGTGGTCTCGACCAGTTCGGCCGCCATGATCCAGCGCCCGGCCTTCTTCACCAGGCGCGAGCCCGGATGGATGTGGAAACGGATCTCGCGGGCGCCCTGGTAATGGCCACCCTCGTCGCTCTTGAAGCCGATATTGCCCAACAGGCCAGACAAAAGCGCCAGATGCAGCTGTTCGTATGTGGCTTCCACCTGGTTGACGCGCCAGCCTTGCTCGCCCACCAGCGCCGCCAGCTGCGTATGGACATCGTGCCATTCGCGCAGCCGGATGGGCGACAGGAAGTTCTGCCGCAGCAGGTTCACCAGCTTGCGCTGGGAGGCCTTGTGCTGCACCTGCTCGCCATACCAGCGCCACAGTTTCAGGAAGGAGATGAATTCCGATTTGTCGTCGGCGAACTTGGCGTGCGCCGCCTCGGCCGCCTCGCGTTCCTGCATGGGGCGGTCGCGCGCGTCCTGCACCGACAGGGCCGAGGCGATGATCAGCATTTCACCCAGGCACTGGTGTTCGCGCGCGGCCAGGATCATGCGGCCGATGCGCGGGTCCACCGGCAACTTGGCCAGTTCGTGCCCGGTCTCGGTCAACACGAAGGATGCGCCGGTCCGCGTGGCCTCGGCGTCGTCGTCCGACGCGGAGGCGAGCTCGATCGCGCCCAATTCCTGCAGCAGATGGTAGCCGTCGGCCACCGCGCGCCCAGGCGGCGCCTCGACGAAGGGAAACTGTTCGATATCGTCGAGCTTCAGCGACTTCATCCGCAGGATGACGGATGCCAGCGATGACCGCAGCACTTCCGGATCTGTGAAGGCGGCGCGGTTATTGAAGTCCAGTTCGTCGTAGAGCCGGATGCACAGGCCTGGCCCCACGCGGCCGCAACGGCCGGCGCGCTGGTTGGCCGAGGCCCGGCTGATCGGCTCGATCCGCAGCTGTTCGACCTTGTTGCGCCAGGAATAGCGCTTGATGCGCGCCAGCCCGCTGTCGACCACGAAGCGGATGCCGGGCACGGTCAGCGAGGTTTCCGCCACGTTGGTGGCCAGCACGATGCGCCGCGCATTGGTGCGCGGATGGAATATCTGTTCCTGCTCGGCCTGCGACAGGCGCGCATACAGTGGAAGCACCTCGGTGCCGGCGGGATGACGCTTGCGCAGGGCCTCGGCGGATTCGCGGATTTCGCGCTCGCCGGGCAGGAACACCAGCACGTCGCCCGGGCCATGGCGGGCGCATTCGTCCACGGCATCCACGATGGCGTCGATCAGATCGCGTTCTTCGTCGCCGGACATGCGCTCGCGCTCGCGCCCGGGCTTGGCGGCCGGGGCGGCGGCGTCTTCGGGCAGTTCCTCGCGCACGGGGCGGTAGCGGACTTCGACCGGATACAGCCGTCCCGACACCTCGATGACGGGTGCGGGCTTGTCCTCGGAGGCGGCAAAGTGGCGGGCGAATCGCTCGGCGTCGATCGTGGCCGACGTGATGATCAACTTCAGGTCCGGACGCCGCGGCAATAGCTGCTTCAGGTAGCCCAGCAGGAAATCGATGTTCAGGCTGCGTTCGTGCGCCTCGTCGATGATGATCGTGTCGTAGCGGCGCAAGAGCGGGTCGCGCTGCGATTCGGCCAGCAGGATGCCGTCCGTCATCAGCTTGATGGACGCGTTGGGGCCGGTGCGGTCGTTGAACCGCACCTGATAGCCCACGACTTCGCCCATCGGCGTATTCAGTTCTTCGGCGATGCGCTTGGCCACCGAAGTCGCCGCCAGGCGGCGCGGCTGGGTATGGCCGATCATCTTCTGACGGCCGCGGCCCAGTTCCAGGCAGATCTTGGGCAACTGGGTGGTCTTGCCCGAGCCGGTTTCCCCGCTGACGATCACGACCTGATGGCCGGCGATCGCGCGCGCGATCTCCTGCCGCCGCGCACTGACGGGCAGGTCTTCGGGGTAGGTCACCACGGGGATGGGGCGCTCGGGCCGGGGCGTGCTACGGGGCTCGTTCCGGGGCGCTTTCTGGCCCCCGGATTGCGGCGCAGGCTTGGCAGGCGCCCGCGGGCGGGAGGATTCAGGCATGTAGGATTTATCCAATTAGCCCGACATTATAAATTTCTGGCGATTTCGCGCCCGGGCCCGGCCACTCGCGGTCCGAGCCCGGCCGCCACCGCTACAACAGCTTGCCCGGGTTCATCAGCTGGTTGGGGTCCAGCGCACGCTTGATCATCAGCATCAGGTCCATTTCCACGGGCGACTTGTAACGCCGCAGCTCGTCGCGGCGCAGCTGCCCCACCCCGTGTTCCGCGCTGATGCTGCCCCCGCGCTGCGCCACCAGATCGTGCACGCGGCGGTTCAGGGCGGCCGTCAGGCGGGCGTACTCCGCGGGCGCGACGTCCAGCGGCAACAGCACGTTGTAATGCAGGTTGCCGTCGCCGATATGGCCGAAGTTCACGATGGGCAAATGGGGAAACTCGGACATCAGCGCCAGGTCGGCCTCGTCCACGAAGGCCGCCAGCCGCGAAATGGGCACGGCGATGTCGTGCTTGACCGCCTTGCCCGCCCGCATCTGCGCCTGCGAAATGCCTTCGCGCAATCGCCACATCGATTGCGCCTGCCTGTCGTTCATGGCGATCACGCAATCTTGAATCAGCCCAGCCTCCAGCGCCCCGCCCAGCGCGGATTCCAGCATGGCGGGCAGACCGGATGGCTCGGTGTCGGACAGTTCCAGCAACGCGTAGTACGGATGGCGCGCCGACAGCGGATTGGCGGCGCCGTCAACATGGGCCACGATCAGGTCCAGGCAACGCGCCGACATCATTTCGAACGCGGTCAGACGGTCTCCGCAGGCTGCCTGCATACGGGTCAGCAGGCTGACCACCTGCGGCAGCGACTCCACCCCGACCCACGCGGTGGCGCGGCCAGCGGGCGCGGGAAACAGCTTCAGCATGGCGCCCGTGATAATGCCCAACGTGCCTTCAGAGCCGATGAACAGGCTTTTCAGGTCGTAGCCGGTGTTGTCCTTGCGCAGACCGCGCAGGCCGTTCCAGACCCGGCCATCGGGCAGCACCACTTCCAGGCCCAGCGCCAGATCGCGCGTATTGCCATAACGCAGCACCGCCGTGCCGCCGGCATTCGTGGCCAGGTTGCCGCCGACGGTGCAACTGCCCTCGGAGCCCAGGCTAAGCGGGAACAGCCGCGCCACTTCGCGCGCGGCCTGCTGCACGTCGGCCAGCAGTACCCCGGCATCGGCGCAGAGCGTGTTGTTGACCGGGTCCACCTCCCGGATGCGCGTCATCCGGTTCAAACTCAGGATCACCTGCGCGCCGCTGGCGTCCGGGGTGGCGCCGCCGCTCATGCCGGTGTTGCCGCCCTGCGGCACGACCGGCGTACGGCTTTGATGACACAGCCGCATCACTGCCGAAACCTCGGTGGCGTTGCGCGGGCGCACCACCACGGGCGTGCCGCCTTGCCATTTGCCCAGCCAGTCCCGCACGTAAGGCGCCTGTCCCTCGGCATCCAGCACCAGTCCGGCATCACCCACCAGATGCGATAAGCGTTCGATCAATTCCGGTTTGCGCATGGCGGCCTCAGGCGCCGTGCCAATTGAGCTGGATGCGGCCGATGGCCATGGCCGCCGCCGCCTGCGTCGGCTCCACGACAGGCACCCCCAGTTCGGCCTGCAACCAGCCCCGGTAGTCGGCCATGCCGGCGCAGCCCAGCACCAGCACGTCGGCCAGATGCTCGTCGCGCAGGCGGCGGCCCACCTGCAGCAGCCGTTCGCGTGTGCGGGCAACGTCCGACAACTCCACCACGGCAAGGTCCAAAGGCAACTCGGCGGCCACGCGGCCCGACAGGCCGGCCGCGCCGAACAGCCGGCCATGGCGCGGCAGCGACTGGCGCAGGATGGCGATCACGCCCACCCGTTGGCCCAGCGTCAGCGCCGTCAACATGCCGCATTCACTGATGCCCAACACGGGTTTGGCCGTAACCTCGCGCACCGCGTGCAGACCCGGGTCGCTGAAGCAGGCGATGACGTAGCCCGCCGCGGCGGCGCCATGCTCCGCATCCAGTTCGCGCACGCGCCGGGCCAGCGGCAAGGTCACGCTTTCCACGTCCATCTGCGTCTGCACGCCCGCCGGGCCTTCGGCCAACGTCAGGCATTGAATGCGGGGCCCCCCCGCCACGCGCAGCGGCTCCAGGGCCGCATCGAACGCATCGGTCACGGCCTGGGTGGAATTGGGATTGATGACAAAAAGGGTTTGTTCCATTTGTCTGTCCGGGTAAGGGATTGGTCACGATACGGCGCCAGTCTAGCTGCGCCGCCACATAAGCATCCATTGTCAATTTGTGCGTTTCCCTTAACTCTTTGTTATGCTTTTTTCGACCCCACCCCAGCGTGCGCACCATGCAACTGAATCTGCGACAAATCGAGGTCTTCCGTGCAGTCATGACGACCGGCACCATCAGCGGGGCAGCCAAGCTGTTGTTCGTGTCCCAGCCCGCCGTCAGCCGCCTCTTGTCACATACCGAACAGCGACTGGGATTCGCGTTGTTCGAACGCATCAAGGGCAGGCTCTACCCCACGCCCGAATCGCGGCAGTTGTTCCGCGAGGTTGAAGCGGTGTATGCCGGCGTGCGGCGCGTGGGCGAGCTGGCCGCGGAATTGGCCGAACGGCGCAGCGGCATCCTGCATCTGGTGTCCAGCCCCAGCATCGGCCACATGCTGATTCCGATGACCATCACGCGCTTTCGCGAAACGCATCCCGACGTGAAGATCACGTTCCACCCGCTGACACAGCAGCCGCTGACGCAGATGCTGCTGGAGAACCGCGCGGAGCTGGGCGTGGTGATCCTGCCTGTCCAGCACCCCAACCTGCTCACGCAAGCCATCGGCCAGGCGCGGCTGGTCTGCATCTGCCCCTACAACCATCCGCTGGCGCACCGCTCGCTCTTGTCCATCGCCGATCTGCTGCCCTATCCGCTGATTTCGTATGGCGGCGACACCCCCTTTGGCACGCTGGTCGAACAGATGTACCAAGAGGCCGGACACACGCGCCGGGTGGCGGTGGAGGTCAGCTCGCCGCAGAACGCGTGTTCGCTCGTGCAGGCCGGCGCCGGCATCGCCATCGTGGACGAATTCTCGGTCAAGAGCCGTACCCAGGGGGACTTCGTCGTGCGTCCGATCAACCAGGCGAAGATCCTGACAGCGAACCTGGTGCAATCGCGTTTCGAACCGCTATCGCAGCTGGCCCAAGCCTTCGCGGATGTGTTGCGGCACACGCTGCAGGAACAGGGTTTCGAGCTCTCGAATTCCGTCCAGACAAACCCTGCCAAGGGTAAACCTTGACTTAACTCGGTGTTATACCAAGGCAATAAAAAAGCAAGTGGAGTCCTAAAACATCCGCATTAGGATGACATCCGAAACGCTGTTTTCGCTTTCGGTTTTCACGCATCCTGACGGAGAAATGATGGCTGGTTCCATTGACGCCCGAGGCGTCTTCACCATTTGCCCCACGCCCTTTGACGACGCCCTGAAGGTGGATGCCGACAGCATCCGCACCCTGGTCGATTTCCTGCTGGAAACGGGCGTCACCGGCCTGGCCATCCTGGGATTCCTGGGCGAGCTGCACAAGCTGTCCAATGAAGAACGCCGACAGGTGCTGAAAACCTTCGTCGACCATACCGACGGCCGCGTGCCGGTGTGGGTGGGCGTGCGCGCCCACGGCATCGCGGGCGCCATCGAGCAGGCGCGGGAAGCCCAGGACCTGGGCGCGGCCGCCGTGTTCGCCGCGCCGCTGGACAACGCCAACGACGCGCTGCTGTTCGACTACTACAAGGCCGTGGCCGACGCTGTGCGGATTCCGGTCGTCATCCATGACTTTCCCGACTCGTTCGGCACCGAGATTCGCCCTGAAGTCGTGGCGCGGCTGGGCCGCGAAGGCGGCGTGCACATGATCAAGATGGAAGAGCCGCCCGTCGCGCAGAAGATCAGCCGGATCCGCGAACTGGTGCCCGACGAGGACATGTTGATCTTCGGCGGGCTGGGCGGCGTGTACTTCCTGGAAGAGCTGCAACGCGGCGCGGTGGGCACGATGACGGGCTTTGCCTTTCCCGAAATCCTGGTGGCCATCTATGAACGCTATGCGCGTGGCGACAAGGCCGGCGCCGCCGCCATCTTCGACCGCTACTGCCCACTGATCCGCTACGAATTCCAGCCCAAGATCGGCCTGGCGTTGCGCAAGTATGTGTACCAGCGCCGTGGCGCCATCAAGAGCTACGCCTTGCGTTCGCCCGGCATGCGCATCGACCCGGTGACCGCCGCCGAGCTGGAAGCCACCGTCGCGCGCGTGGGCCTGTCGCTGGCCGCCACCGGCCGTCAAACCGTTCAAGACTGAGGAGGTTCGACATGGATCTGGGAATCCGGGGCAAGCGCGCGCTTGTGTGCGCGTCCAGCAAAGGGTTGGGCCTGGCCTGCGCATGGTCGCTGGCGCGCGAAGGCGTGGACGTGGTGATGGCCGCGCGCACCGCCACCACGCTGGATGCCGCAGCCGAAGCCATACGCAAGGATACGGGCGCGACCATCGTCACCGTGGCCGCCGACGTCACCACCGAGGCCGGCCGGCAAGCACTGCTGGCGGCCTGCCCCGAACCCGACATTCTCGTCACCAATGCGGGCGGCCCCAAGCCGGGTGACTTTCGAGAGTGGTCACGCGAAGACTGGATCGCGGCGCTGGACGCCAACATGCTGACGCCGATCGCCCTGATCCGTGCCACGGTGGACGGCATGATCGCGCGCCGGTTCGGCCGCATCGTCAACATCACGTCGGCCGCCGTGAAGATGCCCATCGACATTCTTGGCCTGTCCAATGGCGCCCGCGCCGGACTGACCGGTTTCGTGGGAGGCCTGGCGCGCCAGACGGTGCGGCACAACGTCACCATCAACAATCTGCTTCCCGGCCCGTTCCTGACCGACCGGCTACGCCAGACCGCCGAACGTGCCGCGCGCGACACCGGCAAAACGGTGGATGACGTTCTGGCGGCAAGACTGGCAACGGTGCCAGCCGGCCGCTACGGCGATCCGGCCGAATTCGGCGATGCCTGCGCGTTCCTGTGCGGCGCCCGCGCCGGCTTCATGACCGGGCAGAACCTGGTGCTGGATGGCGGCATCTACCCCGGCACGCTCTGATCCCTTCTTCCTTTTGCCCCCTTGCCCCATGACCCACGTCGCCCCCTTTGACCTGACCATACGCAACGGCCGCATCAGCACGGCCACCGACACTTTCCATGCCGACATCGGCGTGCGCGATGGCGTCATCGCGGCGCTGGGCCAGGGCCTGGCGCCCGGCGCGCGAGACATCGACGCGGCCGGCCGCTGGGTGCTGCCCGGCGGCATTGACAGCCATTGCCACGTCGAACAGTTGTCCGGCATGGGCATCATGTGCGCCGACGATTTCCATAGCGCCACCGTGTCGGCCGTGTTCGGCGGCACCACCACCATCATTCCGTTCGCGGCCCAGCACCGCGGCAACGCTTTGCCCGAGGTCGTGTCCGACTATGCGCGCCGCGCCGCCGAGAAGGCGGTCATCGACTACGGCTTCCATCTGATCCTGTCGGACCCGACCGAACAGGCGCTGCGCCACGACCTGCCTGAACTGATCCGCAACGGCATCACCTCGTTCAAGGTCTTCATGACCTATGACCGGCTGAAGCTGGACGACTACCAGCTGCTGGACGTGCTGGAAGTGGCCGACCGCGAGGGCGCGCTGGTCATGGTGCATGCCGAAAACAACGACATGATCCGCTGGGTGGCGCGCCGCCTGGCAGAACGCGGCATGACCGCGCCCAAGTACCATGCCGTGGCCCACACGCCGCTGGCCGAAAGCGAAGCGACGAACCGTGCCGTGAGCTTGGCGCGCATGATGGATGTGCCGATCCTGATCGTGCACGTGGCGGGCCAGGAGGCGGTGCGCGTCGTGCATTCGTCGCAGGCGCTGGGGCTGCCCATTCATGCGGAAAGCTGCCCGCAATACCTGTTCCTGACCGCCGACGACATCGACCTGCCCGGGCTGGAAGGCGCCAAGTTCTGCTGCAGCCCGCCGCCACGGGATCCGGCGTCGCAAGAAGCCGTATGGCAAGGATTGATCAACGGCACGCTGCAACTGTATTCGTCCGACCACGCTCCCTACCGGTTCGACGCCAGCGGCAAGTTGCCCAAGGGCGAGGACACCACGTTCAAGGACGTAGCCAATGGCGTGCCGGGGCTGGAAGTCCGCATGCCGCTGCTGTTTTCGGAAGGCGTGCTGAGCGGACGCCTGAGCATCGAGCGCTTCGTCGCGCTGACCTCGACGAACCATGCCCGTACCTATGGCCTGTACCCCAAGAAAGGCACGATCGCGGTCGGCGCGGACGCAGACATCGCCATCTGGAACCCGGAGCGCACCGTCACGATCGGCACGGCCATGCTGCACGACAACGTGGGCTACACGCCCTATGAAGGCAAGACGGTGCGCGGCTGGCCGGAAGTGGTGATCAGCCGTGGGCGCATCGCGGTTGAAAACGGCGAATTGCACGTGGCGCGCGGCAGCGGCCAGTTCATCAAGCGCGGCACGCCGGAACCCGTGCTGCGCCAGCGCCTGAACGGCAACCCGGACGCTTTGGTGCGCAAGTACTTCAGCAATACCGCCCCCGCCCCTTCCCACGACTAAGGAACACACGATGAGCAAACGTCCCTTTGGCCTGGCGGTCGCGCAGATGGGTCCGGTGCAGCCCGAAGAAACCCGGCGTCAGGCCGTGGCCCGGCTGCTGGCCATGATGCGCGAGGCCCATGCGCGCGGTGCGAAGCTGGTGGTGTTCCCGGAGCTGGCGCTGACGACCTTCTTTCCGCGCTATTGGATGACCGAGGAAGAAGCCATGGCGCGCTACTTCGAAAAGGAAATGCCGGGTCCCGATACCCGCATCCTGTTCGACACGGCGCGCGAGCTGGGTATTGGCTTCTACCTGGGCTATGCCGAAATCGCGTCGGATGGACGCCGCTTCAACACCAGCATCCTGGTCGACACGAACGCGCGCATCGTCGGGCGCTATCGCAAGATCCATCTGCCCGGACACAGCGACCACAAGCCGCAGGCGCCGTTTCAGCACCTGGAAAAGAAGTTCTTTGAAGTCGGCAACGACGGCTTCAACGTCTGGGAAACCCTGGGCACACGCATCGGCATGTGCCTGTGCAACGACCGCCGCTGGACGGAAGCCTGGCGCGTGCTGGCGCTGCAAGGCGCCGAAGTCGTGGCGCTGGGATACAACACGCCGTCATTGAATATCCACTGGAATGAACCGGTCCACTTGCGCATGTTCCACCATCTGCTCAGTTTGCAGGCCGCCGCGTATCAAAACGCGGTGTGGGTGGCGGCGGCAGGCAAGGCCGGCGTGGAAGACGGCAGCCACCTGATCGCCGGATCGGCCATCGTCGCGCCCACGGGCGAGATCGTGGCGCAGGCGCAGGGGGAGGAGGATGAGGTGATTTTTTGCCAGGCCGACCTGGCCCTGGGAGACACCTTCAAGCAGCACATCTTCAACTTCGCCGCCCATCGGCGCCCGGAACACTACGGCTTGATTCTTGAGCGCGTGGGGGCCGGGCCGGCGCTGGGCAAGACGCCTCTTCCCTAAAGGACCCGCCATGAACCGCAACATCCGTATCCTTTCATTCGCCAGCCGCTGTGGCCTGACCCTGTTGCTGGCCGGCGCAGGCCTGGCCCATGCCGCCAAACCCCTGACGACAGGCGTGGACGCTACCTTTGCGCCCCACGCCATGCCGAAGCTGGGCGGCGGCCTGGACGGCTTCAACATCGAACTGGGACAGGCGATTGCCAAGCAGTTGGGCACCACCATCACGATAGAAGGCACCGAATATGCCGCGCTGATCCCGGGGTTGAACGCCAAGAAGTACGACTTCGTGCTGGCGCCCACCACGGCCACCGAGGAGCGCGCCCGCGCATTGTTGTTTTCCGAGGGTTACCTGAACACGGACTACACCTTCGTGATCGCCAAGTCCGGCAAGGACATTGCCGGGCTGGACGACCTGAAGGGCCGCAAGCTGGCGGTCAACAAAGGCTCGGCCTACGAGAACTGGGCACGCGACAACGCCGCCAAATACGGCTTCAAGTACGACGTCTATGCGTCCAACGCCGATGCCGTGCAGGCGGTGCAGTCCGGCCGCGCCGACGCCAACCTGGCCGGCAACACCGTCGCGGCGTGGGCGGCCAAGCAGAACCCCGCCGTGCGCACCAGCTACACCATCAAGACGGGCCTGGTCTGGGCGCTGGCGTTCCGGCTGGATGACAAGGAAGGCCGCAACCGCGTGTCTTCCGCGCTGAAGTGCCTGAAGCAGGACGGCACCGTGTCCAAGCTTGCGCAGAAGTGGTTTGGCTTCACCCCTCCGGCCGGCGCCGCCGCCGTGACCGTCACGCCGGGCCAGGGCGTGCCCGATCTGCCCGGCTACGACGCCACGCCCGTCGAACTGCGTTGCAGCTGAACCCACGCCCGCAAACCAGGAGCCACACGATGGACACTCCCATCCTGAAAATCGCCGGCCTGCACAAGTCCTACGGCGACAACGCGGTGCTCAAGGGTATCGACCTGGAGGTCAAGCGGGGCGAACTGGTCTTCATGATCGGTCCGTCCGGCTCGGGTAAAAGCAGCCTGCTGCGTTGCTGCAACCGGCTGGAAGAGGCCACGGCCGGCAGCATCCATGTCGATGGCGACGAAATCACCGCGCCCGCCGCGCCGCTGAACCGCATCCGCCAGAACATCGGCATGGTGTTTCAGCACTTCAACCTGTACCGCCACATGTCGGTGCTGTCCAACATCACGCTGGCGCTGCGCAAGGTGCAGAAGCTGGCGCGGGCCGAAGCGGACCGGCGCGGCATGGAGGCGCTGGACCGCGTCGGCCTGGCCGACAAGGCGTTGTCGTTTCCCGACCAACTGTCCGGCGGCCAGCAGCAGCGTGTGGGGATTGCACGATCGCTCGCGCTGCGGCCCAAGGTGGTGCTGTTTGACGAACCCACCAGCGCACTGGACCCCGAGCTTGTGGGCAGTGTGCTGAACGTCATGCGCGAATTGAAGAACGACGGCATGACGATGATGGTGGTCAGCCACGAAATGGGATTCGCCAAAGCGGCGGCCGACCGCGTCGTGTTCATGGACGGCGGCGTGATCGTCGAGCAAGGCCCGCCGCAGGACGTCTTTGGCGCCCCCCGTCAACCCCGCACGCAGGCATTCCTTGCCCGCATGGCGGAACATGCCGCCTAGCGCGCATCCGGTACGCATTCCATGGATCTGAAAGCCCTGCTGTTTTCTTTCTTCAACGCGGAAGTCGCCTGGCGGTATTTGCCGGACATCCTGTCCGGCATGTGGATCACGCTGCAACTGGGGGTGGCGGTGGCGGCCACCGGCGTGGCGCTGGGCCTGGTGCTGGCCGTGGTGCGCGCGCTGCGCATCCGGCCGCTGAACTTCCTGATCATCTGCTTTGCCGACATCCTGCGCGCCTTGCCGCCGCTGGTCGTCATCATGCTGCTGTTCTTTGCGTTTCCCTACATCAACCTGTCGATGTCGGCCTTCATGGCCTGCTGGCTCTCGCTGTCGTTGGTGCTGGCGGCATTTGCCGAAGAGATCTTCTGGGCCGGCATCTTGTCGGTGCCGCGCGGCCAGGCCGAAGCCGCCCGCTCGACGGGCCTGAACTGGCTGCAAAGCATGGTGTATGTGGTGATGCCGCAAGCCATGCGGCTGACGGTCGCGCCGCTGACCAACCGTGTCATCGCCATCACCAAGAGCACGGCGCTGGGGTCGGTGGTGGGCTTGAGCGAGGTGCTCAATAACGCGCAATCGGCCAGCAGCAACGCGGGCAACGCCACGCCGCTGACGCTGGCGGCCATCGCCTGCCTGCTGATCTTTTTGCCCGTGGTGATTCTGGGACGATGGACCGAAACGCGCTTCAAGTGGAAGCACTGAAGTCGAAGCACCGAGCCGGCTACACGGACCAAGGGGAATGGCATGGATGAAATCCTGCAGAATTTTTTCAATCTGAATATCTACAAGAATGTCGCGCCCTACCTGCTGCAAGGCTTGGGCCGCACGCTGTTGCTGTCGGCAATGGTGATTCCGGTGGGGCTGGCCTCGGGCCTCTTGATCGGCGTGCTGTCGATCACGCTCAAGCGGCGCTGGGCGCGGGTGCTGCTGGCGGTCTATATCGATTTTTTCCGTGCGCTGCCGCCGCTGGTGCTGCTGATCTTCATCTACTTCGGCGCGCCGTTCCTGGGCATGGACCTGCCCAAGCTGCTCGCCGTGGCCATCGGCTTCATGCTGAATAATTCTTCTTATTATGGCGAGGTGTTCCGGGCCGGCCTGGAAAGCGTGCCGCGCGGCCAGATCGAAGCGGCCAGATCGACCGGGCTGTCCAGCTGGCAAACGCTTTGGCATGTGCAGATTCCGCAAGCCACGCGCAACGTCATGCCCGATCTGATCAGCAACACGCTTGAAGTGGTCAAGCTGACCACGCTGGCCAGCGCCGTCGCGCTGCCCGAGCTGCTGCGGGTGGCGCGGGACGCCCAGTCACTGGTCTACAACCCGTCGCCGATCGTGCTGGCCGCCCTGTTCTACCTGGTGCTGCTGTGGCCGGTGGTACGCCTGCTGAGCCGGCTGGAGCACCGGCACCTGCCCGGCCACTGAGGGCGGCGTGGGCGTCACGCAACAAATCCTGTCACGCGTTGCAACGGTGAGGGGGCCTTGCGGCCATATAATTCCGCGTAGCGCCGCCCCCGGCGGCGCGAGC
>NZ_JBHFII010000041.1:8477-23540 GCF_057334215.1 Achromobacter maghribensis | reverse complement strand
GGGGCCAGGCCCAAGGCCACGCCGTCCCGCGATCTCATAGGACCTTGCAACCCACATCATGCCCGACCTGGAACCCGACACCGTCTCCGCCCTTGAAGCCCCAGAATTCGCACCCGCCCAGTTCGTCCGATGGTTTCGAGACGTGGCGCCCTATGTGCATGCATTCCGAGGCAAGACCTTCGTGGTGGCGTTCGGTGGTGAACTGGTGCAGGCTGGCGCGCTGAATGCGCTGGTGCAGGATCTGTCCCTGCTGTCGTCGCTGGGCATCCGGCTGGTGCTGGTGCACGGTTCGCGCCCGCAGGTCAATGAACAGCTGCGCCTGAAGGGTTACACGCAGCAATTCGACCGTGGCCTGGCGCCCACCGACGCCGCCGCGCTGGAATGCGCCAAGGAGGCCGCCGGCGAGATCCGGCTGGACATCGAAGCCGCGTTCAGCCAGGGGTTGCCCAACACGCCGATGTCGCACGCGCACATCCGCGTCATTTCCGGCAATTTCGTGACGGCCCGCCCCACTGGCGTGTTGGACGGCGTGGACTACAAGCACACCGGCCAGGTGCGCAAGATCGACATCGACGCGCTGAAGTTCGCCATCGAGAAAGGCTCGTCGGTCGTGCTGCTGTCGCCGCTGGGCTTCTCGCCGACGGGCGACGCGTTCAACCTGGCCATGGAAGACCTGGCCACCAGCGTCGCCGTGGCGCTGCGCGCCGAAAAGCTGATTTTCCTGTCCAGCTCGCAAGGCGTGCTGAACGACGACGGCACGCTGGACACCGAACTGGCCCGGGTGGATGCCGACGCCATGCTGGCTGGCGGCGAACTGGACGAAGAAACGCACGCCTTCCTGCAATACGCGTCGCTGGCCGTCAAGCGCGGCGTGGCGCGCGCCCACCTGCTGCCATTCGCGCTGGACGGCAGCGTGCTGCTGGAAATCTTCACCCACGACGGCGTGGGGACCATGGTGGTGGAAGACACGCTGGATGACCTGCGCGCCGCGACGATCGACGACGTGGGCGCCATCCTGAGCCTGATCGAACCGCTGGAAGCCGACGGCACCCTCGTTCCGCGCCCGCGCAGCGTGATCGAACGGGACGTGGAGAACTTCACGGTGCTGGAGCACGACGGCGTGATCTACGGCTGCGCCGCGCTGCACACGTTCGCCGACGAGCAGATGGCCGAGATGGCTTGCCTGATCGTGCATCCCGAATGGCAGGGCTCCGGCGAAGGCGAAATCCTGCTGCGCCACATGGAGTCCCGCGCGCGGGCCACCGGCGCCAAGCGCCTGTTCGTGCTGACCACCCGGACCTCGCACTGGTTCATCAAGCGCGGATTCGTGCAGGGTGGCGTGGCCGACCTGCCCCGCGAAAAGCAGAACAACTACAACCGTTCGCGTAACAGCATGGTCTTCATCAAAAAGCTGTAACCGCTGCGTCGATCAGGCCCTGACCGCAGGGCTTGAAGGGGCTTGGCGCCCCCTGGACGCCAAGCCCGTTAAAATACGCCGTTATCTATCTTTCCGGCAGCGAACCATGTCCCGTATCGTCAACTGTGTGAAATTGAAGCGTGAAGCCGAAGGGCTGGACTTTCCTCCCTACCCCGGCGAACTTGGCACGAAGATCTGGCAGAGCATTTCCAAGGAAGCTTGGGAAGAATGGAAGGCCATCCAGACCCGCCTGGTCAACGAAAACCGCCTGAACCTGGCCGACGCCCGCGCACGCAAATACCTGAAAGAACAGATGGAACGCTTTCTGTTCGAAGACGGCACCGTGGAAGCGCACGGCTACGTCCCGCCCTCGGCCTGATTCCAGCTGCGCCGACGGTGCCGGACGGCATCGGCGACCCCGTTCGAAGCCCCTCGTCAGCGAGGGGCTTCGTGTTTTCGGCCGCCGCGCGCGCATCGCCAGGACGTCGCCGCCCGTTGCGCTTAAGATTCGAACATTGCTGGCCGTATTAATGCAGTCATGAAAGAAGAATCGCGCTTGTCCCATCCCGCCGCACCGCCGCCGTCCATCGCGCGCGCGCTGGCGATTGCCCCGGACCGCAAAACCGGCACGCTTCAAGATGTACGGCATATCGTCATCCTGATGCAGGAAAACCGGTCATTCGATCACTATTTCGGCACCCTGCCCGGCGTGCGCGGTTTCGCGGACCCCCACCCGGCGCCCACGGCCACGGGAAACGTACTGACGCAAACGGACGGCGACACGCAGTGCCGCCCGTATGCCCTGCAACCGGAATACGCCAGCGGCACGCCAGTGGGCTATATCACGCCGCACACCTGGGACGACGCGCAACGCGCCTGGAACGACGGCCGCATGGACCAATGGCTGCCTGCCAAGGGCCGCCTGGGGCTGGGCGCCTACACCGCCGACGACGTGCCCTTCCAGACGGCACTGGCCAACGCCTTCACCGTGTGCGACGCCTACCATTGCTCGGTGCATGCCGGCACCAATCCCAACCGGCTGTTCCTGTGGACCGGCACCAACGATCCGCTCGGACAGGCGGGCGGCCCCGCCCTGGTCAACACCTATGATCGCTTGGGGCCGGCCAATGCCGGCTACGCCTGGACCACCTACCCCGAACGCCTGCAGGCGGCCGGAGTGGACTGGCGGGTGTACCAGGACATGGCCGACAATTTCCACGACAACCCGCTGGCCGGCTTCCGACAGTACCGCCGCGAACATGCCAGCGGCGCCGAAAACGCCCCTTTGCGCGATCGCGGCCTGTCCACGCACACGCTGGATGACCTGGCCCGCGACGTGGACGGCGGAACGCTGCCCCAAGTGTCCTGGATCATCGCGCCCGCGGCCGATTCCGAACATCCCGAGGTGTCTTCACCGCGCCAGGGCGGGGCCTACACCGAGCGCGTGCTGGACATCCTGACCCGCAACCCGGACGTCTGGAGCGGTTGCGTGTTCTTCGTCACCTACGATGAGAACGACTGCTTCTTCGATCACATGCCGCCGTCGGCGCCGCCCGCCCGCCACGCCGATGGCCGCTCTGGCGGACTGTCCACGGTGGAGCTGGATGGCGAATACCACGACACCCGCCACGGCCCGAGCGCCGCATCCCCCGACGACCCCGCCAGCCTGCATGGCCGCAGTTTCGGCCTGGGGCCGCGCGTGCCGATGCTGGTGGTGTCGCCCTGGAGCCGTGGCGCGTGGGTCAACTCGCAAGTGTTCGACCACACCTCGGTGATCCGCTTTCTTGAAGCCCGCTTTGGCGTGGCTGAACCCAATATCAGCCCTTGGCGCCGCGCCGTCGCGGGCGACCTGACGTCGGCGTTCGATTTCGCCGGCGACTGGGGGCCGCTCCATCCGGACAGCAATCGCCACGCCTGCCCGCTGCCCTATGCGCTGGAAGCCGTAGGCCGCATGACGGCCGACGGCGAACACTACCGGCTGACCCTGCGCAACCCGGGCAGCGCGGCCGCCGTGCTGCACGTGTACGACCGCCTGGATCTGGCACATGCGCCTCGGCGCTACACCGTGGGCCAAGGCGCGCGGCTGGATGACGGCTGGCGGCTGCACGACCACGGTCGCTACGACCTGTGGCTGTTGGGACCCGACGGTTTCCACCGGCAATTCCGCGGTGACGCGCGGGATGCCGGCATGCTGGAGGCGCAACTGGTTCCCGTGAGCTCGGGCCTGCGCCTGCGGCTGATCAACCACAGTGATGCGCCGCAACCCGTAAAGGTCGAATCCCACATGGGCGACGGCTGGCGCGCCATGGCGCATGTGCAGGCCGGCGGCGCGCTGGAACTCAAATATGCCGGCAGCGAAGGCTGGTACGACCTGGAAATCAGCGCCCCGGCCCTGCCCGCTTTTGGACGCCGGCTGGCAGGCCGCGTCGACGCCGGCAAACCCGGCGTGCCCGACCCACGCCTATGCCAGGGCGCCGCGCTGCCGCTGTAAGCCTCGCGGCAGCCCGCCCGACTACTGCTCGTCTTCTTCGGTGCCGTCTTCACCGCGCGCCAGGCGCTCGGTGTTCTTCACGCCGGTGTGGCGCACGTCAGCGCCCTTGACCATGTAAATCACGCGTTCGGACATGTTCTTGGCATGGTCGCCGATACGTTCCAGCGCGCGTGCGATGAAGATCATGTCGATGGCGCGCGAGATGGTGCGCGGGTCTTCGATCATGTAGGTGATCAGGTGCCGCAAGGCGCCCTTCCATTCCTTGTCCACTTCCTTGTCGCTGCGCACGACGGCAGCGGCCTGGATCGGGTCAAGGCGGGCAAATGCGTCCAGCGCCTGGTGCAGCATGGTGCGCACATTGGCGGCCATGTGGCGCAGTTCGATCACGGGGATGTGGCGCAGTTCGGCTTCGTGGATGCGGCGGGCGACGGTCGCGACCTTCTCGGCCTCGTCGCCGGAACGCTCCATGTCGGTCAGCATCTTCGACACGGCCATCAGCATGCGCAGGTCGATGGCGGTAGGCTGGTGCCGGGCCAGAATGCGGCTGATGCTTTCGTCGATCTCGACTTCGTGGCGGTTGACTTCCTTTTCCCGCTCACGGACCTTTTCCACCAGCGACAGGTCGCCCGTGGCCAGCGCGTCGATCGCTTCCTGGATCATGGCTTCCACCAAGCCGCCCATTTGCAAGAACTGCGAACGGACGCTTTCCAGATCGGCGTCGAACTGCTTGTTTGTATGCTCCGTCATCCGGGCTCCCTGCGTGGTTGATCTCATTGCATTGCCCCGAAATAAGAGAATTACGAGATGGGCCTGCACAACCGGCAAGGTTATGACCCAAGTGTGACAGGATTATGAATCGAGGCCCCGCCGCCCGCAAGGCAGGCAGACGGAGCGACCTTCCCCCCGCACGGGCCGGGAGGCTTACGCGGCGCGGTCCAGGCGGCGAATGCCGTTCTGCGTTGCCAACAATGCCACATCGGCGCCGGCCAGCGCAAACAGGCCGCAGGTGACGACGCCCGGCAAGTTGTTCACGCGGGCTTCAAGCGCCGGCGCATCCGTGATGGACAGGCCCGACACGTCCAGGATGATATTGCCGTTGTCCGTGACGAAGCCTTCGCGCAGGCGCGGCTGGCCGCCCAGGGCCGCCAGGGCGCGCGCCACCGATTCGCGCGCCATCGGGATGACTTCCAGCGGCAGCGGGAACTTGCCCAGGGTCTGGACCAGCTTGGATTCGTCGACGATGCAAATGAAGCGCTCGGCGACCGACGCCACGATCTTCTCACGCGTCTGCGCGCCGCCACCGCCCTTGATCATGTGCAGCTTGGCGTCGATTTCGTCGGCGCCGTCCACGTAGATCGGCATGGTGGACACGTCGTTCAGGTCCAGCACCTTCAGACCATGGCCGGCAAGGCGGGCCGCGCTGCGTTCGGAACTGGCCACCGTGCCGGCGATCCGACCCTTGAAACGCGCCAGGCCATCGATGAACAGGTCGGCCGTCGAGCCGGTGCCCACGCCGATGATGGCGTCCGGGCCGGCGACCTGTTCAACGAATTCCAGGGCGGCGTCGGCGGCTTGTTGCTTGAGTTCTTGTTGCGAGAGCATGGCGGTGAAGAATGCGGGTAGGTTGGTCAAGCCAGGAAATTTAGCATGCGGCGGCAGGCCAGGCCCGCGACAGGATCGCCCGGGTGTCGGCGCCGGCGGCCAGTTCTCCGAAAATGCCGCCGTCCGCTTGCAGGCGGCTGGCCACAAAGGCCTGCGCGACGGGTTCGGGCGCATGCTGGATCAACAGGGCGGCCTGCCATAGCCGCGCCAGCCCGCCGGCGATGCGGCGCGCGTGGAATTCCGCCTGTCCGCCATCGGCCAGCAAGGACCGCCAGCGCGCCACGGCCTCGTCGAATGCACGATGCCGTCCGGCCGCCTGCGCGAATTCCTGTTCCAGCGCGGGCAAGGCCTCGGGTTCGCGTTGCAACGCGCGCAGCACGTCCAACGCCATCACGTTGCCGGACCCTTCCCAAATAGAGTTGACCGGTGTTTCCCGGTAGATGCGCGGCATCGGCCCCTCTTCCACATAACCGTTGCCGCCCCAGACCTCCATGCACTCGGCGACCGCATGAACGGCGCGCTTGCAGATCCAGAGCTTGGCCGCGGGCGTGCCCACGCGCACCAAGGCCCGCGACGCGGCATCCGCGCGCGCGTCCACCGCCCGCGCCAGGCGCAGCGCCAGGGCCATGGCGGCCTCGCTTTCCAGCGCCAGGTCGGCCAGCACGTTGCGCATCAGCGCCTGTTCGATCAGTGGCCTGCCGAAAGCCGAGCGATGCCCCGCGTGATGCAGGGATTGCACCAGCGCCTGCCTGAGCAGGGCCGCGCTGCCCAGCACGCAGTCCAATCGGGTCGTGGCCGCCATTTCCAGCAACACGGCCAGGCCCCGTCCGGGTTCGCCAACCATGACGCCCCACGCGCCCTCGAACTCGACTTCGGCGCTGGCGTTGCTGCGGTTGCCCAACTTGTCTTTCAGCCGCCGCACACGGATGGCATTACGCGGTCCGTCCGGAATCCAGCGCGGCACGAAGAAGCAGCTCAGGCCGTCATCCGTCTGCGCCAGCACCAGATGCGCATCCGCTTGCGGCACTGAAAAGAACCATTTGTGGCCCACCAGTTCATAGGCGTTGCCCCGGCCCGGCGTGCCCAGCGGCACGGCGCGGGTGCTGACCGCGCGCAAATCGGAACCGCCCTGCTTTTCCGTCAGCCCCATGCCGATCAAGGCGCTGCGCTTGGCGGACAGCGGGGCGTCGCCCCCGTCGAATTCGCGCGAATACAGCGCAGGCAACCATTGCCCCGCAAAGTCGATGGCGCCGGACGGTTCGCGCTGCAGCAGCGGCACGGCGGCGAACGTCATGGTGGTGGGGCACAGCGTGCCCGCTTCGACCTGCCCCTGCATCAGATAGGCGGCCGCTCGCGACACCTGCGCGCCCGGCACCGGCTGCGCCCAGGCACGGCTGTGCAGGCCGCGGGCCAGGATGCCGCTCATCAGCAAGTTCCAGGCTGGATGGAATTCGACATGGTCGATGCGGTGGCCGCCGCGGTCATAGGCGAGCAGCCTGGGCGGACAGCGATTGGCCTCGGCGCCGGCCGCCAGCGTCTGCGCGCGCCCCAGCCAGGCACCATGCGCGGACAGGTCGCCCGCCCAGTTTTCGGCCCCTTCGCGCCGCACTGCCTCGCCCAAGGCGGGGTCGGTGTCGTACAGCGAATAGTCTTCCAGGGGGGGAACCTGATTCTGTACGGTATGCGTCGCGAACGATGACATGGCTGCTCCGTGGAATGCCGCTATCTGGCCATGGGCGCCACCAGGGCCCAGGGCCGCAATGCTTCGACCTGCGCCGCCAGCTCCAGCAGCTGCGCTTCGCTACCCAGCGGGCCCATGACCTGGATGCCGATCGGCAACCCGTCGGACGACACCGCGAACGGAATGGAGATCGCCGGCATGCCGGTCAGGTTGGCCAGGGGCGCGAAGGGCGAATAGCCGATCACGCCCTTCTTGCCCAAACGGTAGGCCAGGTAGTCGGCGTTGTCCATGGCGTAGCGGCCGAGGGGCGCTGGCAGTTGCGCCAGGACGGGGCTGAGGAACAAGTCATGGCCTTGCGTGCCGTCCCGGTGCAGAAAACGCCCGATACGGCGCGTGATGTCGTGGCAGGTGTCCACGCAAGCCACGTACTGCGCACCCGAGATGGCGCGGGCGTACTCGCGCGCGCCTAGCGTGGTGGGCTGCAATTCGTCGGCGGCCAGGCGGCGGCCGCGCGCGGCCACGAAACTGTCGATGGCGTTGGCCGCGGCACTGGCGATCAGCGGCAGCATCGGCGACAGCACCTCTTCGGAACCGACCGGCGGCGCGGCCACCACCATTTCGTGCCCGAGTCCCGCGAAAAACCGCGCGGCCTCGTCCACGGCTTCGGCCACTTCCGGATGGATCTCGCCGCCCTCGTAAGTGGTGTTGATGAATGCGATGCGGCGGCGCGGGGCCGCGTGTGGATCGGCCGCCACCCGTGCCGCCACGGCGCGGAACGACTCCTGCGGGACCGCCGGCGCCGCGTAAGGCGCCCCCACATCGGCGCCCGCGCTGATATCCAGCGACGCGGCGCAATCGCGCACCGATAGGGTCATCATGTGTTCGGTCGCCAGACCGCCCCAGCCTTCGCCCTTGAGCGGCCCCAGGGGCATCAGCCCGCGGGAGGGCTTCAGCCCCAGCACGCCGCAGCACGAGGCCGGGATGCGGATCGAACCGCCGCCGTCGCTGCCGTGCGCGATTCGCACCATGCCGCTGGCCAGCGCCGCTCCCGCGCCGCCGCTGGATCCGCCGGCGCTGTGGCCGGCTTTCCAGGGATTCTGCGTCGGGGGCCCGTAGGCCGGCGACTCGGTGGTGGGGCTCAAGCCAAGTTCGGCGCTGGTGGTGCGGCCGAACGGGATCAGGCCCGCGCGGCGGTAGCGCTTCACGATTTCAGCGTCGACGTTCCAGTCCACGTGGCCATAGAGCACCGAGCCCATCGCGCTGGGCAGGCCCAACGCTGCCGTGCCCAGGTCCTTCAACAAGGTGGGCACGCCCAGGAAGGGACGGTCCTGCAATTGCGCCACGCGCTGTTCGGGTGTCAGGGCGGCCAGTTCGGCGTCCAGCGCCTGGGCCAGGCGCAGCCCGGTTTCGGGCTGCATTCCGCAAGCGGCGTTGATGGTGGGATTGCGCGCCGCCACCCGGTCCACCGCCTGCTGCATCGCAGCAAGCGCGGTCGTGACCCCTTGGGCGATATCGGCGCCCAGCGCCGTCGCGTCGAGGGAAGAGGAATCATGGCGTTCAGCGGGGCTCATGCTTGCGATGCTCCAGGGTTCGACGGCAACATGCCGCACATGCCAGGATATCGACAGTCCGCGTGGCCAACAAGCTTGCAGGGCGGCGGCCGACGCCGATTCAAAAACTGCCCTGCCCGCCCGACCGGATCAGATCGCGCCGCGAGCGGGCGCTGGCGGGGCGTCGCCCTCTTCGTTCAAGCCGCCATCGGCATCACCGTCCCCATCGGCTTCGGCCTCCGGCCCTGCCCCCAATAACCGCAAAGCGTCGGCCTCGGGCAAGGCTTCGACGCTTTTCAGGTTTCTGAGCATCGCGCGGGTGCGCACTTCGGTCTGGCCGATCTTGTTGCTGGCGGTATCCAGCGTCTTCTTGACGCTGGCCAGCGTTTCGCCGAACTTGCCAAATTCGGTCTTGACGGCGCGCAGCACCTGCCACACCTCGGAGGACCGCTGCTCGATCGCCAACGTGCGGAATCCCATCTGCAAGCTGTTCAGCAAGGCGGCCAGATTGCTGGGCCCGGCCACGTTGATGCGCAGGTCATGCAGCTTATCCAGCAGGCCCGGGCGCCTCAACACCTCGGCATACAGGCTTTCCGTGGGCAGGAACATGATGGCGAAGTCGGTCGTGTGCGGCGGCGCGACGTACTTGCTGGCGATCAGCCTGGCCTGCACCTCGACCGCCCGGCCCAGCGCGGCGCCGGCCGCTTTCACGCCTTCCGCGTCCGCGGCCTCTTGGGCGTCCATCAGGCGCTCGTATTCTTCCTTGGGAAACTTCGCGTCGATCGGCAGCCAGACGGGTTCGCCGCCTTCGCCCCGCCCCGGCAGGCGGATGGCGAACTCGACAACGGCGTCGCTGCCCGGCACCGGCTTGATATTGCTGGCGTACTGGTCGGGCGTCATGTTGTCTTCGATCAGCCGGGCCAGTTGCACTTCGCCCCACGTGCCTCGCGACTTCACGTTGGTCAACACGCGCTTCAGGTCGCCGACTCCCGCGGCCAGGGCCTGCATTTCGCCCAGGCCTTTATGCACCGCCTCCAGCCGGTCGGACACCAGCTTGAAGGATTCACCCAGCCGCTGCTCCAGCGTGGCATGGAGTTTTTCATCCACCGTCCGGCGCATCTCGTCCAGCTTGGCGCTGTTGTCCGTCTGCAACGATTGCAGGCGCTGATCCACCGTGGCGCGCACTTCCATCAGGCGGCGCTCGTTGATCTGGATCAGTCCCTGCAATTGCTCGCCAAAACCGGCGGCAAAGCGCGCCAGGGACTCGGCCGATTCCGCGCGGGCGGCTTGGGCGTCCCGCGATAAGCCCGCACGCAGGTCGCCATGCGATTGCGACAATTCCAGCCGTAGCGCGCGGGTGGACTCCGCGAATTCGCTGCGCAAGCCGCGCTGGCCTTCGGTGATGTCGGCGCGCAGCGCGCGTTCGGTGCGTTCCAGACCTTCCAGCAAGGCGTCCAGCCGGGCGTCCCTTGCGGGGGGCCGCAACCATGCCAGCACGGCCGCCAGGCAAGCCAACACGGCGCCGCCCGCGGCGACCCAAAGCAGAATGTCGTTCAAAAGAGGCATCTCCAAAGCCGGAATTGTAGGACGCATCCGCCCCCCGTTGTAACCAGACGACAGGACTTTGACCGCCCCTGAGCGCGGCCGGCGCGCAACGGGATTAAACTTGCCCCACCCTGAACTGATCGCCCGGCCCTCATTTGAATCCCGCTGATCTTCCTTCCTGTCGACCCTGGGTGTCGTTCCAGTCGGTCTTCGGCCCGCTGGACCTGAACGCCGAACATCCCCTCGCGACAGGCGGCGACCGCCACATTTTCCAGCACCCCCATGCCCCTTCGCTGCTGGTCAAGGTGATGGACATGCGTGCCCGCGCCATTTATCTGGAAGCGCGGCCGTTCAAGCGCTGGTACAAGCAGTACCAGCGTGAAAGCGCCTACCGCGTCTACCTGAACGAAATATCCGAATATGTCACCACGACCACCCGCCCCTCCGGCGTGTGGCAAGTGCCCATGGCGCGCATCCTGGGGGTGGCGCAGACCACGTTGGGGCTTGGCCTGCTGGTCGAGAAAATCACGGATCCGGCGGGCGATATTGCGCCCACCGTGGCCGACCTGGCCCAGCAGGGCAAGGTCGACGACCACTTTTTTGAACAGCTGGACGAATTTTTCGAAGACCTGGCCGACGCCCACGTCGTGTTGCATGACGTGTCGGCCAGCAATATTGCCTGCGGCCTGAACGCCGACGGCAAGCAGGGCCTGTATCTGATCGACGGATTCGGGGTGCTGCCGCTGGTGCCGCTCTACGCGTGGAGCAAGTCGCTGAACCGCAAGCGCATCGCGCGCAAGTACAAGGAAATGCGCGAATCCCTGGAGAAGCGCATACAGGACACGGGCAGCGCCTAGCGCATGCCCGGCCGAGGGTCCTCGGGCAATACGATGCCCTGGCGGTCCACCCACACATAGTCGTGCCCCGCGCGCTGGCCGCGCCGCAGCGGATTGCGCGTGCAGACCGCGGCGTAGGCGGGGTCCACAAAACGATAATGCAGATGTTCGTCTCGTCCTGGCGGGATGCCCAGGCGTGTCGTGCAGATCAGGAATTCCGGCGAATCGCCCACGTCTTCGACATAGAGCGCGTCGGGGTCGAAGCGGCGTGCGTCCCACTCGGGCACCTTCAAGCCCAGCGACCGGCACAGCAGCGTCTGGCCCGCGCACAAGCGCGACGGCGGACGCGGCCGGCCTTGCGCATCCGGATTCAGTTGCTGCATCCGGGCCAGGGCATCGGGACCTGACCGCGCGTCCGTCCAAGGATGGGCGGATTTGATCAGTACGGCGTTGCCGGGGCCCGCGGCGCTGAAGTTCAGCGAGTCGCCGCCCCGCGCGTAATACATGTAGATAACGCCGCCATCCATGAACAGCGCCCGGCGCTTGTGGGTGTAGCCCAGCGACGCATGGCTGCCCTTTTCTTCCAGGTAGTAGGCTTCGGTCTCGATGATGCGGGCCGACAGCCACAGACCGTCCAGGCGATGGCGGATGACCTTGCCCAACAGATCGCGCGCCAGCTCGGTGGTATCGCGATTGAAAAAAGCATCGGGCAACGCCAGTGCGGCGTTGCCCGATGTCTGGATGGAGGCTGCCATCGCCGCAGGCGCCGTATCAGGCGAAGCGTTCGCCGTAGCGCTTTTCGCTGAAGCCCACGGTGACTTCGCCATCCGGCGTCACCGTGACGGGGCGGCGAACCAGTGCGGGATATTCCGCGATCAGTTGGCTCCATTGAGTATCGGTGTGCGCCGTCTTGCGGTCTTCGGGCAGGTTGCGCCACGTCATCGACGTGCGGTTGACCAGCTTTTCCCAGCCGCCGACCTTGTCCGACCAGGCTTTCAGCGTGGCCGCCGGCACCGGCTGATCGCGATAATCCACGAAAACGTGCTCGACGCCGTGCGCCGACAGCCAGTCGCGCGCCTTGATGCAGGTGCTGCACTTGGTCAGGCCGTACAGGGTGGTTTGTTGCTTCATTTGGGTTCGGACTCCTTGCGCCATTGCAGGCGGTTGGCCAGGATCACGCACGTGCCCACCGCAAGGATGAACAGGGTGGCAAGCGCGTTGATCTCGGGTTTCAGGCCCAGCCGCACTCGCGAGAACACCTCCATCGGCAGCGTGCTGGAACTGGGACCGGACAGGAACGACGCCAGGACGACGTCATCCAGCGACAGCGTGAACGACAGCAGCCAGGCCGAGGCCAGCGCCGGCGCGATCAGCGGAAGCGTGATCTTGAAGAACACGGTAATGGGCGTGGCGCCCAGGTCCAGCGCCGCCTCTTCCAGCGATCGGTCCAGGTCGCGGATGCGGGTCTGGATGACAACGGCCACGAACGCCATGCACAGCGTCACGTGCCCCACCCAGATCGTGAAGATGCCGTTTTCGGCCGGCCAACCCAGGCTGCCCCGCAGTTCCACGAACATCAGCAGCAAGGAAATCCCCAGCACGACTTCGGGGATGACCAGCGGCGCGCTCAGCATGCCGACGTAGAGCGAGAATCCGCGGAAGCGGCCCATGCGCCCCAGCACATACCCGGCCCACGTGCCGATGATGACGGCCGCCGTCGCCGTCATCGCCGCGATGCGGAACGACAGCCAGGCCGACCGCAGCAGCGCATCGTCGTTGAACAGCGCGTGATACCAGCGGAACGAAAAACCGGCCCACGATGTGACGGTGGGCGACTCATTGAACGAAAACGCCATCAGGCTGACGATGGGCACATACAGGAAGAAATACCCCAGCCCCAGCACAACGGCGCGCAGTGTCTTGTTGGGCCCCTTCATTTGCGGCCTCCACTGCCTTGTTCCTGCTGCTTGACCTGGTTGTACTGGAAGTAGACCAGGGGCACGAGCAGCAACAGCACCATCACGCAGGTCACCGCCGACGCCATGGGCCAGTCGGCGTTATTGAAGAATTCGTTCCACATGACGCGGCCCATCATCAAGGTATTGGCGCCCCCCAGCATTTCGGGGATCACGTATTCCCCCACCGCAGGAATGAACACGAGCATGGCGCCCGCGATGACGCCCTGGCGCGACAGGGGCACGGTGATCTGCCAAAACGCCTGCCAGGGCTTGGCACCCAGGTCATACGCGGCTTCCAGCAGGCGCAAATCCATCTTCACGAGCGTCGCGTACAGCGGCAGGATGAAGAACGGCAGGTACGCATAGACCATGCCGATGTAGACCGCCACGTCGGTACGGTAGATTTCCAGCGGGCTTGAAATCAGCCCCAGGCTTTGCAGCAGATTGTTCAGCAGGCCGTCGTTGCGCAGGATGCCGACCCAGGCATACACGCGCAGCAGCAGCGACGTCCAGAATGGCAGGATCACGCCCAGCAGCAGCAGGTTGCGCACCCGCGGCGAAGAGCGCGCGATGTAGTAGGCGATGGGGTAACCGATCAGCACGCAGATCAGCGTGGTGATGCCGGCGATCTTCACCGAGCTAAGGTAGGTCTTGAAATACAGGCTGTCGGTGAACAGCAGGATGTAGCCGCGCAGGTGCAGACTGAACTGCACGGCTTCGTCCTGGAATTCAGCCAGCGACGTATACGGCGGAATGCCGAATTTGACTTCGGCAAAGCTGATCTTCAGCACCAGCAGGAAAGGCAGCAGCAGGAACAGCACCAGCCAGGCGAACGGCGGCACCACCGCCAGCGCCCGGCCCGACGGCAACCAGTCGCGGGGCGAAAACCGGATCATGACGCCAGCACCGTCGCGCTATCGGCATCCCAGCTGACGAAGATTTCTTCGTCGATGCCCGGGGCGTCCATCTGGGCCAGCAGCAGGCTGGGCACGCTGGCCTCGACCGTCTTGCCGGAATCCAGGCGGATCTGATACAGCGCGTAGCTGCCCATCCAGGCCATGTGGCTGACCATGCCGTGGGCCCAGTTGTATTCGCCGGCGGGTTGCTCGCGCGACACCACCAGCCGTTCGGGCCGGATGGAGACGTGCACTTCCATGCCCAGCGGTTCCGAGACGCCATGGTTCACGAACAGCGGCCGCGTCAGCTCGGCGCATTCGATCGCCACGTGGTCGGGTTCATCGACCACGATGGTGCCGGTGAACATGTTGGTCGACCCGATGAAGCTGGCCACGAAGCGCGAATTCGGGAACGCGTAGACGTCCTGCGGCGTGCCGCACTGAACGATCTGCCCTTCGGTCATGACGGCCAGGCGGTGCGCCATGGTCATGGCTTCTTCCTGGTCGTGGGTCACCATGATGCAAGTCACGCCGACCTGCTCCAGGATTTTCACGAGTTCGATCTGGGTCTTCTGGCGGATCTGCTTGTCCAGCGCCGACATGGGTTCGTCCAGCAGCAGCAGCTTGGGGCGCTTGACCAGGCTTCGCGCCAAGGCCACGCGTTGCTGCTGGCCGCCAGACAGCTGGTTCGGCTTGCGGCGCGAATAGCCCGCCATCTGGACCAGGTCCAGGGCTTCGAACACACGGTCGTGGATCTCAGCGCGGTCCACGCCTTCCTGCTTCAGGCCGAACGCCACATTGGCTTCGACCGTCATGTGCGGGAACAGCGCATACGACTGGAACATCATGTTCACGGGGCGCCGGTACGGCGGCACGCTGGTGATGTCTTCGCCGTCCAGGAGTATCTGCCCGGACGTCGCTTCCTCGAAACCGGCCAGCATGCGCAGCAAGGTGGATTTGCCGCTGCCGGAGCTTCCCAGCAGCGCGAAGATCTCGTTGCGCTTGACGGACAGGTTGACGGAACGCACGGCGACCACATCGCCAAAAATCTTGACCACATCGGAGACCCGGACGAACTCGTCCGGGT
>NZ_JBHFII010000041.1:0-8426 GCF_057334215.1 Achromobacter maghribensis | reverse complement strand
CCCGCCTCGACCGTATGCGGCGCCGAGTAACGGCTATCGCTCATGATGACTTATCTTCCAGACTTCAGCTCGGACCACATCCGGTTTTGCAGGCGTTGCACGTTCAAGGGCAGCGCCTTGATCACGTACAGGGTCTTCGCGACCTCGGCCGGCGGGTAGATCATGGGGTTGTCGGCCACGTCCTTCACCACGTACTGCCGCGCCTCTTTGTTGGCGTTGGGATAGAACATGGTGTTGGTGATGGCCGCATGGACCTTGGGCGTTTCAATGTAGTTGATGAACGCCAGGGCCTCTTCCGGATGCGGGGCATCCTTGGGGATGACCATCAGGTCGAACCACGCGGGCGCGCCGCCCTTCGGGATGAAGTAGTTCACTTCATACGCCTTCTTGGCTTCCTGCGCGCGCTTCCTGGCGATCATGACGTCGCCCGAAAAGCCGTAGACCATGCAAAGGTCGCCGACGGCCAGTTCGTCGATGTAGCCCGACGAACTGAATTGGCGGATATACGGGCGGATCTGCTTCAGCACATCCAGCGCGGCCTTGTAGTCGTCGGGATTGGTGCTGTTGGGATCCTTGCCCAGGTACTTCAGCACCGCCGGGAATACTTGCGCGGCTTCGTCCAGCATCGAGATGCCGCATTCTTTCAGCTTGGCGGCGTTCTCGGGCTTGAAGATCATGTCCCAACTGCCCAGGTCGACGTTGTCGCCCATGATCTGCTTGACCTTGGTGACGTTGTAGCCCAGGCCGTTGGTGCCGTAGCCCCAGGGGATCGCGTGCTCGTTGCCGGGATCGACGGTCGCCACCAGCGCCATCACTTCGGGGTCCAGGTACTTCCAGTTCGGGATCTTGGACTTGTCCAGCTTCTGGAACAGGCCGGCCTCGATCTGGCGCGAGGCGTAATGGGTGGACGGGACAACGACGTCGTAACCCGACTTGCCGGCCAGCAGTTTGGCCTGCAGCGTGTCGTTGCTGTCGTAGACGTCATAGCGGACCTTGATGCCGGTTTCCTTTTCGAAACCCGGAATCGTGTCCGGCGCCGTGTATTCGGCCCAGTTGTAGACGTTGACGACCTTGTTCTGCGCGACCGCCGACGATGCCGATGCCGCGACCAACACCGCGCCTAGCGCCCAGCGCATTCCCGCCCTTAGTTCCATTACGAGCCCCCTTGCTGTATGCCGTGTGTGTCAGGACTACCAAAAGGCGAAATCATAAAGCCTTTTGGCGGTCGGCCGCCCAACTTCAGGGGATCTTCGACGCAATTGGGGCCCGATGACGGCAAACGGGCGCCCCCGCGCCGGATCAGGGTTGGACGCCGACGCCCCATGCCGTCCAGTAGCTGTCGCGCAGCTTCATCCAGAAGCGATCGCCCTCTTCTCCCGCCACTTTGACCAGCGACCGGCGCAGGCGGTCCAGGTTGGCTTGACGCTGCCGATCCGACAACGCGCCCTGGGTGCCGCGGTCGAAATCGATCAGCCAGACCTGGCCATCGCCCCCGATCAGGATGTTGAAGGCGTTCAGGTCGGCGTGCCAGACACCGGCGCGGTGCATGCGGACGATGGCATCCGCCACCGCGCGCCACAGCGGCTCGGCCAGCGCGTGGGCCAGGGGCCGCACGCCGGGGATCCGTTCGACCACGATGGCCGCCCGGTAGATGGGGCCCTGGCGCCAATACGCGGCGGCCAGCGGCGCGGGCACGGCCAGCCCCTGGGCGCGCATGGCGGCCAGCAACCGGTATTCGCGGAAGCTGCGCGTGCGGTCTTCGCCGTTCCAGAGATAGGCATCGCGGCTGACGCGGGCGATCATGCCGCCGCGACGGTAGCGGCGCAGCACGCCCTGCCAGCCCTGGCCCTGCACGAACCACGCCGCCTGGCGGCCGCCAGCGTCCACGGGACGGGCCCGGTCGCCATAATGCGCCGGGTTGAAGATTTCAGGGCCCGATCCGGCCAGGCGAGACGCGTCGCTGAGCATGGCGCCGCCAAGCGGCCCCGGCCAGGACTGACGCTGGGCGCCATTACGGGGATCGTCAGCCTTCACGGTTGCGCATCCAGTCGGCCACGCCGTAGAACGATTCCAGCAGCCGCTCCACCAGCGGCGGGGCAATGCCCTGGTCTTCCATGGCGCGCCCGATGCAAGTCACCCACTGGTCGCGCTCGACCTCGCCGATCGAGAACGGCAAATGGCGTGCGCGCAAACGGGGATGGCCGAAGCGTTCAATATAGTGGTCGGGACCGCCAAAGTACCCGCACAGGAACCAGAACAGCTTGTCGCGCGCCTGGTCCAGGCTGGGCCCGTGGGCGGCGCGAAGCGCCTTCAGGTCGGGCTCCATGTCCATCAAGTCGTAAAAGCGGTCGACCAGCGCACGCACGCCGGGCTCGCCGCCAAGAAGGTCAAAAACGCTGCGGGTGTTTTCCACGGGTTCAGTAATGGTATGGACGCGGGACGTCATCAGGTTTCTCGAAGAGTGACCAGGGGCGGCGTGCGCAACACGCCGCGCAGGGCCAGGGCGCCGCCTGCCCAGGCGCCCAGCATACCCGCGCCGATACCGGCCAGCCACGGCCAGAGGCTGAGGGTAATGGTGAAATCGAACACCTGGGTTGATAAAACCCAAGCGATCGCGGTGGCGCCGGCCGCCGCCAGCAGGCCGGCCAGCCCGCCCACGGCCCAAAGCTCGATGCGCTGGGACCGCGCCAGTTGGCTGCGCGTGGCGCCCAGCGCTCGCAGCACCGCGGCTTCGCGCATGCGCTCGTCGCGGGTGGCCGTCAGCGCCGCCGACAGCACCAGCACGCCGGCCGCCAGGGTGAACAGGAACAGCAGCTGAACCGCCTTGCCCACTTCATTCAGCACCGACTGCAATTGCTGCAGGATGGCGCCCACGTCGAACACGGTCAGGTTCGGGAACTCGCGCACCAGCGCGGGCAGCACTGCCGCCTTTTCAGGCGGCAGGTAAAAGGAAGTGATCCAGCTTTGGGGCATGTCGGCAAGCGCGGCCGGGGTCAGGATGGCGAAAAAATTGACGCGCATCGTATCCCAATCCACGCGCCGGGTGCTGGACACGGCCGCCTCGACCTGCTGGCCGGCCACATCGAAGGTCATCTTGTCGCCCAGTTTCAGGCCCAGCGTCTTGGCCAGCCCCGATTCCAGCGACACCTCGGATGAGCCCGGCGCCAGCCAGCGGCCTTGCTCGATCTTGTTGGTCGACGGCATTTCGTCGCCATAGGACAGGTTGAACTCGCGGTCCACCAGCCGCTTGGCGCGCGGTTCTTCGTAATCATCAGGGCCGACGGGCTTGCCGTTGATGGCGATCAGCCGCCCGCGCACCATCGGCGACAACGCGATGCGGCCCAGGCCCTCGCGGGTCAGCGCATCGGTCACGGCCTGGCGCTGGTCGGGCTGCACGTTGATCAGGAAGCGGTTGGGCGCATCCGGCGGCATCGTGCGCTGCCAGCCGTCGATCAGGTCGGTGCGCGTCATGGTCAGCAACAGCAACGCCATCAGGCCCACCGCAAGCGCGCAGACCTGCGTGATCGTGGCGGCGCGCCGGCGCACCACCCCGGCCAGCGCGAAACGCAGCGCGGGCAGCCCCGAAGCCAGCCCGCGCAGCCGCGCCAGGCCCAGGATGCACAGCCACGCCACCAGCGCGAATACGGCGAAAGCGCCCAGAAATCCCCCGGCCACCACGCCGCCCAGCTTGGCGTCGCCCGCGAACCACCAGATCAGCAGGGCAAAGCCCGTGGCGCCCAGCGCGTAGCCGAAGGCGCTGCGGGCGCTGATCGTGTCGGCGTCGCGGCGCAGCACCCGGGCCGGCGGCACATGGCGCAACTGCGCCAGCGCGGGCAAGGCGAACCCCAGCAGCAGCAACAGGCCGGTCAGCACGCCCTGCAAGGCGGGAATGGCGGACGGCGCGGGCAACTGCGTGTCGATCAGCGACCCCAGCAGCATCACCAGCACCTGGTGCACCGCGTACCCCAGCAGGCAGCCCGCGGCGGACGAAAACAGGCCGACCAGCGTGAACTCCAGGGTCAGCATCCGCGACACCTGCGACTGCACGGCGCCCAGGCAGCGCATGACGGCAATGCCATCGCGGTGCCGGGTCATGTAGCGGCCGGCGGCCAGCGCCACGGCCACCGCGGAAATCAGCACGGCCAGCAACGCCACCAGGGACAGGAAGCGCTGCGCGCGGTCCAGGGTGCGGCGCACCTCCGGCCGGCCGGACTCCAGCGTGGCAACCTTCTGGCCGCGCTTCAGATTCTGGTTGAGCCAGGCCGAATATCCGGCCACGGCGTCCGGCTGACCGGCCACCAGCATGGCGTAGCCGATGCGGCTGCCCGGCGCGATCAGGCCGGTGGCCGGCAGGTCGCTTGCGCGCAGCAGCACGCGCGGCGCCACATTGACGAACTGCATGCCGCGGTCCGGCTCGTAGGTAATCACGCGGTCGATGCGCAGGTGGGCATCGCCCACGTTCAGGGTGTCGCCCACTTTCAGGTTCAGCAGCGACAGCAGTTGCGCGTCCACCCAGACGGCGCCCTCGGCGGGAATGTCGCGGGTGGGCGCATCCGGGGCGAAGGGCGCTTCGGCCACGCGAAGGGCCCCGCGCAGCGGGTAGCCCGGCTCCACCGCCTTCAGCGCCGCCAGTTGCGCGCCGTCGCCGGCCCCGACCATCGACGGGAACTGCCAGGTGCTGGAAAGCGCCAGGCCGCGCTCGCGCGCCTGGTCCAGGAACGCGGCGGGCACCGGTTCGTCGGCGTCCAGCACCAGGTCGGCGCCCAGCATCTGCCCGGCGTCGCGTTCCAGCGCCCGGCCGACCCGGTCGGCCAGGAAGCCCACGCTGGTGACGGCAGCCACCGCCACGACCAGCGCCAGCACCAACAGGCGCAGCTCGCCCGCCCGGGCATCGCGCATCATCATCCTGGCGCCCAGGCGCAGGGTGGACCAGAAACCGGGGCGCTTGGCCTGTGACATATCAGGGAAATCCATCATTCATCAATGTTAACTAACCGCCTATAAGGCGTCCGAATCCCGATATCATCCCGGGGCGGGAGGCAATGCCGCCCATCAAGATACCTAATACCGGAGAAGACAATGCGTAAATCCTGGCTTGCGGCCACGATTCTGGCCGCCTGCGCGGCCGCCACATCCCTGCCCTCGGCAGCCCAGACCACCCTGAAGATGGCCTACGCCCTGTCGACCTCGTCGCACTACGGCGCGGGCGCCGAAGCCATGGCCAAGTCCATCGAGGCCTCGTCCAACGGCAAGTACAAGGTACAGCAATTCGCCAACAGCGCGCTGGGCGGCGAACGCGAAGTCATCGAAGGCCTGCAGATCGGCACCATCGACCTGGCCATCGTTTCGACAGGGGCTACCCTCAATTTTGTTCCCGAGACTGGGGTTTTCGATATCCCCTTCCTGCTGCGCGACCTCCAACACGCCCGCGCGGTGCTGGACAGCAAGATCGGCCAGGACATGTTGGCCAAATTTCCCAGCCGCGGCATCATCGCCCTGGCCTGGGGCGAACAGGGCTTTCGCCACCTGACCAACAACGTGCGCCCGGTCAAGACCCCGGCCGACGCCAAGGGCCTGAAGATCCGCACCACGGAAAACCCCATCCACATCACGGCTTTCCGCCAGATCGGCATCCTGCCCACGCCCATGGCCTGGCCTGAAGTGGCCACCGCCCTGCAGCAAGGCACCATCGACGGCCAGGAAAACCCGCTGTCGGTGATCACGTCGGCCAAGCTGTCGCAAATGCAGAAGTACCTGTCGCTGACCGGCCACGTGTACGGCCCGGCGCTGGTGTTGATGTCGGCCAATGTCTATGACGGCCTGTCGGCCGCCGACAAGGCCAACTTCGACAAGGCCGGCAAGGAATCCGCCATGGCGATGCGCGCCTACGTGGACAACATCGAGAAAACCGGCGTCGAACAGCTGAAGAAGGAAGGCATGCAGGTGTCCGAAGTGGACCGCGCCGCCTTTGCCGCCGCCGTCGAGCCCGCCTACCCCGAGTACTACAAGAAGTTCGACAAGAAGCTGGTCGACGCGATCCGCGACACCAAGTAAGCGGCGGGCGCCCCACCCGGGCGCCATGCCTTCAGGCGGCGGGATTCTCGTCCCGCTGCCTGCCGTTTTCCACCCTGTGCGTTTGACGCCATCGGGATTCATCATGCGTTTGCTCTGCGCTTTCGACCGCGGCCTGTTCAAGCTGGTCTCGGTTCTTGCCCAACTTCTGCTGGTAGCCGCCGCGGCTGCCGCCTTCTACCAGGTCATTGCCCGCTTCGTGCTGCAGTCGCCCGCCGACTGGAGCGAGGTGCTGACCCGCGCCCTCCTGATCTGGACCGTGCTGCTGGGCGTGGCCCTGGCCTTTCGCCACGGCGCGATGATCAGCGTTGAACTGCTGCGCAACCTGCTCGGTGGCGCCAAGCGCCGCGTGCTGGAAACGGTGATCGGCCTGATCTGCGCGGTCTTTCTGGGCTTCCTGGCCTGGATCGGCGGCAACATGACCTATCGCGTGCGCTTCCAGACCGTGCCCAGCCTGGATATCTCGATTTCCTGGATCTACCTGGCGATCCCCGTCGGCGCGACGCTGGCCGCCATCGCCGTGCTGGCCCGCTGGTGCGCCGGCGAAGAAGACGACGTGCCCGTGCGCAACGACGCGCAAGGCTAAGCCGCCCCAACGAACCTACGCAGCAGATATCGCCATGTCCCAAATAATGATTGTCTCGATGCTGATCTTCTTCGGGCTGTCCGTGCCGGTCGCCGTGTCGATCGGCCTGGCCAGCCTGGCGGGCGTCGGCACCGCCGGCCTGCCCTGGGTGGTGGTTGCCCAGCAGTTGTACGCCGCGCTGGACAAGTATCCGTTGGTCGCCATTCCCTTCTTCATCCTGGCCGGTAACCTGATGGAAGCCGGCGGCATTTCCGAACGCATGGTGGAATTCGCCAAGAGCGTGGTGGGCGGCATCCAGGGCGGCCTGGCCTGCACCTGCGTGCTGACCTGCATGATCTTCGCGGCAGTGGCCGGCTCCAGCGTGGCGACCACGTTCGCCGTGGGCGCGATCCTGATCCCGGCGATGGTCCGCCACGGCTACCCGGCGCCGTTTGCCGCGTCGCTACAGGCCAGCGCGGCCGAATTGGGCGTGATCATTCCGCCGTCGATCCCGATGATTCTCTACGCCGTGTCCACCGACACGTCCACCGGCGAGCTCTTCATTGCCGGCGTGATGCCCGGCATCCTGATCGGCGTCGCGCTGATGTTCTACGTGTGGTTCTACGCCAAGCGCAACAACCTGGGCAAGCGCGACGGCGAAGGCCGCCTGCCGCTGTGGCCGGCGTTCAAGAGCGCCTGGCTGGCGTTGATGATGCCCGTGATCATCCTGGGCGGCATCTACGGTGGCGTGTTCACACCGACCGAAGCGTCGGTGGTGGCCGTGATGTACGCGGTGGTGGTCGGCAAGTTCATCTACCGCCGCCTCAGCTTCAAGCAGTTGTCCGTGACGCTGCACAAGTCCGTGGTGTCCACCGCCGTGATCATGTTCGTGATCGCCAACGCCGGCGTCTTCAGCTTCCTGCTGAACCGCGCGGGCATCCCGGATGCGCTAGGTACGTGGCTGTCGCAGATCTTCGAAACAAAGTTCTCGTTCCTGATGGGCGTGAACGCGGCGCTGTTCCTGATCGGGATGTTCATCGAGACGTCGGCATCGATCGTGGTGCTGGCCCCGTTGCTGCTGCCGGTGGCAATGAAGTTCGGGGTGGAGCCGGTGCACTTCGGCATCATCATGGTGGTGAACCTGGCGCTGGGCATGATCACCCCGCCGTTCGGCGTGAACCTCTTCGCCGCTTGCGCGGTGGCCAAGCTGCCGCTGGAGCGGATAGTCAGGCCGCTGATTCCGTTTGTCGGGGTGGTGATTGTCTGCTTGATCGTGATTACCTACTGGCCGGGACTGTCCTTGGGGTTGAGGGATTTGGTTTACGGGAAGTGATGGGGGGGATTCGTAGGTCGTGGTCGGCTTTTTATGCGACCGATGAGCGCTTCGTAGGTCGCCCATCGGCATACGAGGTGGTGGTGCGTCGCGCGGTGGTCGCTTGCGCGTGGGTGACGAGTCGGTTTCTTTGAGGTCCCGCAGTCATTAGGGGGTGGAGCGACGGGTGTAGCGCGATAAGTCCGGCATCAGGATGAGAGTGTCCAACGCGCGAAACCCATCATGCGGTCATGATCGACAGCCCCACCCACACGCGCGGCGCAGAAAGCCACGACGCAAGACGCTGCGTAAGCTCCACGAGGCCGGCAGGGAGCGGCCCCGCAAGATCTTCCACCACCACCCGCCGTTGGTGGGAACCCCAAGCACGCCGCCCTCCCCGGCTGACGTCAGGGCACAGCTGCTGGAGTCTGGCGCTTGGGTGGTCTGGGGCGCGCGGGGAGTCGACAAGCCCGAGGG
>NZ_JBHFII010000040.1:0-2708 GCF_057334215.1 Achromobacter maghribensis | reverse complement strand
GTCGGCAGCGTCAGATGTGTATAAGAGACAGGCGTAGGACACCGAGAACACCAAGAAGGTGTAGATCAGCGTGACTTCGGCAATCTTGCAGCCGATGCACAGCAAGAGCGATTTGCCGTGCGCGCGCAGCAGCTCACGCAGGGGCATTTTGTCTTCCAGCGGTTGCCTGGCCTGCGCGCGCTCGCGCTTGACGCGTTCGAACTCGGGGGATTCGTCGATGCCGTGGCGGATGAACAGGCCCACGACAATGAGTACGGCGCTGGCCAGGAACGGCAGGCGCCAGCCCCAGGACAGGAAGTCCTCTTCCGGCAGCCGCGTCACCAGCGCGAAGGACCCCACCGACAGCAGGATGCCCAAGGGCGCGCCCACCAGCGGCAGGCTGCCGAAGAACGCCTTCCACTTTGGCGGCGCATGCTCGACCGCCATCAGCATGGCGCCGCCCATTTCTCCGCCGAACGACAGCCCCTGGCCGATGCGCAGCACCACCAGCAGCACGGCGGCCGAGATGCCGATCTGTTCATAGGTTGGCAGCAGGCCGATGAGCACGGTGCACAGGCCCATCAGCAGCAGGCTCAGCGTCAGCATGGATTTACGGCCGACGCGATCGCCGAAGTGGCCGAACAGGATGCCGCCGATGGGACGCGCCAGCATGCCGCTGGCGAACGCGCCAAAGGCCGCCAGCGTGCCAGTCACCGGATCGAATTGCGGAAAGAAGATCTTGTTGAAAACCAGGGCCGCGGCGGTTCCGTAGGCGAGGAAGTCGAAGGCCTCCACGGCGGTGCCGATGACGGTCGCGACGGCGACCCGGAACAGGTTTGGTTTCTTGTGTGATCGGGCAGCAGGCTGCGCGGCGGGTATGGCGTCCATGTGGTTTCCTCTTGTCTTGTCGTAATGGTTTTGTGTCGTTGCGCGCCAGGTTCAGGTGCCTGGCGTCACATATCCCGGCAACTGCCGTATGCGTTCGCGCCATGCCGCCATGGCGGGATAGGCGGCGACGTCGATGGCGGCTTCTTCGGCCAGCGCCGCGTAGCCGTAGCAGGCGATGTCGGCCACGGTGGGCGCGTCGGCACCGGCCAGCCACATGTGTTCCGAAAGGCGCTTGTCCATGCCGCGCAGGACGCGGTCCGTGCGGGCTTGCATGCCCGGGATGTCGAGCAGCGCCTCGCTCACGCCCAGGTGGTGGGCGGCCTCGGCGTGGCTCACGACGCGGGTCAAGCGCAGCGGTTGCAGGCTGTTTGCGATTTCGTTGGCGGATACCGATAGCCAGGCGTGCATGGCGCCGATGCGGGGCAAAGGCGCCAACCACTCGGGCGCGTAGTGGTGCGCAAGGTGCAGCAGGATGGCGTGGCTGTCCCAGACGGTGATGTCGCCATCGGTCATCGCGGGGACCTGCTGAAAGGCGCTGATGCGCTCGAACGCCGCGGTCTGGTTCTTGCGGGCCAGCACGTCGACAAAGGTGCTTTGGTAGGCCTTGCCGATGAGGGCAAGAAATAGGCGGACCTTGTAGCAGTTGCCAGAGCGCGGGTGGTCGTAGAGGGTCAGCATGCAGTGGCTCCGTAGGAGGCCCGGCCGGGAGGGCGTCGGCGGCGGGCAACTGCATGGAATGCTAGGGCGGGGGTCGTCAGCCAGAATTGACAGGGAGAGAACCGCGATTGACCAGACGCGACGCACAGGCGCGGGTTTGACCAGACCCTCTGGTTTTCCCGGAGCCGATTCCGACGGATTCGCGGGGTGCCTGGCGCACGTGGCGGCGGCATCGTGAAATGAAAACGCCCCCTTTCGGGGGGCGGATGGCAGGTCGTGGGCAGCGCGTTCTATGCCGGGTTGTCGATGTCGACGAACTCGACCTTGATCCCGAAACGTTCGGCCACGGCCTGACCCAGCGCTTTTGCGCCATAGCGCTCGGTTGCGTGATGGCCGGCGGCGATGAAACCCACGCCGGTCTCACGCGCCAGGTGCACGGTGGATTCCGACACCTCGCCCGTGATGTAGGCGCTGGCGCCCGCGTCCACCGCGTCGGCCAGCATGCCTTGCGCGCCGCCCGTGCACCAGGCCACGCGCGACACGGGCTGGTCCGGGTCACCCACGACCAGGGGTTGGCGGCCCAGGCGTTCGGCCACGCGCGCGCCTAGTTGCGCAAGCGTTTGCAGGCCGGGGGCCTGGCCCAGCCAGACCAGGTTGTCCTGGCCACAGGTGAGCGGCGAGCCGTCGTCCCGGCGCGCCGGCGTCAGGCCCAGCACCCGGGCCAGTTGCGCGTTGTTGCCCAGCGTCGGGTGCGCATCCAGCGGCAAGTGGTAGGCGTACAGGTTAAGGTCGTTCTTCAGGGCCAGCGCCATGCGCGTGCGGCGGGTGCCGATGACGCGGCGGTCTTCGTTGCGCCACATCCAGCCGTGATGCACCAGCACCGCGTCGGCCCCGCGTTCGACCGCCGTGCGCAGCAGGGCTTCGCTGGCGGTGACACCGGTGATAATGTGTCCGACTTCAGATCGGCCCTCCACTTGCAAGCCGTTGGGGCAGTAGTCCTTGAAGCGGGCGGCTTGCAAGGTGTCGTCCAGCCAGCTGGCCAGCACGTGGGAGTCCACTTTTTTCATTGCTCGTCCTATCAAAATCATGCGCCGATATTGGCTGATATTCGCTCAGGCCGTCACGGTCTGCCTGGCTATTCTATTCGTGGTCACCACCCTGCGGCCCGACCTGCTGCGTCTGGC
>NZ_JBHFII010000039.1:246744-248173 GCF_057334215.1 Achromobacter maghribensis | reverse complement strand
CCCCCACGCTGCGCGCGCTGTGCGCGCTTGCTGCCCCCTGAGGGGGCTGCGCCGCCTTGGGGGCGGCCCGGCGGTGGCGCGGCTGTTCTTCTTCAGGTTAAAAAACGCCGAGGCATCATCGAGAGCTCGGCTCTTCTTCGGGATGAAAAAAAGCCCCTCGACGCATCGAGGGGCTTGATCGCCCGGAGGTAGATCGGGCGATCGGCGCCGGCGGGGGCAGGGCCCCGGGCCGGCGGCGGCGGCAATCAGCTGTTCAGCTTCGTGACCCAATCGACATAGCGGTCGATCCAGCCTTGCAGGAATTTGCGCGTGCCTTCATTGGTGATGTTGAACTGATCGTCGACCAAGCCTTCCGTGTATTGCAGGAAGACTTCCGGCGTGGTCAGCGCGTTGGCGCCTTCGGCGGCCAGGATGTTGCGCAGGTGCTGCTGCATCAGCGCGGTGCCGGCGGCGCTGGGCGATGCGCCGACAATGCCGACAGCCTTGCCGGGCCACGAGTTCTGGCCCCACGGGCGCGAGCCCCAGTCGATGGCGTTCTTGATGGCGGCGGGCACCGAGCGGTTGTGTTCGGGCGAGACGAACAAGATACCTTGCGCGTCGGCGATCTGTTGCTTGAGCTTGGCGGCAGGCGGCGGCAGGTTGTTTTCGTTGTCCTGGTTGTAGAGCGGGATGTCGCCCAGGCTCACGTACTCGAACTTGAATTCGGCGGGAACCAGCTTTTCCAGCGCGCGGGCCAGTCGCAGGTTGATGGAGGCAGCGCGCAGGCTTCCGACGAAAACCGCAATCTTGTAGGTGCTCATGAGGCGTGTGCTCCAACGGGTAAAGGAAAGTCCAGTGTAGACCTGGACCGCAGCCTGCTCAATGCCGATTCCGCATATCGATATCGCGCGCAGGCCTGTGGTGTGTGACGGGGCGCAACGAGGCCACTCAACGAGACAACCTTATGTCATCAGGCTGACGTGCGCGGAGACCACGCGCCAGCCCTCGGGCGTGCGCAGCCAGGTCTGGCTTTGGCGACCGATGCGGTCGCTGCCGTCGCGCTGGAATTCCAGGTTGGCGGTGGCGAAGTCGTTGCCGTAGGTCGTGATGGCCGTGCGCAGGACGCGGCGCGCCAGACCCTGCGGCGAGCGCGTGGCGCGGAAGGCGCGGATGGCTTCATAGCCATACAGGTTTTCGCCCGCGCCGTAGCGCAAGGTGTGCGGGCTATTCCAGAAGAGGGTGTCCAACACGTCCAGCTGGTTGTTGACCAGGGCGGTCTCGTAGCGCTCGCACGCTGCCGTGACCTCGGCCACGACGTCGGGCAGATTGATATCCATGCGTCTTCTCCATATGCACCGTTCCGGTGCGGGTTTTAGGGTAATCACCAATATGGTGTCTGCGGCGGTGCGCGGATGGGCCGGAAAGCCCCCGCCGGCGCGCGCGCCCCAGG
>NZ_JBHFII010000039.1:242214-246724 GCF_057334215.1 Achromobacter maghribensis | reverse complement strand
CCCCAGGGGAGGCGCGCCTCGCCAGGCTGGCACGCCGCTTGCTAGGGTTAACACTGCACTAGCACTGCATCAGCACGACATAACAAGCTGCACCGCTGCCCAGGAGTTCCGCCATGTCCCGTTCCGCCATTTCCGCCCCGGTCACCATGTTGGTCACCCGGCATATCGCGCCCGAGCGCTATAGCGATTTTCTGTCCTGGATGCGCCAGGGCGAAATCCTGGCGGCGGGTTTTCCGGGGTTTCTGGGGTCGGGCGTGTTGCAGCCCCCGGAAGGCGGCGACCAGTACCAGATCGTGTTGCGGTTTACCGATGCCGCCAGCCTTTCCCGGTGGGAAAAATCCCTGCCTCGCCGGATGTGGCTGGAGCGCGGGGCCACCCTGGTGCGGGCCAGCCACGAGCATCGTGTCAGCGGCACCGACGGCTGGTTCGCGCCCAAGGCCGCGAGCGCGCCGCCGCGCTGGAAGCAGGCGGTCAGCATCTGGCTGGCCTACTTTCCGGTACTGCTGGTGTTTTCGATACTGGTCAGCGAACACTTGAGCATCCTGCCGATATTCTGGCGCGTGTTGATCACCAGCGTGATCCTGACGCCGATCATGGTGTTTGTCTGCATTCCCGTCATCACGCGCGTGCTGCAGCGCTGGCTGCGGGCCGGCTGACGGCCTCTGCAAATCGCAGGCTCAAGCGGCCTTGGCGCGGCGCGTGGAATACAGGCGGTGCAGTGTGATCTTGCGCACCGCCGTCTGGCTATCCTGGATATGGGCCTGTAGCAAGCGGGCGGCGTTGGCCGCGTCGCGCGCCAGCAGGGCGCGCAGGATCGCGCCATGTTCCTCGTAGGTCTTGCCGACACGGTCGGGCAGGGTGAAGTCCAGCCGCCGCACGATGCGGATGCGCTCGGTGGCGGCGCGGTGCACCCGCGATATCTCGGGGTTGCCGCCCGCGGCCACCAGGTCGATGTGGAAACGTTCGTCCAGATCTGCCAGCCATTCGCCATCGCTGGAACGTGCGCTTTCGTCCACCAGCCAGATGTCCGCCAACGCCTGCAGCGCACGCGCGGGATCCGGCGCCAGGCCCGGGCCGCACAGCGCATGCACGGCGGCGGTCTCAAGCACGCTGCGCAGTTCGTAGAAATGGTCCAGCGTATTGAAGTCCAGCGGCTTGACCAGCCAGCCGTTACGCTGCCGGACTTCCAGATAGCCCTCGCGTTCCAGCCGGAACAGCGCTTCGCGCACAGGGGTCCGGCTGACCTGCAGGCGGTCCGCGATCTCGGTTTCCGTGAAACGGTCACCCGGTGCCAGCCGGAAATCCAGAATGTCCCGTTTCAACGATCCGTAGGCCGAATCGGCCAGGGTGCGCGGCATGTCGATGGCGGCGAAAGCGGTTTCCATAGCGTGGCCTTGAAGGGATATCGGAAAGGGGCTGTTCAGGGAGTGCGGACCCGCGACACGCCAGCCTGCTCCAGCGCATAAGCGGCGCCAAGGCAGTCGGCTTCGCGCCAGGGGGCGCCGATCAGTTGCACGCCCAATGGCAGATGGCCGTCCTGTTCTGTCTCGGGCCACGTGGGCGCGGTGCAGACCGGCAGGCCAATGCACGAGATCGGTTGTGTCAGCAGGCCCATGCTGGCGCGCGCCGGCATGGATTTACCGGCCAGCGTCAGCCAGTCGGTGCCTATCTTCGTGGCGGACACGGGTGTGGCGGGCGCGATCAACACGTCGTACTGGCTGAATAAGGCCAGCGCTTCGCGGTAGACGCGATGGCGCACGCGCTGCGCCTGCTGGACCCAGGCGGCAGGCACCAGGCTGCCTGCGACAAGGCGGTCGCGGGAGTGGGGTTCGTAGTAGTCGTAGTGCGTGACGAGCTTGCGGCGATGCAGCGCGCCGCCTTCGGCCGCGGTGATGATGAATGCGGCCGCGCGGGCCTGAGCCGCGCCAGGCAGTTCCACGACGGCGGTGGCGCCCAGTGCTTGCGCCGCGATGTCGACGGCGCGGCGCGCCTGCGGGCCGGCCCATTGTGCGAAGTACCCGCCCAGCACCGCGACGCGTAACGAACGCGCGCCGTGTGCCAGTGAAGGCAGGACGGGGTCGGCGGCATATTGCGCGCAAGCCGCGTCATCGGCGTCTGGACCTTGCAGCGCATCGTAGGCTGCCGTCAGGTCGCTGACGCTGGCGGCGAACGGCCCCAGGTGATCCAGGCTGCCCACAAAGGGAAAAGAGCCCGTGCGCGGCAGGCGGCCCAGGGTGGGCTTCAGCCCGAAAATGCCGCAGAGCGAGGCGGGCACACGGATCGAGCCGTTGGTGTCGGACCCCAAGGTCAGCGGCACCAACCCGCCCGCGACGGCGGCCGCGCTTCCCCCGGACGAGCCGCCCGCGATGCGGGTGGTGTCGTGCGGGTTGTGGCAGGGGCCGTAGTGCGTGTTCTCGGTGGTGAAGCCGTAGGCGTGCTCGTCCATGTTCAGCGCGCCGACCAGCACCGCGCCCGCGTCGCGCATGCGAGCGACCAGCCGTGCGTCGTGGCGGGCTGGCGCGTTGGACGCGTTGACCCGGCCGCCCGCCAGCGTCACTTCATCGGCGATGTCGAACAGATTCTTAACGGCATAGGGCACGCCTGCCAGCGGGGGCAGCGGCTCGCCGCGTGCGCGACGCGCATCGATGGCGGCCGCTTCCTGGCGGGCGCGCGCTTCGGTGACCGCGGTAAAGCAGTTGTAGCGGGAATCGTGTTCGCGGATGCGCGCCAGCGTGGCGTCCAGCACGGCCTGCGCGCTGCGCTCGCCGCTGGCGATTTGCCGGGCGATGTCTGCGGCGGGGCCGGTCACGGGCGGAACACCGAAGCCGATTCCAGCTCGACGGGCAGCGCCTCATCCACGAAGCTGGCGGCAATGTCGTGGATGCGCGCGAACTGCTGCACCACCTCGGCCGTGGTGGCTTCGCGCAAGGCATACCCCGACAGCGCCAAGGCGCTGCGCACATATTGATCGATGGTTTCCTGGGTCATGGCGGATTCTCCCGATGGGCTGGATGGTGGCGGGCTTGATGACTTGCACACGCGCAATGGCGCGCGCTTACTTGCGCACTTCGCGCTGGAAGATCTCGAGGCTTAGTTTCTTCATCTGGATGAAGCTGGGTTCGGACAGCGTTTCCACGGTGCGGGGGCGAGCGTCGCCGTAGTCCAGGATTTCGGCGACACGCGTCGGCCGCTTGGTCAAGAGCAGGATCTGGTCGGCCAGGTACACCGCTTCTTCCAGATCGTGCGAGACCAGCAGCATCGTGGTGCCCGTCTGCATGAACACTTCCTGCAGCTTTTCGCGGATGAACAGCGTCATTTCGAAATCCAGCGCCGAGAACGGTTCGTCCAGGAAAAGGACTTCGGGCCCGGGCGCCAGGGCGCGCATGATGGACGCCGTCTGCTGCTGCCCGCCAGACAATTCATACGGATAGCGCTTCAGGTCGAACTTGACGTCGAATGACGCCACCAGCTCTTCCACGCGCGCATCCACCTCGGCCTTGCTGCGGCCTTCCAGACGCAGCGGGTAGGCGATGTTGTCGATGGTGCGCAGCCACGGGAACATGGCCTCGCGGTAGTTCTGGAACACGTAGCCGATTTTGGTCTGCGCCAGGGATTTTCCGTCGAACAGGATCTCGCCGGCATCAATGGGGATCAGGCCGGCGATCATGTTGATCAGCGTGGACTTGCCGCAGCCGTTGGGGCCGAAGACCGAGACGATCTTGCCCTTGGGGATGTCCAGGTTGAAGTCTTCATACAGCGGCCAGCCCGCGAAGTACTTGGTCAGCCCGCGGATGGTGATGTGCGTGCCCAAGGGGCCGGGCGCAAACGGCGCGGCGGCGGGGGCGGGGACAATGATGGGGTTGATGACGGTGGACATTTATCGGCCGCTCCAATGGACCACGCGCTTTTCCAGCACAAGAAAAAGAATGTTCAGCACGTAGCCCAGGGCGCCGGCCGCCAGGATCGCCGCGTACATCTCGCGCACGTTCAACACCTGCTGCGCATTGATGATGCGGTTGCCCAGGCCGCTGTCGGACCCGATGAACATCTCGGCCACGATCACGATCACCAGCGCCATGGACACGCCGCTGCGCAGGCCCACGAACGTCGGCTGCATGCTTTCCCAGATCAGCACGTCCTTGAAAATCTGCCAGCGCGAGGCGCCCATCACGCGGGCCGCCATCACCCGCTGCTTGCGCGCATTGATGACGCCGTACGCGCTGTTGAACAAAATCACCAGCACGGCCGCGAAGGCGGCGATGGCGATCTTGTTCATGTCGGTTACGCCGAAGATCATCAGGAACAGCGGGATCAGCGCGGACGACGGCGTGGACCGGAAGAAGTCCACCAGGAATTCGACGCTGCGATACGCTTTTTCATTGCTGCCCAGCAGCACGCCCAGCGGCACGCCGATGACGCCGGCGATGACGAAGGCTTGCAGCGTGCGGTTCAAGGACGACAGGAAATCCCACAGCAAGGGGCCGCCCGCCAGGCCCTTGGCCAGCGCCCC
>NZ_JBHFII010000039.1:219119-242154 GCF_057334215.1 Achromobacter maghribensis | reverse complement strand
GGGGGCGCTGGGGGTGGGCAGCAGCACGGGGCTGACCAGTTGCAGGCGCACCACCAGGTCCCAGATCACGAAAAGCGCCAGCGGTCCGATCAGCGGCAGAAAGCGCGCGCCGTTGAATTTGCGGGGTGGCTGCTTGGCTGGGGCGGTCGTTGCGGTCATGGGTCAGCCCTTGTAAAGCATGGCCGACACGTCGACCTTCTGCGCGAAGATGCCCTTGTCGGTGAAGAGATCGAAGAATTTCTGGAAGTACTGGATGTCGCTGGGCGTGAACTCGTTGTAGAGCGTGTAGGCGGCCAGCGGCACTTCTTCGGTCATGGGGCCTTCGATGGCGGTGTAGCCCTTCATGAAGGGGCGCGCCTCGGCCGGCTTGGTGCGGATCAGTTCGATGCCGCGCGCATACGCCGCGATGAATTTCTTGCTTTCTTCCGGGTGCTTTTTCAGGAAGGCGGTGGTGAGCGATGCCGATCCGCCAAACCACGGCGCCATCGGATCGCCCAATACGTATTTGGCGATCACGCCCGTTTCCAGCACGCGCGTGGTGCCGTTCAGGCGGCCCACCGTGCCCGTGGGTTCCAGCGTGTAGCACGCATCCAACTGGCCGGCGGCAACCGCGGCCACGTGCTGGCTGATCGCCAACTCGACCACGGTTGCTCCGGTTGCGCCGGCGCGCTCCAGTACTGCTTTGGCCAGCGTGGCATTCTGGATGCCGGGTCCAGATCCGACCTTTTTCCCCTTGAGGTCTGCTATGGATTTGATGGGACTGTCTTTCGCGACGATGAACTCATCCAGCACGTTCTTGGCATTGCTGGGGTTGGACGCAAAAATCTTGAACAAGCCGGGCGAGGCGATCTCGCCGATGGCCAGGTTGGCCGAGCCCGTGCCGTTGGCGCTGCCGTCCGCGCGGCCGGCCAGCATGGCTTCCATGACCTGCTGCGCGCCTGCGAACTTGAGCGGCTCGACGTTCAGGCCCGCTTCCTTGAAGTAGCCTTTCTCGACGGCGGCGTAAAACGGCAGGCCGGCGGCCACGGGCCAGAAGCCGATGCGGATCACCGGGCCCGATTGCGCGCGCACCAGCGCGGGCGCGGCCAACGTTGCGGCGCCTAGCGCGGCCCCCTGGATCAGGCGGCGGCGGGTGGCGTTGAAGGCGTAGGGCGCATTGCGGTTGATCATGAGGGCTCCTGGTGTGCTGTCGGAATATTCCGGTGACGGCGCTTGCCTTGTAGACAAGCTTGCATACCAGTCATCAAGCAAAACCCGTGCCAACTTGGGCCGACGGGTCTTTTCCCTATGGCGGACGCCTCGCCCGGCGCCTGCGTGGTGCCTTCTATGAACCATTTTGGTGCATGCCGCACCACTTAAGGGGACGCAACGGCGTGTGGACCCGCTTTCCCGGGCAGTTGGGGGTTAGCATGTACGCGACCCGGGGCGTGCCGTTCCGGGCGTTTCAAGCAGATGGGAAACAGGGCGTCGCCAAGCGGCGACAGTTCAAGATGAATACGCGTTTTGTCGAAGCATTTCTGTGGTCGGCGCGGTTGGGCAGCTTCCGGGCCGCCAGCGACCGCCTCCATATCACCCAGGCGGCGGTGGCCAACCGCATCGCCTCGCTGGAAGAAGACATCGGCGCGCGCCTGTTCGAGCGCGACGCCAAAGAGCTGCGCCTGACCGCGGTCGGCACCCGGTTGCTTGATTACGGCGAGCGCTTGCTGGAAATCCGCCAGCAGATCCTGTCGCTGGGCAAGCGGGGCGATGAGGTCTTCGGCCTGGTGCGCATCGGCGCGATCGAAACCGTGGTGCATACCTGGCTGATCGGTTTTCTGACGAACCTGAAATCCACCTACCCGGGCATCGAGGTGCAATTGACGTCCGAAACCACGCGGGCGCTGCACCGGGGGTTGCGCGAAGGCGCGCTGGACATTGCGCTGCAGACGGACCTGCTGAACGATACCGGCATCATCAGCACGGCCTGCCTGCCCATGGAAATGGGGTGGGTGGGGCGTGCGGGCGACGACGAATCGCTGACCGTGCAGCAACTGCTGGGCGAACCCGTGCTGACCATGAGCCCCGGCTCGCAGCCGCATGAAGCGCTGAAGGCGCTGTACCGCGAGGTCGGCATGCCCCAGGGCAAAGTGCACTGCGTCAGTTCCATCTCGGCCCTGGCACGGCTGGTCAAGAGCGGTTTCGGGCGTGCGCTCGTGCCGCTGCCGCCCATCTACGAATACGTGGCGCGCGGGGAAGTGCAGGTCATTCGCAGCGACATGCCGGTGCCGCCGCAGCTGCTGGTGGTGAGCTATGTGGAAAGCGCTGGATCGGATGCCATCCGGCTGGTCGCGGAGCTGGCCAGCCGGGCGTCGGACCAGTTCACGATGTCGGTGGCGGAACCGCGATTCGGATCCGCGCAATAGGGTTATCCCTAGAGCGCCGCTCAGTAATTCTGTTGCTGGAAGGAAGAATTACTCGTTTGTCCCCGCACCGCATGGCGGATGAAGATGTGGCCTTCTGAAAATGAAGGAACGCTGGTCTTCCCCTTATGAGCCATTCAGCCCCCATCGCTTCGATTTCCCATGGCCTGCTGTTCGTCGCTTCCGACGTAGGCGCTGCCGACGAGCCCGATTTCAATCGCTGGTACGACCGCGAGCATGTCGAGGAGCGCGTGCGCATCCCCGGCTTCCTGTCGGGCGCGCGCTATGTATCGCGCAGCGGCGGTCGCAAGTACCTGGGCCTGTACCGCACCGAATCGCTGGCCGCATTCACCACCGCCGACTACCGCGCCGCGTTCGAGTGCCAGACGCCGTGGTCCATCGCGAACCTGGACCGCATGCGCGACCCGATGCGCCGGGTGTGTGCCGTCGAGGCCGTCACGGGGTTCGGCAGCGGCAGTCAATTGGTCGTGCTGCCGTTGCCCGGTGGCGAGGACGCCGCGGCGCGGGTCGCGCAGGCCCGGGCCGCGGGTCTGGCGCTGTCCCAGGCCGACGGCTTCGTGCAGTCTTATCTGCTGGTTCCGGACGCGACGCTCAGCACGCCGCTGCCGCGCGAAAGCACCGACAACCGCACGCTGGCGCCCCTGTTCGTCGTCGAGGCCAGCACCGTGCTGGCGGCGCATGCCCTGCGGGCCCAGGCGGCCAGCGCCTTCAATACGAGCCCGGCGGACGGCTGGCTGCTTGAACTGGGCTGGAAGCTTTCCGCGTCCGAGCTGCGCTGAACGCCGTCAGGCCTGATTCTCTACCCACAGACTACAAGGGGAAATCCATGGCAGAACATGCCTTGCACGCCCAGCCGGCCAACACCGCGGGCGCGCCAAACAAGATGCGCCGGCTGGCCATGGCCAGTTCGGTCGGCACCACGCTGGAGTGGTACGACTTCACCATCTATAACCTGATGGCGGCGCTGGTCTTCAATTCAATCTTCTTCCCGTCTTTCGATCCGCTCACGGGCACCATCCTGGCCTTTTCCACTTACGCGGTGGGTTATGTGTCGCGGCCGTTGGGTGGCATTGTGTTCGGTCATCTGGGCGACCGCCTGGGGCGCAAGTTCGTGCTGGTGGCAACACTGGTCATCATGGGTATTTCGACCGGGCTGATGGGTCTGCTGCCTACCTATGCGACATGGGGCGTCTGGGCGCCGGTGGCGCTGGTGGCCTTGCGCTTCGTGCAAGGCGTGGCGCTGGGCGGGGAATGGGCAGGAGCCGTCCTGCTGTCGATGGAACACGGCAAGCCGGACCAGCGCGGACGCAATGCCTCGTTCACGCAGGTCGGCCCGTCGTGCGGCACGCTGATCGGCACCGGCTTCATCGCCCTGGTAACGGCCTTTGTCAGCGCCGAAGACTTCCAGGCCTGGGGCTGGCGCCTTCCGTTCGTGTCCAGCGTGGCGCTGGTGATGTTCGGCCTGTGGTTGCGCCGTGGCGTGGAAGAAACGCCCGTGTTTCGCGAAATGGAAGAAAAGCGCGAGACCGCCAGCACGCCCATCAAGGAAGTGTTGGGCCAGCATTGGCGTCAACTGCTGATCGCGGGCGGGTCGCGCATCGGCTCGGACGTGTTGTACGCGCTGGTCGTCGTCTTCACGCTGACGTATGTGACGACCGTGCTGCACCTGTCGCGGCCGATGGCGCTGACCGCCACCATGCTGGGCGCGGCGCTGAATGCGATTGCCGTGCCGCTGTGCGGGGCGCTGTCCGACAAGATCGGCCGCAAACCGGTGTATCTGTTGGGCGCGGTGCTGGGCATGATCTGGGCGTTTGTGTTTTTCGTGCTGATGGATACGGCGCATCCCATCGCCATCTGCGCCGCAGTCGTGGTGGGCCTGTTGATCCACGCGTTGATGTACGGCCCGCAGGCGGCCTTCATAACCGAACAGTTCCCGGGGCGCGTGCGCTACGCCGGGTCGTCCCTGGCCTACACCCTGGCCGGCATCGTGGGCGGCGGCTTCGCGCCGCTGATCATTGCCAGCCTGTACAAGTCCTGGAGTTCGACCGTGGCGGTTTCGCTGTACGTGGCGGCCGCGCTGGCCGTGACGGCAATCGCGCTGCTGGCGGCCAAGGAAACGGCCAAGGCGCCTTTGCAGCGCTAGGCGTGGCCCGGCGCCGGCCTGAAGGGTTGGCTGGTACTTCGGCCCGGACTTATCGTCCGGGCTTTTTTTTCGCGCCTTGGCGCCTCAGCCCACCAGCCTGTTCGCCAAGGGCTCGGCGTTCGTCCAGCGGCGTAGATTCTCCAGGAACAGGCGTCGCACGCGGGCGTGATTGCCATCCGAGAATCCGGCGCTATGCGGGGTGACGATGACGTTATCCATCGCCCACAGGGCAGACGCGGGCGGCAGCGGTTCCTGCTGGAACACGTCCAGGAACGCGCCGCCCAGTCGGCCCGCCGCCAACGCTTCGATCAGGGCCGCTTCATCGATGACATGGCCGCGCGCCACGTTCACGATCGACGCGTGCGCGGGCAGGGCGGCCAGCGCCTGCCGGTCAACCAGGTCCCGCGTGGCGGGCGTCAACGGGCAGGCCAGCACCAGCCAGTCGGCCCGGGGCAGTACGCCAGCCAGATCTTCGTAGCGGGCGGTATGCCGCGCCTGGGGCACGGGCGTGCCCGAATGGCGCACGACGGACAGCGTCAGGCCCAGTGCAAGCAGAAGTTCGCCGATGCGCTGGCCGATGCCTCCCCATCCGACCACGACCGCATGCTGGCCGGCCAGGTCGCGTGGCGTGCGCGCGCCCAGCAGGGGGCGCCACGCGCGATCGCGCTGGTCCGCCGCCAGCAGCGGCAAGCGGCGCGCCAGGGCCAGCACGCCGCCAATCGCCGTTTGCGCCACCACGGCGTCGCTGGCGCCTTGCGAGGTGGTGATGGCCACGCCACGCGCATGCAGGCTCTGATAGATCTCGCGGTCGGCGCCGGCCGAATGCACATGCACCCAGCGCAGGTCGGGCGCGTGGCGCATCGCCTCGTAATAGCGGGCGGTCTCCGGCGTGATCTGGAACTTGGTCGACGCACCCGTGATGTCGCGCGACACGAAGGCCACCTGCGCATCGCAAGGTTGGCCGTCTTCGGGGTGGCGCAGGATGAAGCGCTGACCCGAAGACGAAAGCGCCTGGGTCAGGGCGGCCGCTTCGGCGGGCGAACACAGGATGCGCAGGTCGGATGTCGGGGTCATGGGCGTCAGTTGGCGCTGGGTTCGAACTTGCGCACCAGCGCTGCCCACTTGTCATGCTCCTGCCGGATGAAGGTGGCAAATTGCGCTGGCGTGCCGCCGACGGGTTCGGCCCCTTCATGAAGCATCTGCGCCTGTAGCGAGGGCAGGGCGGCATTGACTTCGCGGTTGATCGTGTTCACCACCGCCGGCGGCGTGCCCTTGGGCGCGAAGAATCCGAACCAGGAACCGGCGTCGAAGCCGGGGTAGCCCGATTCCGCGATGGTGGGCAAGTCGGGCAAGGTGGCCGAGCGCTGAAGCGTGCTGACCGCCAGCGGGCGTAGCTTGCCGGCACGGATCTGTCCGATCACCGACGGGATGGTGGCGAACATGAAATCGATGCGTCCGGCCAGCAGGTCGTTGACGGCGTCGGCGCCTTTATACGGCACGTGCGTGGCCTGCACGCCCAGCTGGTCCATCAGCATATAGCTGGACAGGTGCGAAGACGTGCCCACGCCCGTCGAACTGTAATTCAGGTGGGACGCCTTCTTGACGTATTCCAGGAAGCCCTTGATATCTTTGGCGGGGGACGACGGGGGCACCACCAGCACATTGGGCACCGTCGCGATCTGCACCATCGGGATCAGGTCCGTCAGGGGATTGAATGGCAGCTTCGTCAGCGACGCGTTGACGGCGATGGGGCCGACGGAATTGACGATCAGGGTGTGGCCGTCCGGCGCGGCGCGAACGACGAATTCCGTGCCGATGTTGCCACCGGCCCCGGGCTTGTTTTCGACCACGAAGGGTTGCCCCAGCGTTTTGGACAACGCGTTGGACATGCTGCGCGTCAGCGTGTCGGTCGTGCCGCCGGCGGTGAACGCGACGATGACCTTGACGGGCTTGTCGGGGTAGTCTGCGGCGGCGGGCAGCGACGTACAGGCGCAGGCCGCCGCTGCGGCGGCGAGCAGGGCTCGGGCAGTGTTCATATCGTCTCCGTTCGTGGTTGTTGTCTTGGACTTCTGCGGCGCCGTGCCGCCACGTCGGCCGGCGCCATGGGAAAGCGGGATTCAGTCGCGGAAGCCCGGATCGATGCGGTCCAGCTTGCGCAACAGGGCCGGCCACTCCATGACGCCATAAGGGCGCCGCGTGCCGGGCTGGTAGTTGTTCCAGGTTTCTTCCAGCACGGCCGGGCTGACGGCGCGCAGGGGCGCGCCCGTGGCCATTGCCGCCAGTTGCGCGCGGCACGCCAGTTCCAGTCGATGCATCCAGTTGAACGCTTCGCCCACTGTCCTGCCGACGGTCAGCGCCCCGTGGTTGCGCAAGATCAGCGCTTCGCCCTGGCCCAGGTCTTGCAGCAGGGACGCCTGCTCGTCCAGGTCCAGCACCACGCCTTGGTAGTCGTGATAGCCGATCTTCAGGAAGCGCATGGCCGTTTGCGTCAGCGGCAGCAGCCCGCAGTCCAGCGAGGCAACCGCCATGGATGCCCAGCTGTGCGTGTGGATCACGCAATCCACCTCGTGACGCGCGCGATGCACGGCGCTGTGGATCACGTAGCCCGCTTTGTTGATGCCGTAACCCAGGTCGCCGAAATCGGGCTTGGCCAGGATCGTGCCGTCCAGGTCCACCTTGATCAGGCTGGAGGCGGTGATCTCTTCGTACATCATGCCGTAGGGGTTGATGAGGAAGGCGTTGTCTTCGCCCGGCACACGTGACGAGATGTGGTTGGCCATCATGTCGGCCATGCCATAGTGTTCGACCAGCCGATAACAGGCGGCCAGGTCGACGCGGGCCTGCCATTCCTGATCGGAACAGTGCGGCCGCATGGACGGAATGGGAAGCGAGCCCGGGCGTCGGGTGTCAGTCGTCATCGGATTTCAAGAAGGTCTGCGGCCACAACACCATGTCGCGGCGTCCACGGATGCAATTTATCCGTGCGATCTTCCCTGGCCTAGCCATGCAGCCGGCATGGGCCCATCACGAATCGAGAAGGGTCGCGCCCGGCCAGGCGCCATGGCGCACCTGCGCCCGCATCACGTCCACCAGCACCACGCGCGCCGCCAGCGCGGCCGGCGACAGTTCTTCTTCATTGATGCAGTGCACCGCGTTGCGGCGAAACAGGAAGGGATCGTCGATGGGGTGCATGTTTAGCAGCCCGGCCTCGGCCCGCGCCACCGCCGCGCCGGGTTGAATCGTTGCGATCGCGTTGGCTTGCACCAGGTCCATCAGCGTGGTCAGGCCGTCGACTTCCACTTCCACCCACGGTTCGATTCCGGCGCGTTCGAACGCCGCCTCGACCCAGGCGCGCAGGCCGTGCGCCTTGCTGGTGACCGCCAGCGGCAAGGCCGCCAGTTGGGCGATGGTGACGGGTTCGCCATCGGGCTGATCGAACATGCCGCGCCGCGCCAGCAGGAACAGCCGTTCGTCCAGCACGGGGATCGTGCTGCGGGCCTGGCCGCTGTCGTTCTGGAACAGCACCGCCAGGTCCAGACGGCGGTTGTTGAGCTGTTCGCCCAGGTTGCCCGACAAGCCTTCCACCAGGTGCAGGCGCACATTGGGGTAGCGCTGGGCCATTGCCGCGTAGAACGGCTTGGCCAGCAAGGAGGCGGTGGTGGGCGCGAACCCCACGCTGACCATGCCCGACAACCGGGCCTCGCGGGCGGCGGCCACGGCGTTCTCTGCGTGGCGCAGCGTCAGGCGGGCCTGGCGCAGGAACGCCGTGCCGGCGTCGGTGGGGACGGCGCCGGTGTGCGTGCGCATCAGCAGCCGCGTGGCCAATTCGCTTTCCAGGCGGCTGATCTGCTGGCTCAGCGCCGAGGCGACCACGCCCAGATCGCGCGCGGCGCGGCCGATGCTGCCCAATTCGGCCACGCGGACGAAGTAGCGGAGTTGGCGGAGTTCCATGGCGTCGAAATAAGGGTCGGCAAAGCCGGATAGTAGCGGTCGAACGCCCATTTCAGCGTGGATTCCTGCGGATCCGGCATTCAAAAAAACGTCAGCTATCTGACTTCGCGCTGAATATCAAACGAAAATTGTTTACACTCGCATCCACAAAATTGAAGTCGGAACGGCCCGCCGCGGGGGCGGACACCGTTCGAGTTACGGGAGAAAGTCGATGCGCAAGTTGCTTTTGGGTGCGGTACTGGCCGCCGCGGTATTCGGGGGCACGGCCCACGCCGCGGTAGAGCCCAAGGCCGTGGTCGCCACCTATTCGGATCTGGCGCTGGCGGGTTATGAAGATTCGCTCACCGCCGCCAAGACGCTGCGCACCGCCATTAACGCCCTGGTCGCCAAGCCCAGCCCCGAAACGCTGAAGGCCGCGCGCGAAGCGTGGCTGGCTGCCCGCGTGCCGTACCAGCAGACCGAGGCCTACCGCTTCGGCAATCCCATCGTCGACGATTGGGAAGGCCGCGTGAACGCCTGGCCGCTGGATGAAGGGCTGATCGACTACGTGGACGCGTCCTACGGCACCGAAAACGACGAGAACGCCTATTACGCCGTCAACGTCATCGCCAATTCCAAGATCTCGGTGGGTGGCAAGACCGTCGATGTCAGCAAGATCACGCCGAAGCTGCTGTCCGAAGTGCTGCACGAGGCCGACGGCAACGAGTCCAACGTGGCCACCGGCTACCACGCCATCGAATTCCTGCTCTGGGGCCAGGACCTGAACGGCACCGGCCCCGCGCCGGGCGACCGCAAGGGCACGCCGCAGGAACGCCATTCGGGCAACCGTCCGCACACGGACTTCGATACCAAGCAATGCACTGGCGGACACTGCGAACGCCGCATTGAATTCCTGAAGGCCGTGACCGATCTGCTGGTGACGGACCTGGAAGAAATGGTGGGTAACTGGAAGCGGGACGGCGCGGCGCGCAAGGCCGTGGAAGAAGATCCCAAGGCTGGCCTGATCGCCATGCTGACCGGTCTGGGCAGCCTGTCGTACGGCGAACTGGCCGGCGAACGCATGAAGCTCGGCCTGATGTTGCATGATCCGGAAGAAGAGCACGATTGCTTCTCGGACAACACGCACAACGCGCACTACTACGACCAATTGGGCATCCGCAACGTCTACCTTGGCGCCTATACCCGCATCGACGGCAAGCAGGTCAAGGGTGCCAGCCTGTCGGAACTGGTCAAGGCCAAGGATCCGAAGCTGGATGCCGAAGTGCGCGCCAAGCTGGACGCCACCGTGGCCGCCATGCAGGCGATGAAGACGCGCGCCGAAACGGTCGAAACCTACGACCAGATGATTGCCGACGGCAATAAGGAAGGCAACGCGATGGTGCAGGCCGCCATCGACCGCCTGGTCGATCAGACCCGCAGCCTGGAACGCGTGATCACGTTGCTGGAACTGGGCAAGGTTGCCATTGAAGGTTCCGACAGCCTTGATAAACCCGACGCCGTATTCAAGTGAAACTCGTATTAGCCGCCGTACTGGCGGCGTCGGCCCATGCCGGCGCCGCCGCCGCACCTGAAGTACCCGCCGGGCGTGATGACCTTACGCCCGAAGATCAGAAACGTGTTACCGGCATTACCGCGCCCACGCGTGATTTCTCGAAGGTGGAAACCTTCGAGATCATGCAGGCCGGGGCGGCCACCACCAACAAGCTCATCAACGCCGACATCTTTTCGCAACCGTCGGCCAACATGAGCTTCGAACGTCGACAGGAATTCCAGGTCGGCAACGGCTTGTTCCGCAAGGACTGGGTGTCGGCGCCTGCCTCCACGCAGGCGTCCGATGGCCTGGGACCGCTATTCAACGCGCGCTCGTGCCAGGCCTGTCACACCAAGGACGGACGCGGCACCGTGCCGGGTTTCGATCCTTTGGAACGCACGGACGCGGTGGCGCTGTTGCTGCGGCTTGCCGTGCCGAACGGCCCCGACCGCGGTCACCCCAAACTTGCCGCAGGCGAGCTCGCCACCTTGCCCGAGCCCGTCTACGGCGTGCAGCTGCAGAACTTCGCGGTGGCGGGCCTGCCGGGCGAAGGCCGCATGGAGATCGAGTACGAACCCGTCACCGTTGCGCTCAACGGCGGCGAAACCGCCACGTTGATGAAGCCCACGTACCGCATCGACAACCTGGGCTATGGCCCGATGCGCGCCGACACGCAGATTTCGCCGCGCCTGGCGCCGCCGATGATCGGGCTGGGCCTGCTGGAGTCCGTCCACGAGGCCGACATCCTGGCCAACGTGGGGGCCGACAAACGCGACGGCATCGTCGGCAAGCCCAACTGGGTCACCGATGCGCGCACCGGCGCGCGCGTGCTGGGCCGCTTCAACCTGAAGGCCGGGCAGCCGACGGTCGAACAGCAAAGCGCCGCGGCGTTCTCGAACGACATGGGCTTGTCCACGCCGATGTTCCCGAAGCACTCGGGCGACTGCACGCCCGCGCAGAAGCAGTGCCTGGACATGCCGCATGGCGCGCAGCCGCGCTTCGGGCCCGAGGAAGTCCCGGCCAAGCTGATGGACTTCGTCACGACCTACTCGACCAATCTGGCTGTGCCGCAGCGTCGCGATGCGGATGACGCACGCGTGCTGGCGGGCAAGAAGCTGTTCTACGAAGCGAACTGCGTGGCCTGCCACGTACCCAAGTACGTGACCAGCCGCAATGCCAAGCAGGCCGAACACCGCTTCCAGCTGATCTGGCCCTACACCGACATGCTGGTGCATGACATGGGCGATGACCTGGCGGACGGCGTGCCCGACGGCCAAGCCAGTGGCCGTGAATGGCGCACGCCGCCGCTGTGGGGCATTGGCCTGACCAAGACCGTGAACCCCAGCGCCACCTGGCTGCATGACGGGCGTGCCCGCACGCTGCTGGAAGCCGTGCTGTGGCATGGCGGCGCGGGCAAACCCGCGCGCGACCGCGTGGTGGCGATGACGCCCGACGAGCGCGCCGACCTGATCCGTTTCCTGGAGTCGCTGTGATGGCCCGATTCTTCTCGCCCGTGTTCAAGCATGCCGTGACGGCCCTGGTGCTGGCGGCCGTGCCGCTGGCCGCCCAGGCCGAATTGCCCGCCGACCTGGGCGAACGTCTGGCGCGCGATTACGCCCGCCCGGCCGTGGGCAAGATGGCGGATGCCGCGGCCGCGATGGATCGCGAGCTGGGCGGCTGGTGCGCCAAGCCGGACGCGGCTGGCGCGGCGCGCGTCGGCGACGCCTTCGCGAATCTGGCCCTGGCTTGGTCCGGGGTGGAAATCCTGCGCTTCGGCCCGCTGGTTCAGGCCAACCGTTTCGAACGCCTGGCGTTCTGGCCGGACACGCGCGGCGTGATGCCCAGGCAGGTGCAGCAGTTGATCGCCGCGGGCGACCCGGCATTGCTGGCGCCGGGCGCGCTGGCCGGCCGCAGCGTGGCGGTGCAGGGGCTGCCTGCCCTGGAATACGTGCTGTACGGCGAACCCGCGCTGCTCAAGCAGACAAGCGCGCCGACGTTCGGCTACGCGTGCGGCTATGCGCGCGCCGTGGCCGCCAACGTCGCGACGATTTCTGGCGATGTGGCGCAGGCTTGGGGCGCGCAGGGCGAATTCGGCCGCCAGTTCGCCAAGCCGCAAGCCAGCAACGATCTGTACCGCGATCCGCAGGAAGTCGCGGCCGAGGCCATGAAGGCGTTGTCCACCGGCCTGCAGTTTGCGCGCGACGTGAAGATCCTGCCCGTGCTGGGCGAATCGGCCGAGGCGGCCCGTCCCAAGCGCGCCGCCTTCTGGCGCAGCGAGCTTTCCATGCGCTTGCTGGCGGCCAACCTGGACGGCCTGAAGGCGTTCTATCAGGCCGGCGGCTATCCGCTGCCCAAGGGCGGCGATTGGATGGATGTGTCGGTGCGCAGCGAATTGCAGAATGCGGCGCAAGGCTTGCAGGCCGTGCCGGCGCCTCTGGAAGCCGCGCTGAAACAGGAAGACGGCCGTCGCCAGTTGCTGCTGGCGGCACTGACGATCCAGAACGCCAAGGCCATCGTCGACCAGGACCTGGCGCCCGCGCTGGGCGTTACGATCGGGTTCAACGCGCTCGATGGTGATTGATCGCCGCCGCTTTCTGTCGCTGGCTGCGGCGTTGGGTTTGTCTCCCGGCGCGGCGCGGGCGGTACTGCCGGCCAACGGTGGGCCGCTATACCTGAGCGCGCGCAAGCGCGGCGGGCGTGACGAAGCGGTGTTGCTGGACGAGACCGGCGGCGACCGGCTGGTGGTGCCCATGCCCGCGCGCGGGCACAGCTTCGCCATCGATGCCGCCCATCAGCGCGCGGTCGTGTTCGGCCGCCAGCCCGGGTTCTTCGCCGTGGCGTTTTCGCTGCGCGGGGGCGAGCCGCAAGCCCTGCCCATGCCCGACGAACGTCATTTCTTCGGCCATGGCGCATTCGTGGATGGCGGACGGCTGCTTGCCGCCACCGAGAACGATTTCGAAGGCGGCCGGGGCGTGCTGGGCATTTACGATGCCTCGCCCGGAGGCGGCTGGCGGCGTGTCGGCGAATTCGATTCCGGCGGCATCGGTCCGCACGAAGTCGTGCTGATGCCCGACGGCAAAACCCTGTGCGTGGCCAACGGCGGCATCCTCACGCACCCCGACTACGGCAAGCTGGAACTGAACCTGGATACGATGCGGCCGTCGCTGGCCTACATCGATGCGGCCAGCGGCCAACTACTCGAAAAGGTGGAACTGGCGCCCGAGCTGCATCGCTTGTCGATCCGGCATCTGGCGCTTGCGGCCGACGGTTGCGTGTGGTTTGGCTGCCAGTACATGGGCCCGGCGGCAGACCGCCCGGCGTTGGTGGGACGGCATCGCCGCGGCGCGGCGCTTGAGCTTTTCGAAGGGCCGGCCGAGACCTTGCGCAACATGCGCAACTATGTGGGTTCGGTGGCCGTGGACGCCGCAGGCGGCATCGTCGCTACCTCCAGCCCCGTGGGCGGACAGGTGATTTATTGGGACACCGCGAACGGCCATTGCCTGGGGACGACGCGGTTGGCCGACGGCTGCGGCGTGGCGCCCGCCGCCCAGGCCGGCTTCCTGGTCAGCAGCGGTTTGGGCGCGATGCTGCGCACCGATGCCGTGGGCGGGGAATCGCCCGTGCTGCCTCCGTCGCGCGAGGTGTCCTGGGACAATCATTTCCGCATTGTGCCGGCCTGACCGTTGTTGCGCGCCGGGCAGGCGTATCCTTACAAAGCTTGACATCATGGGGCCGCATCGCGGCCCTTCGTTTAACGATCCTCTGATACAGTTTTCGGTTGTCAATTTTGCGGGAGATTCCATGGAAGACGCGTTGAAGGAATTTAGCGCCTGGGCCCCCAGGCTGATGGATATGGGCATCAATCTGCTTGTTGCCTTGCTTATCCTGATCGTCGGCTGGTGGGTATCGTCGCTGTTGGGCGGATGGGTTCGGCGCGCCGCTTCGCGGTCCACCAAGATCGATCCCACCATCGTGCCGATGTTCTACAGCACGGTCGTGTGGACGGTACGCATCTTCACGGTCATTGCCGTGCTGGCGCGGTTCGGCGTGCAGACGGCCAGCCTGATCGCCGTGCTGGGCGCCGCCGGTCTGGCTGTGGGCCTGGCGTTGCAAGGCACGCTGCAGAATATCGCCGCGGGCATCATGCTGCTGATCCTTCGCCCCATTCGCGCGGGCGAGTACATTGCGCTGAGTTCCGGCGCCGACGGCACGGTGGAAGAGGTCGGTTTGTTCCTGACGCGTTTGGTGCAGGTCGACGGCATTCATCTGACGTTGCCCAACAGCACCGTATGGAACGCCACCATCACCAACTACAGCCGCAACAAAACGCGCCGCCTGGATATCCCGGTGCCGGTTCGCTACGGCGACGATCTGGAAGTGGTGCTGGCCAAGCTGAAGGAAATCGTCGATGCGCGCCCGGATGCGCTGAAAGATCCCGAACCGCTGGTCAAGGTGTTCGAATACAAGGAAAACGGCGTCATCGTGAACGTGCGCGTTTGGGCCTTGGCCGACAACTATTGGGACCTGCGCTGGGGCCTGTACCAGCAGATCCGGTCGGCGTTGGAAGCGGCGGGTTTCCAGCCGCCGATCCCGCTGCGTGAAATCCAGAACGCCAAAAGCGTCGGCAAGGCCGAGGCCGCTCCTGGCAGCGCCGCGACCTGATTCCCAAGTCTGGCCTGAAGACGGCCGCCCGATAAAAAACCCCGAAAGTTGGACCTGGATCCAGCTCTCGGGGTTTTTTTATTCGGGCGCTTTCTTTTGGCGTTGCCGCGCCGTTCAGGCCTGCAAGGCCAGCCGCGCCAGTTCCGCCTTGATCCACCCGGCGATTTCGCGTTGGCGCTGGGCCGGCATGCGGTCGATGATGGCCGTGACGCTCACGGCCAGCAGTGGCGCGCCCTGGGAATCCAGCAATGCGCACCCGACGCCGAGCGCGCCGCGCACCGCGTGGTTGCCCACCACCGAATAGCCGCGGGCCCGCGTGTTTTCGATCAGTCGATACATTTCCTGCGGCGTCATGCCGCCGTACTCGTCCAGCCGTCCGGAGTTGCGCTCGACGATGCCGCGCGCCATGTCGTCGGGCAGCGCGGCCAGCAGCGCCATGCCGCCCGAGCCCACGCCCAGCGGTTGGCGTTTACCGGCGTAGGTCGCCAGGATCTGCACGGGGTAGCTGCCGATCTCGCGATGCAGGCTGATGGAATCGTCGTCGTCGCGCACCACCAGGAAGACGGCGTCGCCCGTGCGGTCGGCCAGGCGGCGCAGCACGGGCAGCAACTGGCGCACCCGTGGATCGCGCGAGCGCGTGTCCGGGTCCACCGCCAACTGGGCGCGGTATTTCTTGGTGCCCGTCACCGGCAGCACCAGGCCGGCGTCCAGCAGGGCGGCCAGCAGGCGGTAAATGGTGGGGCGTTGAATGCCCGTCAGGCGGGCGATATCTGTCACGCTGAGGCCGTCGGGCCCCTGGTCGCGTAACGCGGCCAGAACGGCTAAACCGCGCCGCAACGTGCGTGGGCCTGCGGCCGCGGCATCACTGTCTTGCATGCAAATCTCTGAGATCTTTAGGTAAGTGCGGAACGGCCAAGGGAAAACCATTGTCCGTAGCGTGGACTCTACCTTGATGCACTCGCCGTGTATAGCTCAGAATGCAGCATCTAATAATTCGAATCGTCCATCTAATGGACAGTACCTGCACGGAGACATTATGACTACAGGTCAAAAGCCTGGCCTGCGGCGTCTGGCCGCCACCCTTCTGGCCACCGCCGCAAGCGCATTCACCATGGGCGCCGCCCATGCCGCCTACCCCGACAAGCCTGTCCGTATCGTGGTCGGTTTTTCCGCCGGCGGCACAACGGACGTGATCGCCCGCATCATGGCCAAGGAACTCACCGAGAGCCTGGGTCAATCGTTCGTGGTCGAGAACAAGCCCGGCGCCGGCAGCAACATCGCTACCGACCAGGTCCAGCGCGCCGCCCCTGACGGCTACACGCTGCTGTTCGTGGCCGTCACCAGCGCCATCAACCAGACGCTGTACAAGAACGTCACGTTCGATCTGCGCAAGGACTTCGCGCCGGTGGCGTTGGGCGCCAAGGTGCCCAACATCCTGGTCGTGAACCCGCAAGTGCCGGTGAAGTCGGTGCAAGAGCTGATCGACTACGCCAAGAAGAATCCCGGCAAGCTGGCGTTCGCCTCCTCGGGCAGCGGCACCTCCATCCACATGGCAGGTGAACTGTTCAAGATGAAGGCGGGCATTGACGTGCTGCACGTGCCCTACAAGGGCAGCGCGCCGGCGGTTACCGACCTGATCGGCGGCCAGGTGCAGTTCATGTTCGACAACATGCCCTCGGCGTGGCCGCATGCCCAATCGGGCAAGCTGCGCGCTCTGGCCGTGACCACCAGCGATCGTTCCAAGAGCGCGCCGGACCTGCCCACGATGAAGGAATCGGGCTTTACCGATTTCGACGTGTCGTCGTGGTTCGGTCTGCTGGCGCCTGCCGGCACGCCGCCGGAAGTGATCAACAAGCTGAACGCCGCGATGCAGCAAGCCCTGGACAAAGCGTCCGTGCAGACTAGCTTCGAGAAGCTGGGCGCCGTGGGCGTGAAGACCACGCCGGCCGAATTCGGCCAGTTCATCAAGTCGGAAGTGGAAGGCTGGGCCCCGGTGGTCAAGGCCTCGGGCGCCACGGTGGACTGATCGTCGTATTCCCCGGCTGGCTTGCCGCCGGGGACGTACCACAGGGACAGGCAAACGCCTGTCCCTATTTTTTTGCGCCGCCGTTGCGCCGAGCGGTCGCCAGCATCGCCGTGCACACGCCGCGCATCATGTCGACTTCATCGCGGGTCAGGGCAGGGCGCGAAAACAGGTGGCGCATGCGCGGCATCAGCTTCTTGGGGTGCGCCGGGTCCAGGAACTGGATGCCGATCAGCGCTTCTTCCCAGTGCGCCAGGAACGCCTGCACGGCCTCGCTGGAGGCGGGTTCCGCGCCCCGGGAAGGTTCCTGGGCGGTGGAGGCAGGCAGCAGCGCCGCGCCCTGGTCCACCAGCAACGCGTAACGCAGTTCCCAGGCCGCCAGTTGCAGGGCCTGGGCGACGTTCAGCGAGCTGTACTCGGGATTGGCGGGAATATGGCAGATGCGGTGGCACAGTGCGATCTGGGCGTTGGTCAGCCCGGCGCGCTCGGTGCCCAGCACGATCGCGGCGACGCCTTCGGCTGTCTCGGCCAGATGGGCGCAGGCCAGGTCGGCCGCCTGGCGGATATCGCACGGCGGAGGGCCAAGGTCGCGCACGCGGGCCGTCAGGGCGAAAGCCAGGGTGACCGGCGCCAGCGCGGCCTCCAGTGACGGATAGATGCGTGCGTTTTCCAGGACATCCAGCGCGCCGCTGGCGAGCGCCACGGCCTCAGGCTGGCTTGTTACATCTGGAAATTTAGGCTCGACCAGCACCAGTTCCGAGAAGCCCATTGTCTTGATTGCACGGGCCGCCGAACCGACGTTTCCGGGGTGGCTGGGGTTCACCATAACGAAGCGAACACGTGAAAATGCTTGAGTCATTTAAAATGGCACGTTTGGCTGAGTGCCTTCCTGGTTTTTTGGGTCGATTTCCCCGGTGGGGGCGACGACGGACCCGGGAGGCGGCAAGTGGCCTACCATCACGCGAACCCACCGCATACGTACGGAATTTTATGCACCCGATGCTCAACATCGCCATCAAGGCGGCCCGGCGTGCCGGCACCATTATCAACCGTGCCAGCATGGATTTGGAACGACTCAGCGTGGCTCGCAAGGGGCCGCGCGATTATGTCACGGAAGTCGATCGCGCCGCCGAGGAGTCCATCGTCGAAACGCTGCATGCCGCTTACCCGGACCATGCCGTGCTGGGCGAGGAATTCGGGCTGCAAGGTCCCGACCAAGCCGAATTCCAGTGGATCATCGATCCCCTGGACGGCACGACGAACTTCATCCACGGCCTGCCCAACTACGCCGTGTCGATCGCGCTGACGCAGCGCGGCCAGGTCACGCAAGCCGTTATCTACGACCCGTCGCGCAATGAACTGTTCACGGCCAGCCGTGGCAGCGGTACGTTCCTGAACGACCGCCGCGTGCGCGTTTCGGGCCGCACCCGCTACCACGAGGCGCTGCTGGGCGCCCACTGGCCCAGCGCTGGCGACCCCGAACAGGGCTCGCAGCGCTTCCGTCAGATGGCCGAAGGCGCCACCGGCGTGCGCCGCCTGGGCGCCACCGTGCTGGACCTGGCTTACGTGGCCTGCGGCCGCCTGGACGGCTTCTGCGGCGTGGGCCTGAAGCCCTGGGACGTGGCTGCCGGCAGCCTGATGGTCCTGGAAGCCGGCGGCCTGATTGCCGACTTCGACGGCGAACAAGGCTGGATGGACAGCGGCAACGTCCTGGCCGCCAGCCCGAAGATCTTCACGCAAATGCTGACGTCGCTGAACACGCCGTCGGCCGCCTGATATCGGACGGACCCGTCCCGCAAGTCAAGAACCGGCCGATTGGCCGGTTTTTTTTGGGTTTGCTCCGGGAGGGGGCATCCCGGGTTTACGGCGTGCTAGCCGGGTTCGCCCTGCCGCACCAGTTTCCCGTCGGGCAGCACGAACCAGGCGCGCAATCCCAGCGTGCGCACGAGGGGCGCCGCGGCCGATAGCGGCATATGGGAGAAGGCCGTGGACAAGGCGTCCGCGGTGGTGGCGTCGGGCGCCATGACGGACACGCTGCGGTAGCGAGGCTGCGCGCTGCCTGTGCGAGGGTCGAACAGGTGCGTGTACCGGCCCGAGGCATCGATCGCCGTGCCGTAGCCGCCGGACGTGGCCAATGCGTGGTTCCGTATCGGCGCCGACGCAAGAATCCGTTCGGGAGCCAGCGGGTCCGCCAATCCGACCTGCCATTCACCGGGCGATGCGCGCATGTCCAGCCCGCGTATCTCGCCCATGTCCACCAGCGCGCGCTCAAGCCCGCCTTGCCGGAGCAAATCAGTGATGCGATCGGTGATGTAGCCCTGGGCGATGCCATTGAGCGTCAGGCCCATGCCGGGGCGGGTCAAGCGGATGCGCTGGCTGTCCAACGTCATGGCCTCGTATGACACGAGCGATAGCGCATGCGCGATCTGCGCCGTTGGCGGGCCTTCGGGGACGGCGCCCGCCTGCGCGAAATGCCGCGAGTAAACCTGCCACAGCGGCTGCACGGTCGGGTCGAACGCGCCGCCCGTCAATTGGCTGAAGCGGCGGCTGTCGCTCAGCAGGCGCAGCAGGTCGGCGGGGGGCTCGTCCAGGAATCCCTGGCGGTTCAGGATCGATAACGCGCTGTCCTCGCGGTATAGGCTGAACACGCGTTCCAGCCGGCGCAGTTCCTGCAGCGACTGCGCGATCAAGCGTTGCGCCGCTGCGGTGTCGGGATGGTAGATGCGCAGTTCCGCGTCGGCGCCCAACGCCACGCCTTGCCACGTGACGGGCGTGATGGCGGCCCAGGCTCGGCGTGCCGGAAGGGAGGTCAACGCCAGCGCGGAGGCTGCGGCGATGCCGATGAAACGGCGGCGGTTGGGATTCATGGCGTTGTGACTCGAAGGGCGCGCACGGGCCTGCCGCGCGCTATTGGGCGAAGACATATTGTTCCGGCACGTCGGAAAAGGCGACGACCCGTCCGCCATGGGCCTGGCTGAACGCCAGGGCGTCCGCGCGTCGGGAAAACGGCATGGCGTCTTCAGCGCCCATACCGCCGATGAAGCGGCCTTCGATGACGTAGAACGCCTGGCGCGCGTCGATCCACGCGGTGGCGTCCGGCGCGCCGTCCGGGCCGGCCGTGCCCATGTCGTTGACGTAAAGGGCGCTGACGGCTTTGGGCTCTTCGGGTAGCAGCGTGTAGGCGAAAAGCTGCTTGATCGACGAAAACCATACCGGGTCCGGACGTCCCTGGATGAAGATCTGTCCTTTTGGGCCGGCATGGTCGGCCAGCGCCATGCCGCAATAGTGGCCAACCGACTGCGCGCTGACGGATTGCGGCGGGGGCGGGGGAGAGGCATCCCCAACGTCGCCGCAGCCGGCGATAGCCAGCAGGGCGGTCAGGCTCAAGGCAAGCGGAAGGGATCTCATAGCGGTTTGCTCCTGAAAGCCGCCGCGGCCAGCACGAAGGGCACGGCGATCCATAGCAGTTGCGCCGCCACCAGCGCGGATACGGGCAGGCTGGCCTGATCGCTGACGCCTGCCATCCCGGCGTACTGCGAAATATTCTCGAAGCCCGTCAGGTTCAACAAGCGATACACGTCCGACGGGTTAAGCAACAGCAGCGTATTGAGCAGGCCCGGGCTGATGTGGCGCCCCTGATCGGCCGCCAGCACGCCCAGCAGCGCCATGTCGTAGATCACGACGAAAAACAGCCACACGCCCACGGCGATGCCTGCGGCGGTCGCGCGTTCGCGCACAAGCGTGCTGATCAGATAACCCATCGCCAGAAAGCTGGCGCCCAGCAGGATGCTGGCGCCGATCAACAGCGCGAAAGGCTGCCAGGCGGCGGGGTCAAGGCCGCCATTGGCCCATTGCAGCGCCAGGCCCGCCGAGCCGTAACCGGCGCTGGTGGCCAGCGCCAGGATGGCCAGATGGCCGAAGAACTTGCCGACGATCACCTGCCAGCGCGACACGGGGTAGCTCAGCAGCAGCGCCATGGTGCCCCGGTCGATCTCGCCGACCACGGCGTCGTAGGCAAGCAGCATGGCGATGAGGGGGACCAGGAAGATCGACAGGCTGGACAGGCTGACGACCGTGACGGCCAACGGGTCGGCCTTGACCGTGCCGGTCGGCGAACTGCCCAGCAGCCCCAGCGCCAACGCCAGCGCGGCCAGAAGCAGGGCGGTGGCCAGGACCCAGCGATTGCGCAGCCCGTCGCGGATTTCCTTGCCGATGATGGTGAATACCGCGTTCATACGTCTTCCCGTTCAAGCAGGTGTGCATAGATGTCGTCCAACCCGGGCACCAGGATGTCCAGGTCGGCGAGGGGCGGCGCCAGGGCGCCGAGGCTGCGTATCGCATCGATCTTGTCTTGTTCCAGGCAAGCCAGTTCATAGCGGCGGGCGTCAATGCGGCGCCACGCGTCCGGCAGCGTCGCGCCCGCCTGTGAATCCTCGAACGTCAGCCGGATGCGGATCGGCAGGCCCGTCGAGCGTCGTAGCGCCGACATCGCGCCGTCGGCGATCTTCTTGCCGGCCTTCATGACCAGGATGCGGTCGGCATGCCCCGCCAGCTCCGACAAGGCATGCGTGCTGAGCAGGATGGTGGCGCCGTCGGCGCGCAGTTCATGGACGATGTCGTAGAACATCAGGCGCGAGGCCGGATCCAGGCCGGTGGTCGGCTCGTCGAACAACAGCACACGAGGCTGTCCAAGCAGCGCCTGCGCCAGCGCCAGGCGTTGCCGCATGCCTTTGGAATATCCCCCGACCCGCCGGTGCGCGGCGCCGGCAATGCCGACTTTCTCAAGCAGCCGGGCATTGCCGCTGAGCGGCTGGCGTTTGAGTCTGGCGTAGAAAGCCAGTGTCTCCGCGCCGGTCATGGACGGGTGCAACGCGACGGTCTCGGGCAGATAGCCGATCTTGCCGCGCAGGCGCGCAGCGGCGGCGCCATGGGCATCGTGGCCGAACAGCGCGACGCGCCCGTGGGTGGGGCGTATCAGACCCAGGATCAGTTTGATCAACGTGCTTTTGCCCGCGCCGTTATGCCCGGCCAGCGCAACGCACTCGCCTTCATGCAATTGCAGGTCCAGGCCGTCGATGGCCCGCAGCTCGCCATAATGTTTGCTGACGCCGGCAAGGGCCACAAGATCGGTGTTCATGGTGCTTCCTTTGGGTTCTCGCCGGGCGCGGACGGAGGATTCATCAGCGGCGCGCTGTCGATGACGCCTCCGGGCAGCAGGGCGGGAAATTGCGACTGTGCCCACCGCACAATGGAAATGGCCGGGCTGTTCAGCAATATGCGGGCGGAGGGCGCACGCCACAGCAATTGATCCACGACGTCATTGGGGCGGTAGGCCGTGTCGGCGATGCCATCGCCGTTCAGGTCGAACGCGGTGTTGTCGCTCCAATAGTTGCCGCGGCCGTCGACGGACCAGTCCAGCGTGCGCGTGCCCACGTACTTGACCTGGTTCCGGTTGTTGACGAACGCATTTCCGGAAATCTGGTTGCCCTCGGATCCGGCGGTGAAATGCACGCCGATGTCGCAATTGGCGAAGCGGTTGTCCAGGAAGGCGTTCTTGTTGGCGTTGTAGATGAACACGCATTTGCCGGCGCGGTCGATGGTGTTTCCGGTGACTTGCGACTGGTTGGCGTAATTCAGCATCAAGCCCTGTTCACGGCTGTCGATCGCCAGATTGTCTTTGACGACCAGCCGGTGCGAATACATGATTGCGTAGGCAATGTCGGTGCCCGTCGCGATGTTGCCGCTGACTTCGCTATCGTTGGTGTACATGTAATGGATCGCGTAGCGCAGATCGTGGAACCGGTTGCCGCTGAACGTGTTCAGCTTGCTGGTGTTCACGAAGATACCGTCGCGGCCGGCGGAAATATCGTTATCCAGCACGCGTGTGCCGGGCGCGTTCCAAAGCGTGACGCCGTTGCCCCGTTCGGCGACGCGCAACTCGCGGTTTCCCACGATGCGGTTCTGCTGGACGGTCGCGTCGGAAGGGCCCCAGACGTGCACGCCAACGAGGTTGTCCAGGATGTCGTTGCGCTCGATCAGCGCGCGGTCTGCCGTGCGGTCCAGGAAAATACCTGCATCCATGTCCGACAGGCTCAGGCCGGACAGCGTGACGGTCAGGTTGCGTACCGACACGCCGGCCGCCTTGATCCACAATGTGCGGCCCTGGCGGGTTCCCCGGATGACGGCGGAACGGTCATCGGGGCCTTCCAGCGTCAGGGCCTTGTCGATGACGATGCCGCCCACGTATGTGCCTGGCGCCAGGCTGAGCACGTCGCCTTCCCTGGCGGCCGCGATCGCGGCCCCCC
>NZ_JBHFII010000039.1:199329-219056 GCF_057334215.1 Achromobacter maghribensis | reverse complement strand
CCTGCACGGTGGCCGCGCCAGCGGCGCCGGGCAGGGCAAGCCCAAGGGCTGCCAGCACGGCGCCGGCAGCGCGGCCGACGCCCACCGTCAACGTTGCGATGAACGTCATGGGCGTTACGCGGACTTCTTGGGATGAACGACCATCTGGCCGGACATCTCCATGTGGAGCGCGTGGCAGAACCATTGGCAGTAGTACCAGTACACGCCCGGACGGTCCGCGGTGAACGTGACCGACGCGGTTGCCTGAGGCCCCATTTCCATGGCGATGCCGTGGCCTTCCAGCGTGAAGCCGTGCGTCAGGTCTTCGATCACTTCCATGTTGGTCACCACCACAGTGACCTCGTCGCCCTGGTTGACCTCGAACCGCTTGATGCTGAACATGGGCGCGACCGCCATCATGTACACGCGCACCTTGTTGCCATCGCGCACGATCTTGGCTGCGTCGTCCAGCGAGACGCCGTCTTTCTTGGCCATCTGGCGCGCGTCGTCCCACATCGGGTCGTCGCGTTTCCAAAGGCTGACGGGATGGACCTTGGACCGGTGCACCAGGCACATGTCGTGCGGCTCGGCAAAGCTCGGGCCGTCATGGACCAGCTTCATTTCATCGCCGGAAATATCAATGAGCTGGTCGTTCTCGGGCTTGAGCGGACCCACGTTCAGGAATCGGTCCTTCGAGAACTTGTTCAGCGACACCAGCCATTTGCCGTCGGCCTCCCGGGTTTCGCCCATCGTGGAGTGGTTGTGGCCGGGTTGATAGTGCACGTCCAGTTTCTGGATGATGGGATCGACTTTTTCGCCCTTGAAGGCGCGTTTGGCTTTGTCGATATTCCACTTGACCATCTGGCTGTCGATGAACAGCGTCGTGTAGGCATTGCCGCGGCCATCGAAAGCCGTGTGCAGGGGGCCCAGGCCCAGTTGAGGCTCGGCCACCACGCAATCGCGCGGCTTGATCTTGTCGTCGAACAGATCGTCCAGCGTGCGCACGTCCAGCACCGTGACGGTGGGGGACAGCTTGCCGTTGAGCACCAGGTGGATGCCATCGGGCGCGGCGTTGCAGCCGTGCGGAGAATTCGGCACGGGGATGTAGCGGGTGTATTTGGACCCGTGGCGCCCATCGATCACCGGCACGCCGCCCATGGTCTTGAAATCGCCCTTCTTGACGGCCTCTTCGATGCGCTTGATGTTGAACACCACCACCCAGTCCTGCTCGTTGGCCGAGGCTTCTTCCACCGTGACGCCCTTCTCCGAGTTGTAGCAGGTGGAAAAGGAATACTTGCCCTGGTAGTCGGCATCGCCGTTGTCCAGGTTGCCGTCCACCAGCACCTGCCAGGCGACCTTCATGGTGTCGCCATCCAGCGCGGTGTAAATGGCGAAGAAGTTCTTTTTCGGATCGTCGACGATCTTGCCGTCGTTCGGCAGCGGGATGATGTGCTCGCCATTGGCGAACACATAGCCCGTGCGCGGATAGCGCTGGGGCCGCAGGCCGTGCACGCCCGACACGTTGGGCAGTTCGGTGATCTTGTCGGTCTTCATGACGTCCAGGCGCACACGCGCGACGCGGTTGTTCGCCTTGTCGTTGATGAAGAGATAGCGGCCGTCGTAAGTGCGGTCGGTGAACGACAAGTGCGGGTGGTGGGCATCGCCGTTCAGGAACACGCCGCCCTTGTCCTTCAGGTATTCGCGGGTTTCCGGGGTCAGGCCTTCGGACAGGATCTTGCGGCTTTCATTCGTGCGGCCCCAGCCGGTGGCGCTGCAGTGGTTGAAAACCGGGATGCGGACCAGCTCGCGCATGGACGGCAGGCCCAGCACCCGCACTTCGCCCGATTGGCCGCCAGAGTTGAAGGCATAGTATTCATCCAGTTCGCCGGGGCCGACGTGGCCAAGCACGGCGCCGGCGCCGGCTTTGGCCTCTTTACCGTGAGCGGTGGACAGTTGCGCGCCGCCGACCAGGCCGGCGGCTCCGGTGATGGCGGCGGTTCCCAGGAAGCTGCGGCGGGTCAAGCCGGCTTTGTCGGGATTCTTGTCGGACATGGATAACTCCTTGATAGGGACGGCGCTTGGCGCCGCAGTGCGAAAACGGAGGGTCAGGGTTCGGATGGCGCCGGGCTGGCCGGTGCGTTGGGGTTCGGTGCGCGGTGCATGACGATCTCTTGCTCGACGGGGCCGGTGTCCGGCGCGCGGCGGCGTTCGCGTTTGTTCCGCTTCTGGATCAGGTGCGGGCATTTCTGCTCGTGGTGGTAGAGCATCTGGCAGTGCAGGCACTGGATGCACTCGTTCGGATTGATTTCGCCGGTGGGTTCAATCGCTTGCACCGGGCATTCGTGGTTGCAGCGTTGGCAGGGGTTGCCGCATTCGCGGTAGCGGCGCAGCCAGTCGAAGATGCGTAGCCGGGCAGGGATGGCCAGCGCGGCCCCCAACGGACAGAGGTAACGGCAGAAAAAGCGTTCCACGAACAGGCCGGCGGCCAGCAGCGCCACGGCGAACGCCACGAACGGCCAGTAGCGCATGAAGCGCAGGATGATCGCGGTCTTGAACGGTTCAACCTCGGCAAGCTGCTCGGCGACGGCCAGGTCGTAGAGCGAGAAGCCGAACAGCAGAAGGAAAATCACATACTTCAGCGTCGACAGGCGCTGGTGCACGCCGTGGCGGAGCGTGATCTGGCGCACTCCCAGGCGTTTGGCGATGCGGTTGGAGAGCTCTTGCAGGGCGCCGAATGGGCACAGCCAGCCGCAAAACGCCCCGCGGTTCCAGAAAACCATGGAGATCGCCGTGGCGCACCACAGGATGAAGACCAGCGGATCCATCAGGAAGTATTCCCAGCGGAAGTCGGTTCGCAGCGCTGAAAAGAACGTCAGCACATTGACGATGGATAGCTGGGCCTGGCCATACCAGCCGATCCAGAACAGCGCGAACGCCAGGAACGCCAGACGCAGGCGGTCATGCATCAGCGGCCGGCTTGCCAGCTGGTCCTGGAAGAAGAAGATGCCGACCAGCACCACGAGCGCCACCGCCAGGATGGCCACCTGGCCTAGCTTGCCCTGCCAGATCTGCTTCCACAGTGCGGGCGCGGCAGGGTCTTCGGGGGGCTGGGCGCCCGGCGCGGGCGGGCTGGCAGGCGTTTGCTGCGGGGCCACGGGCTGCGCACTGGCCTGCGTATACCGCCCGGGCAGGTCGTAGGGCAGGTCGAAGGTAACGAAGGCTTTGTCGGACACGCTCAGCACGCGCTGCACCATCAGTTGCAGGCGCCAGGGCTTCACGGGGTCCAGCGCCGCGTCTTCCGGCACGACGAACAGCGCCACTTCCCGCAGCGCGGGCGAGCCCTGCGCCGCGATGTCGGCCAGTCTTTGATGGTTGCGGTCGCGGAAGCGGAAGCTGCTTTCGTCCTGGATGATCTCGATGCGGTCGAAGATGCCGCCGCGCACATAGCCCGAGCCCTTGAATGAATAGGCGCCTTCGCCCGCCACCAGAATTGCCTGCTGTCCTGGTTTGAGCCGTTCTTTCAGACGCTGCCATTCGGTGTCGCCAAGCAGGCTGCGGCCGATGCCCGGCACGCTGGCCAGCGCCACGTACAGGTCGATGAACGTATCGTCCTGCGCGGCTTCCTGCCCGTGACGGGCCGCGTCTTGCCGGCCCGACTGGCGGAACGCCAGATCCACGTCTTCAGGCGACAGGCGCAGGCGCCTGACCGCGCCGGCCGCAAGCAGCGACTGCCAGGACTCCACGGTGTCCCGGGCCTCGTCCACATGACGCACGGGCGGGGCGGCGGCGGGCTGGGCCGCGGCCGCCTTGTCGACGCCGTAGGCGCGCGCCACCAGGATGGCGGACCGCGTGATGCTGTCGCCGATCACCATGAGCGTGACCGTGGCGCCACTGACGATGTCCACGGGCGGCGGCGCGCCGTGGCGGGGCGGGCTGTCCAGGAAATTCAGGCCCACATAGCCCTGGATGAAATGGTCGACCTTCGATTGAGGGATGCCGATCAGCACGATGGGCTCGTGGTGTTCGACGAGCTTTGCGCCGACGATGCGGCCGTTGTCCGCCAGGCCCACCAGCACATCGATCGGTTTGCTGGAGTACCCCCGGGTGTTGACGACGTCGGAAGTCAGATAGATCCGGCCAAGCGCCTGGTCGCCGGCGTAGGCCCGGACGGTCATCGGCTTGCCTTCAGGCGCGCCGATCCGGTCGGCCCCGGGGAAGATCTCGGCAATCGGCGTTGCACCCAGGAAATCAGGTAATCGCTGTGCCTGTGCGGCGGTTCCAAGCAATGCGCAACTCAGCAGCAAGGAAATGAAGAGGGCCCAGATGAAATGGGGATTTCCGTGATGTGCTGCCGTACTGCCGCGCATGCTTTGACTCTTCTTGGTGTGGGTCTGTAGCCATCCTACGAATCGCCGCGCCGCATCAGGTTGCGGTTTGTCAAATTCGCATGCGTCCTGCGCAATACCCTTATTGACCGTAGGGATGTATGCGGTTATTGGCGGTCGGGATTGATGCGCGTCAATTGGGCGGCGGAATCTCGGGCATAGACTTCTGCGCGGCGGCGGCCTTGCGGACAGATACCGCAATCGCGCAGTCAGACCGCCCAGTCACCGGAGAATTTCATGCTTGCAAAGACCACCCTGGCCCTTCTGCTATCCACCACCGCCTTGCCGGTGCTTGCCGCGCAATGCGAGGCCACTGTCGAAAGCAATGACGCCATGCAGTACAACGTCAAGGAAATCGTCGTCGACAAAAGCTGCAAGCAGTTCACCTTGCATCTCAAGCACGTGGGCAAGATGCCGAAGGTCGCCATGGGCCATAACCTGGTGCTGACCAAGGACGCGGACAAGCAAGCCGTAGCCACCGAGGGCGTCGGCGCGGGCCTGGCGCAAGACTATGTCAAGCCGGCCGACCCCCGGGTCATCGCCCACACCAAAGTCATCGGCGGCGGCGAATCCGATTCCGTGACCTTCGACGTGTCGAAGATCGCGGCGGGCCAGGACTACGCCTATTTCTGCTCTTTCCCGGGGCATTGGGCCATGATGAAGGGCACGCTGAAGCTGGGCGGCTGATTTTTCCGCTGCCGATCGACGGCTGAAAGCTGGCGCACGCGCCAGCTTTTTTTCTGCCCGGAATCCGGCTCGCCCCGCTTTTCAGGGGGGTGAACGCCAGTGGCCATCAGGCATACGGACGAGGCGTGTCACCGGCGTGTCACGGCATTTCCATGTACGATTACCGGTCGTGTAACTTCTGGAGCTCCTGATGGAGTGGCTGCTAGACCCCGCTGCGTGGGTCGGCTTGCTTACCTTGGTGGTCCTTGAGATCGTCCTGGGCATTGATAACCTGATTTTCATCGCCATCCTGGCGGACAAATTGCCCCCCGCGCAGCGTGACCGCGCGCGCATCATGGGGTTGAGCCTGGCCCTCATCATGCGGCTTGGCCTCTTGTCCGTCATGTCGTGGCTGGTCACCTTGACCACGCCCTTGTTCTCGGTCGGTCCACTGTCGCCCTCGGGGCGAGACCTGATCCTGATGGTAGGCGGCCTGTTTCTGCTGTTCAAAGGCACGATGGAACTGCACGAACGCCTGGAAGGCGGGCAGCACGTCGGCGCGTCCGGGCCGCGCGTGTACGCCAGCTTCTGGGTCATCGTGACGCAGATCGTGGTGCTGGACGCGGTGTTCTCGCTGGACTCCGTGATCACCGCCGTGGGCATGGTCGACCACCTGGCCATCATGATGATCGCCGTCGTCATCGCCATCGGCATCATGCTGCTGGCCTCCAAGCCGTTGACGCGCTTCGTCAACGCGCACCCGACCGTGGTGGTCCTGTGCCTGGGCTTCCTGCTGATGATCGGCTTTTCGTTGCTGGCCGAGGCCTTTGGCTTCAAGGTGCCCAAGGGCTACCTGTACGCCGCCATCGGCTTCTCGGTGGCCATCGAAGCGCTTAACCAGGTGGCGCGCCGCAACCTGCTGAAGCTGGACGCCCGCCGCCCGATGCGCGAACGCACGGCGTCCGCGGTGCTGCGCATGCTGGGCAAGCGCCCGCCCGCCAGCGACGAGCCCGACCTGCCCAACGCCGACGGCCCGGCCATGCCGGCCTTCGGCGTTGAAGAGCGCAACATGGTCAGCGGGGTGCTGACGCTGGCCGAACGGTCCATCCGGTCGATCATGACGCCGCGCACGGACGTGTCCTGGATCAATATCGACGATGCCCCCGAACTGATCCGCCGCCAACTGACCGAGGCCCCCCACAGCTTCTTCCCGGTTTGCCGCGGTTCGCTGGACGAGGTGCTGGGCATTGCGCGCGCCAAAGATCTGGTGGCCGACCTGATCACCGAAGGCCGGGTGCGCCGCAACCGCCTGCGCGACCCCATCATCGTGCACGAGGCCATCGGCATCCTGCGCCTGATGGATACCTTGAAACGGTCGCGTGGCCAGTTGGTGCTGGTGGCCGACGAGTTCGGCGCCATCGAAGGGCTGGTCACGCCCATCGACGTGTTCGAGGCCATCGCCGGCGAATTCCCCGACGAAGACGAACTGCCCGACATCGTGGCCGACGGCGACAATACCTGGAAGATCGACGGGGCCGCCGATCTGCACCATGTTGAACAGGTGCTGGAAACCGAAGGCCTGGTCGACGAAGCCCAGGACTTTTCCACCCTGGCGGGCTATCTGCTGTCGCGCTTCGGGCATCTGCCCAAGCCGGGAGACGCCTGCGAATACGAAATCCATCACCAGCGCTTCCGCTTTGAAGTCCTGGAAATGGACGGCCGCCGGATCGCGCTGGTGCGCGTCGAAAGGCGGCCCCCGGAAATGCTCTCCGATGAAGCATCGCTTGCCAACGATTAACCGGAAATCCTACCTATCGTGACTGAAAACGCGCTCTATCTGGTCAAGGCTTTCATCCTTGGCATTCTTGAAGGCCTGACGGAATTCATCCCGGTATCCAGCACCGGCCACCTTATCCTGGTGGGCGACTGGATCAATTTCCAATCCGGCGACGGAAAAGTGTTCGAGGTGGTGATCCAGCTGGGTTCCATCCTGGCCGTGATGTGGGTATTCCGCGCGCGGCTGCTCCAGTTGATCCGCGGCGCCCTGACGGGGGTGCCCAGCGAGGTCGCCTTCGCCCGCAACCTGATCATCGCCTTCCTGCCCGCCGCCGTCATCGGCGCGATTTTCATCAAGGCGATCAAGTCGGTGTTCTATCACCCGGGCGTGGTCGTGGTGACGCTGGTGGTGGGCGGCCTGATCATGCTGTACGTCGAGCGCAAAACGCACCATACCCCGGGTGACGTGCCGGGGGCGGCCGACGATACGGCGTCCGACGAGCGCGCCTCGGCGCATACGCTGGAGCAGATCACCTGGAAGCAGGCGCTGGGCGTGGGCGTGGCCCAGTGCTTCGCCATGATCCCGGGCACGTCGCGTTCGGGCGCCACCATCATTGGCGGCATGATCGCCGGCATCCAGCGTAAGACGGCGACCGAATTCTCGTTCTTCCTGGCCATGCCCACGATGCTGGGCGCGGCCGTGTTCGACATGTACAAGAACTTCGGCATGCTGACCCAGCACGACCTGTCCGGCATCGCCGTGGGTTTCATCGCCGCGTTCCTCAGCGCGATGGTGGTGGTGCGGGCGGTGCTGCGCTTCGTGGCCAACCACACCTACCGCGTGTTTGCCTGGTACCGCATCGTGTTCGGCGCGGTCGTGGCCGCCTGGGTCTTCACCCGCTAAGCCTTGCGGCGGCGGGACAAAAAAAGGGCCTCGCCGTGTTTGCGAGGCCCTTTTTCTTGTGCGCGTTGGCGGTGGCGCGGGGGTTACGCTTCCGTTTCCAGATCGTAGAACTCCAGGCCGTCACGGTCGATGACCAGCCAGCCGCCCCGGGCGGGCGACACGTGGTCGAAGTCCCAGTCGGGCAGCACCCAGCGTTCGCATTTCTTGCCGTCGACTTCCAGCACGTGGCGGGCGGGGCGATGCGTGTGGCCATGCACCAGCACGCGCACGCCCGTTTCGCGGAAGATGGCGTCGACGGCGGCGCCGTTGACGTCCATGATCTCCATGGACTTCGTTTGGTTGGCCGCCTGGCTTTCGCCACGGGCCTGTTGTGCCATCGCCAGGCGTTCGGGAATGGTCTTGCCCAGGAACTCGGCCTGCCATCGCGGGTCGCGGACCATCTTGCGGAACTGCTGATACGCGGCGTCGTCCGTACAGAACTCGTCGCCATGGGTCAGCAGCACCTGGCCGAAATCCGTTTCCAGCAGGGCCGGTTCGGGCAGCAGTTTGGCGCCCACGGTGTTGGCCAGTTCTTCCCCGATCAGGAAGTCGCGGTTGCCGCGGCCCAGCCACACCGGGATGCGCCCGGCGGTTTCCCGCAGCGCCGACAGCACCGTGGACAGCCACGGCGGTGCGGCGCGGATCACGTCGTCGCCAATCCAGGCATCGAAGATGTCGCCCGGCAGCAGCAGGGCGGCAGCGTCTTCTTGCGCGGCTTGCAGAAAGGCCAGGAAGGCCTCCGAGGTAGCCGGCGTTGCCGGCCCCAGATGCAAGTCGGATGCCAGCCAGATCGGGCCGGACAAGGCAATCTTATTCAAGAATTTCGGCCTTCTCGATGATCACGTCTTCGTTCGGCACGTTTTGGTGGAAGCCCTTGTTGCCGGTCTTCACGCCCTTGATCTTTTCGACCACGTCCGTGCCTTCGGTGATGGTACCGAAGACGGCGTAGCCCCAGCCGTTCGGCGTGGGCGACGTGAAGTTCAGGAAGTCGTTGTTCGACACGTTGATGAAGAACTGGGCAGTCGCCGAGTGCGGGTCGCTGGTGCGGGCCATCGCCAGGGTGTACTTGTCGTTCTTCAGGCCATTGTTGGCTTCGTTCTCGATCGGGGCATGGGTCTGCTTTTGCTTCATGCCGGGTTCGAAGCCGCCGCCTTGAATCATGAAGCCGTCGATCACGCGATGGAACACGGTGCCGTTGTAGAAGCCTTCCTTGACGTAGGTCAGGAAGTTCTCGACGGTCTTGGGCGCCTTGGCGGCGTCCAGGGTAATGACCATGTCGCCTTGGTTCGTGACGAGCTTGACGCGGGGATTGGTGCTCATGGCTTTTGTGCCTTCAGAAGTGGGGGTGGAAGAAGTGGCCGCGGGGGCGGCGCTGACGAGGGCTGGGGCAAATGCGGCCAGCGCGAACGAGCACGCCGTCAGGCGCAACAGGTGGAAGGGGGAGTAACGGGACATCATTTGCCTTGTTTATCCTTCAGCATGGTTTCGACTTCGCGGGCTTTGTCCTGCATGCCGGGCACGCCGTCGCGGGCGGCCTTTTTGTAAGTCTGCAGGGCCTGCAGCAGTTGCAGGTCGCCCAGATTGGCCCGGGCGGCCGCATAGCCGGGGTCGGCGCGCAATGCCATTTGCAGGGCATCTTGCGCTTTTTCAAGTTCACCGCGGCTGGCATATAGAGCCGCCAGGTTGTTCCAAGGTTCCGGCAGCTCCGGGAAACGCGTGGTCATGTCGGTGTAGATGTCGATGGCCTCGTTCGTGCGGTTCAAGGCGGCCAGGGCGCGCGCGTGCTGGAACATCAGTTGCACGTCGGTGCCGCGCTGGTCCTTGATCTCTGCTTCGCGCTTTTCGATCAATGCCAGCGCCTCGTCCACGTCGCCGCGGTTCAGCAGCATCTCGATGCGCGTGGTGACCTGCGAGGGGGACGGGGCAAGCCGCGTATCGACGCCGGGCTTGGCCGCTTCCAGCAGCTTGGCCAGGCTGTCCCAGCCGCCTTCGGGCGGAATCGGATCCAGCGTGGTGCGGGTGGCATTGGGGTTGGTGCCGGCGCCGCCAGCCATCGACTGGGCAAGGGCGGTTCCAACCGGCGCGCCAGCAACAGCCAGGGCGAGCAGGGCGACACAAAAACGCGGCTTGATAGTCACGTGGGTATCCGTTAAAAGTCGTGGCCGGCCCGCACTTACGCGCGCGACCGGGCCGCTTGCTATACTTGACGACCGCCATTTTAGCCCCGGTTGAGTTTTTGGTTCGACATCGGGTGTCGAGCCAGGGGCTGGAATGGGGGTGAAAGCCGAAGCAGAGCCGAAATAGGGCTGAAATAGACCCCGAAATAGGCCCGAAATAGACCCGAAATAGACCCGAAATAGACCCGAAATAGACCCGAAATAGGCCCGAAGCAGATCCGGATTTGGCTCGGCGTAGAACCGAATCAAACCCGGCGTCTGGCAAGACCCGTCGTCGATTTTCGATGATGTTGGTGTTGGCGGCAGGCTGCGAAGGTATTGTCCTTCGCAAGCAACTTTCCGAATCCGCCCCGGAAGCAATTAGACGAATCCTAAAGCGCCATGCTGCAAATCTACAACACGTTATCGCGTACCAAAGAACCGTTCAAACCGGCCCAGGCTGGTCAGGTGCGCATGTACGTGTGTGGCATGACCGTGTACGACTTCTGCCATCTTGGCCATGCACGTATGCTGGTCTCGTTCGACATCGTGCAGCGTTGGCTGCGCGCCAGTGGGCTGGCGGTCGACTACGTGCGCAACATCACGGACATCGACGACAAGATCATCCGCCGTGCCGTTGAAACCGGCCGCCGCATCGGCGAAGTCACCGAGTTCTACATCGCCGCCATGCACGCCGACGAGCAGGCATTGGGCGTCGAATCGCCCGACCGCGAGCCCCGTGCCACCCATTACGTGGGCGATATGCTGGACATCATCGGCAAGCTCGAAAAGAACGGCCTGGCCTACCAGGCCGACGACGGCGACGTGAACTACGCCGTTCGCGGCTTTGCCGGTTACGGCAAGCTGTCCGGCAAGACGCTGGACGACCTGCGCGCCGGCGAACGCGTGGCCGTGGGCTCGGCCAAGCGCGACCCGCTGGATTTCGTGCTGTGGAAATCGGCCAAGGCCGACGAACCCGCCGACACCAAGTGGGAGTCGCCTTACGGCCTGGGCCGTCCGGGCTGGCACATCGAGTGCTCGGCCATGAGCAAGTCGCTGTTGGGCCTGCCGCTGGACATCCACGGCGGCGGTCCCGACCTGAAGTTCCCGCACCACGAAAACGAGATCGCGCAGACCGAAGGCGCCTTCGGCGGCACGCTGGCCAATATCTGGATGCATTGCGGCCCGCTCATGGTCGATTCGGACAAGATGTCCAAGTCCCTGGGCAATTTCCGCACCATCCGCCAGACGGTCGCCCAGGGCGACCCGGCCACGGACGAGGCGACCTACCGCGTCAACCCGCGCGAAGCCGAAATGGTGCGCTTCTTCATCGTGCGCAACCATTACCGCAGCTCGCAAAACTACACGCCCGACAACCTGATCGACGCGCAGAACGCGCTGGACCGCCTGTACCAGGCGCTGCAGAACGTGCCGGCCGACGACCAGGGCATCGACTGGAACGAGCCGCAAGCGCAGGCCTTCAAGGCCGCCATGGACGACGATTTCAACAGCTCCGGCGCGATTGCGGCCCTGTTTGAGCTGGCCTCCGAGGCCAATCGCACCAAAAGCGCGCGCAGCGCCGGCCAGTTGAAGGCGCTGGCCTCGCTGCTGGGCCTGCTGCAACAGGACCCCGCCACGTATTTCCAGTCCTCCACCCGCTATTCCGCCGCGGCGATCGAGCAGGGCCCGCGCGCCACGCTGGACGCCGACGCGATCCAGACGCTGATCGACGCCCGCGCAGCCGCCAAGGCCGGCCGCGATTTCGCCGAAGCGGACCGCATCCGCGCCGAATTGCGCGATGCGGGGATTGAGCTCGACGACAAGCCGGGTGGCTTGACGCAATGGCGCCGGGCCTGAGCCCAGTGGATACGCCCGATATGTCCACCGCCGATCTCGACATCCCCAAGCCCGAGTATTGGGAGGCCGCCGTCGCCCATCTGATGCGGCGCGACCGCATCCTGAAAAAGGTCATCCCCCAGCATCCCGAGGTCTGGCTGACCTCGCGCGGCACGCCGTTCGTGACGCTGGCGCGGGCGATCATCGGCCAACAGATCTCCACCAAGGCGGCCGATGCCGTCTGGACCAAGTTCATCGACGCCGTGGGCAAGCGCCCCACGCCGGTCGCCGTGCTGCGCGTAGGCGTGGACGGGCTGCGCAAGGCCGGCCTGTCGCAACGCAAAGCCGAATACGTCCTCGACCTGGCGGTGCATTTCGGCGAACGCCGCGTCCACCCCGAAAAGTGGGCCGCCATGGACGACGAAGCCGTTATTTCGGAATTGGTCGCCATTCGCGGCATCGGACGCTGGACGGCGGAGATGTTTTTGATTTTCAATCTACAGCGGCCTGACGTCCTGCCGCTGGATGATCCCGGGTTGCTCAAGGCAATCTCGCTACACTATTTCAGTGGCGAGCCTGTCTCGCGCTTCGAGGCTCGCGAAGTCTCGCTGGCGTGGCAGCCCTGGCGTACCGTGGCAACCTGGTACTTATGGCGCAGTCTGGAACCGACACCGGTTCAATACTGATGCACACCAGGCAGCCCATCTACGGAACCACACTACATGCGCAATACATTTCTGGAATTTGAACAGCCGCTGGCCGAACTTGAAAACAAGATCGAACAGCTGCGCTACGTGCAGGCCGATTCAGCGGTAGACATCTCCGACGAAATCGGACGTCTGCAGCAGAAGAGCCAGACCTTGGCCAAGGAAATCTACGCCAAGCTCACGCCGTGGCAGACGGCCCTTGTCGCCCGCCATCCCCAGCGTCCCTACACGCTGGACTACGTGCGCGAAATGTTCACCGACTTCCATGAACTGCACGGCGACCGCATGTACGCCGACGACCAGTCCATCATCGGCGGTCTTGCGCGCTTTAACGGCACCCCCTGCATGGTCATCGGCCATCAGAAAGGCCGTGACACCAAGGAACGCGCCGCCCGCAATTTCGGCATGCCGCGTCCCGAAGGCTACCGCAAGGCCCTGCGCCTGATGCGCCTGGCCGAGAAATTCGGCATCCCCGTGTTCACCTTCGTGGACACCCCGGGCGCCTATCCCGGCATTGGCGCCGAAGAGCGCGGCCAGTCCGAAGCCATCGGCCACAATCTGTACGCCATGGCCGAACTCAAGGTCCCGGTGATCTGCACGATCATCGGCGAAGGCGGTTCGGGCGGCGCGCTGGCGATCGCCGTGGGCAACGCCGTGCTGATGCTGCAATACGCCACCTATGCCGTGATTTCGCCGGAAGGCTGCGCCTCGATCCTGTGGCGCAGCGCCGACAAGGCGCCCGACGCCGCCGAAGCGCTGGCCATCATTGCCCCGCGCCTGAAAGATCTGGGTCTGGTGGATCGGGTGGTCAACGAACCCGTGGGCGGCGCGCACCGCGACCCCCGCGTCATGGCGCGCCTGCTGCGCCGCGCGCTGGGCGACGCCCTGCGCCAGCTTCAGGGCATGACGCCCGAACAGCTTGTGGAACAGCGCGTGCAACGCCTGCTGTCCTACGGCGCTTATCAGGAAGTGCGCGCGTAAGGCGGGCAGGGCGCCGGCACGCAGCCGGCGTCGCGACCGCGCTACCCGCGCCATCCCCATGAACGTCCGGCCAACGCCCGACACGCCCCACGCGGCCGAGTCGGGCGTTGTGCATTCCGGCACGCCATCGGCCCCCGCAGGGCCTCCCGTCACGTCGGCATTGGCCGCGCCGTTGCGGCACGCCCTGCTGGCTTTGCCCGAGCGTCCCGCCCGCATCGCGGTCGCGGTCAGCGGCGGCGCGGACTCGGCCATGCTGGCCGTGCATGCGGCGGCCGTATGCCGCGAGCTCGGCATCGGCCTGTCGCTGTTCCATGTGCATCACGGCCTGCAGGCCGCCGCCGATGCCTGGGGGCGCCAGGTGCATGCGCTGGGCGGCTTGCTGGGCGTATCCGTGGCCGAGGCCCGGGTCCACGTCGAGCAAGCGGGCGGCAAAGGCATCGAAGCGGCTGCCCGCGACGCCCGCTACGCGGCGCTGGCCGACTTGGCGCAAGCCCATGGAACGCGGCATGTGCTGCTGGCGCACCACCGCAACGACCAGGCGGAAACCGTGCTGCTGCGCCTGTTGCGCGGCACGGGGCTGGCCGGCATGGCGGCCATGTCGCCGGCGTCGCTGCGCGACGGCGTCTGGTATCTGCGCCCGTGGCTAGACCAGGACCGCGCGACCATCCTGCAGGCGGCGGCATCCGTCGAGGCCGCCTGCGGCTGGCAACCGGTGCAGGACCCCACCAATGCCGATCCCCGCTACACGCGCGCCGCGGTGCGTGAACTGCTGGCGCCGGTGCTGGATCGCCGCTGGCCCGCGTGGCGGGGCATTGTCGCCAGGCATGCGGGGCACATGGCCGAGGCCGCCCAGATCCTTGATGAGGTGGCGCGCGAGGATTTCGCCCGGCTGGACCCCAGCCCGGACGGCGTCAGTTTTTCGCTGCAAGCATGGCGTGGGTTGTCTGCGGCGCGCCAGTCGCAAGTGCTGCGCCATTGGCTGGCGCAGAACGGCGCCCGTATGCCCACCGACGCGCGCCTGCGCGACCTCTTGCGCCAACTGCGCGAACTGCACAGCCTGGGCCATGACCGCCAGTTGCGGGTGGAGCAGGCGGGGCACGTCATCCGATGCCACCGGGGACGGGTCTGGGTAGAGCCCAGAGGATAAAAACGGCTGCTTTGGAAAGAATCCGCAGAAAAATAGCCGCGTAATGAACATAAATTTCCTCAAACTGAGCAAATTTTTACCGCCGCGCTAGAATATATGGTTTTGCCCGCCACCACTTTGCGGCGGGTTCCCAGCCAGAGTACGAGATGTCCCTGATCGTTCACAAATATGGCGGTACTTCGATGGGCTCGGTCGAGCGCATCAGGAACGTGGCGCGTCGCGTCGCGAAGTGGCATGCCGCAGGCCACCAGGTTGTTGTTGTGCCGTCGGCAATGGCGGGCGAAACCAATCGCCTGCTTGGCCTGGCACGCGAAATTTCGCCCCAGCCCGATGGCCGCGAGCTCGATATGATCGCCGCCACCGGCGAGCAGGCCAGCAGCGGTTTGCTGGCAATCGCGCTGCAGGCCGAAGGCGTGCCGGCGCGCAGCTATGCCGGTTGGCAAGTGCCTGTGCGCACGGACTCGTCCTTCACGAAGGCCCGCATCAGCTCCATCGACGACGCGCGCATCCGCGGCGACCTCGACGCTGGCCGCGTGGTCATCGTGACGGGCTTCCAGGGCATCGACCCGGAAGGCCACATCACGACGTTGGGCCGTGGCGGTTCGGACACCTCGGCCGTGGCCGTGGCGGCGGCCATCAAGGCCGACGAATGCCTGATCTACACCGACGTGGACGGCGTCTACACGACCGATCCGCGCGTGGTGCCCGAAGCGCGCCGCATGGCCGTCGTTTCCTTCGAGGAAATGCTGGAAATGGCGTCGCTGGGTTCCAAGGTCCTCCAGATCCGCTCGGTTGAATTCGCCGGCAAATATCGTGTACCGGTCCGGGTCCTGTCCTCGCTGACCGACCCGCTCATCCCGCTCGACGAAGAAATGGTCTCGGGCACGCTGATTACTTTTGAGGAAGACGAAAAAATGGAAGCCGCCGTTGTCTCCGGCATCGCCTTCAGCCGCGACGAAGCCAAAATCACTTTGCTGGCAGTGCCCGACAAACCGGGCATCGCTTTCTCCATCCTGGGTCCTGTCGCCGCCGCCAACATCGATGTCGACATGATCGTGCAGAACCAGTCCGTGGCTGGCACGACCGACTTCTCGTTCACCGTGAACCGCAACGAGTTCGCGCGCGCCGTCGACCTGCTCAAGCGCGAAGTCATCCCCGCCGTGGGCGCGGGCGAACTGTCCACCGACGAGAAAGTCGCCAAGGTTTCGATCGTGGGCATCGGCATGCGCTCGCACGTGGGCGTGGCCAGCCTGATGTTCCAGACGCTTTCGCAAGAAGGCATCAACATCCAGATGATCAGCACCAGCGAGATCAAGACGTCCGTCATCATCGACGACAAGTACATGGAATTGGGCGTGCGCGCGCTGCACAAGGCCTTCGGCCTGGACCAGACGCCGGGCGCCAAGGAATAAAGGCAACGGTTCCGGCACGTTTTTTTGATTGATGGCCCCGTTTGCGGGCAAGACTCAAAAAAAACGTGCTAGAATCTCGTTCTCTTTTCGGAGACGTGCCCGAGAGGCTGAAGGGGCTCCCCTGCTAAGGGAGTATGTGGCTAAAAACTGCATCGTGGGTTCGAATCCCACCGTCTCCGCCAGATAAGCTTCGGCGCTGGCTTAGTACCAGCGCTGAAGATAAAAACCCCGCAATCGCGAAAGTGATTGCGGGGTTTTTTCATGGGCTTTTCATTCCAGCGCCGCCAACAACGCCCGGGCTTGCTCCACCACGTCGGCGTCATTCGGCCGGAAATCCATACGCGTGGCCTGCGGCAATTGCGTGTAGTGCGCGTGGCTGCTGCGGGTGTAGGCGGGGTCGTAGTGGCGGTCGATCAGTTCGCGCGCCAAGTCGATGCGGCGGCCTTCGTCCACCATCAGCAGCCAGTTGTTGATGACCTCGCGGCTGTGCAAGCCCAGCAGGCGTTGCAGCTGTGCCTTCAACCAGTCAGGGCTTGCGAACAGTTCCGCGTAATCCTGTTGCAGGAAGGCGGCGCGGTCTTCGCGTGTGGAGACGACTTCGATGCAGGCGCCCTGGTGCATCGCTTGCAGCAGCGCGGGCGGCAAGGCCACCGACCCGATCTTGCGGCTTTCTGATTCCACGTAGACCGGCCGGCTGGCGTCCAGTTCGCGCAGGCGCGTGGCCAGCAGCGTGTCGAATCGCTTCTGCGACGGTTGGGCGACACCGGGCAGCGCGCCCAACAGCGATCCGCGATGCGATGCCAGCTGTTCCAGGTCCAGGGTCTGCGCGCCCGCTTGGTCCAGCGCGTTCAGCAGCCGCGTCTTGCCGCTGCCGGTGGGGCCGACCAGCACGACATAGCGCAAGGCCGCAGGAAGCGTGTCCAGCGCCTCGAGCGTGGCGCCGCGGTAGCGCTTGTAGCCGCCGTCGAGTTGGCGCGCGCGCCAGCCGATCATGTTGAACATCACCGTCATCGAACCCGAGCGCTTGCCGCCGCGCCAGCAGTACACCAGCGGGCGCCAGCCTTGCGGGCGGTCCGCGAAGGTGGTTTCCAGGTGCCGCGCGATGTTGCGCGCGACGATGGCCGCGCCGGTACGCGAGGCTTCGAAGGGCGAAACCTGGCGGTACAAGGTGCCGACCTGCACGCGTTCTTCATTGCTGAGCACGGGCGCGTTGATGGCGCCGGGGATGTGGTCGTCGGCGTATTCGAGCGGCGAGCGCACGTCGATGATTTCGTCGAAGTCATCCAGCTTGTCTAGGCTGGCGAGCAGGTGTTTCACGTTAAAGGCCGTTGCGTTGATCGAGGGGGCGGAAAGCCGCCACTAGGATAGAGCTTTCCGGCGGCGGGGGGCTTGGCGCACGGGTTGCTATCATCCTCCATCTTCCCCCGGCGTGGCGCAAACCTAGGAGCTGCCCTTGAAGCCCAGCAAGATTTTCGATGCCGCCCGTAGCGGCGATGTGAAAGGCGTGCGTGCGTGCCTGGAGGCGGGCGCGGACCCGGCGGCGGTGAACGCGCAGGGATTCACCGCGTTGCAGTGCGCCGCGATGGGTGCGAATGACACCGAGATTGCGGAGAACCTGGCCGTGCTGAAGGCGTTGATCGACGCCGGCAGTCCACTGGAATTCCAGCGCGAGGGGCGCACTGCGCTGTATCTTGCGGCGGAGTTCGCGCCCAGCACGGACGCCGTGCAACTGCTGATCGATGCGGGCGCCCGCGCGGACATCAGCGATGACCACGGCAACCACATCACCGTGAATGCGATGATGCCCGAGGTGCAGGAACTGCTGTCCGCGCTGACCGGTGTGGCGCTTGAAGAACCGGAGCCGGAGCCCGAGCCGGTCAAGCTTAGTGCGGTGCAATGGCGCGAGGCGCAAGCCCGGTTGGATTCGATGTTCGAGGCGCTGACGCAGGCGGGCCTGGTGGCTATGCAGGATGTGGGCACGACGCAGTCGGACGGCTTTGACGATTGCTCGGAAGTTTTCGATGAACGCGGTGGCGTGGCGGCCGGGCTGCAAGGGTTCTGTTTCTATACCCGCCCGGACCGCAACCGCGCAAAGAAGGAAGGGCGATTGGATCTGGCGTTCTGGGGCGCGCCCGAAGGCGCGGACGCCGACATGCTGCGCGTTGGCGGACTGATCGTGCGCGCGGCCGAAGCGGCTGGCTTGCCCGTCGTGTGGAACGGAAGCGCCGCGCGACGGCCTACGCTGACGCTGTACTAGCTTGCTCGGGGAGGATGGCGCGGCGGGGCGCATGGCAGATTTTCCCCGCCCCGACTTGCGCGATTTCTGAAACAACGCTATTATTCAAGGCTTGCTTTTTGATGCGCCCGTAGCTCAGCTGGATAGAGTACCTGGCTACGAACCAGGGGGTCGTAGGTTCGAATCCTGCCGGGCGCGCCAAGTTTTTTAGTGTTCTGAATCGATGAAAAAAATCACTGTGAAGAAATTCACAATGAAGACATTCACCGAACCGGGAATGCAAAAAAACGAGGAACGTGAAAACGTAAAAGAAAAAAGCAAATAGGGGCAGCAGCAGCCCCAACGGCTTAATTATTCTGATATAATTTTGCCTCTTTGTCGGAGCGCCCGTAGCTCAGCTGGATAGAGTACCTGGCTACGAACCAGGGGGTCGTAGGTTCGAATCCTGCCGGGCGCGCCAAGTTTTTTAGTGTTCTGAATCGATGAAAAAAATCACTGTGAAGAAATTCACAATGAAGACATTCACCGAACCGGGAATGCAAAAAAACGAGGAACGTGAAAACGTAAAAGAAAAAAGCAAATAGGGGCAGCAGCAGCCCCAACGGCTTAATTATTCTGATATAATTTTGCCTCTTTGTCGGAGCGCCCGTAGCTCAGCTGGATAGAGTACCTGGCTACGAACCAGGGGGTCGTAGGTTCGAATCCTGCCGGGCGCGCCAAAGAAAGAAAACACAGAAAGAAAAATAGAAAGGCCTTTGATCTCGTATCGAAGGCCTTTTTGTTTTGTGCCGCGAAAACGTACTGCCAGGAAAGAGGCGCGAGGAAAGTGGCGCGAGGAAAGAGGGGCCAGGAAAGTGGCGCCAGGGATTTTCGAGCAGTGAATGTTCGGCTGCGAATCTTCCGGCCGGCCGCGTCTATGTGGCGGCGGCGGGCGAATGTTGGTCCGCAGCTTGTCCCTTTTCGTCCGTCGCGTCGAATCCCCAATCGCCCACGCTAGCCCAGTCGTCGCCCAGAAGTTCGATGGGATGCATCGTGCGGTCCGAGCCGTTGCCGCAGCTCATGGCGTCGGTCGGGCAATAGCGGTCGCAACCCCAGCAAATACGCTCGGGGTGTTTCGGATGCATTGGAAATTTCTTGGCCATGGTGTGTCTGATTGCGTTGCGGCACGTCCAGCGTACTGCGCATGGACGGGCGGCTTCTTTGATCTGTCGCAAGCGCTGCGGGGCGTTACAGACGCCAGTCGTCAAAAAAAACAGCGGCAAAAAACCGCGCAGTTTTTTAGTCGATTTGCGCGATGGTATTTTTTCATGTTATAAACACGCCTCTTTCGGAGCGCCCGTAGCTCAGCTGGATAGAGTACCTGGCTACGAACCAGGGGGTCGTAGGTTCGAATCCTGCCGGGCGCGCCAACTTATTTAGAACACGTGGTATCAACGATGCCGCGGTTCTGCCGAAAGGCAAAAGCAATACAGCAATAAAGACGAAGCGGCTTGATGGTCATCC
>NZ_JBHFII010000039.1:190879-199254 GCF_057334215.1 Achromobacter maghribensis | reverse complement strand
GGGGGCTGGCGGTCACCAGACCCGGATGACGCGGCCCGTTTGCGCGCCTTCGACGCTGCGGCGATAGGCCAGCGCGACGCGGCTGGCGGGCGCGGCTTCGAAGCCCGGGAAGTAAGGGCCGTAGCTTGCCATCGATTCTTGCAGCACGGTCGGGCTGACCGAGTTGATGCGGATGCCCTGCAGCTCGATGGCGGCGCCGCGCACGAAGCCGTCAATGGCGGAATTGACGGCCGAGGCATTGGCGCCGAAGCGGATGGGCTCGTCGCTGACGATGCCGCTGGTAAGCGTGATGGAGCCGCCCGCGTTGACGTAGTGTTGGCCGATCAGCGCCAGGTCCACCTGGCCCAGCAATTTGTCGTGCAGGCCGATCTTGAACTGCTCGGCCGTCATGTCGGAGAGCGGGCCGAAGTGCAGGCCGCCGGTCGTGGAGACGATGGCGTCCACCTTGCCCACGCGTTCAAACAGATTGCGGATGCTGTCGCTGCGGGTCACGTCGACCTGATGCTGGCCGTTGGTTTTGCCCACGGCGATGATGTCGTGGTGTTGGCCGAGTTCTGCCGCGACCGCGCGGCCGATGGTGCCGGTGGCGCCGATTAGGATGATTTTCATAGGGTCTCCCGGGGCTTGCCCGAAATCTGCTCGATTTTTGTCGTACACCGGCCCAGCGCCAGTGCATGCAGCCATTCTCGCCGTTCGATTTCCATGGAAAAATCCAGGAATAGTGGAAACACTTCACACTCGGGGTGCGTAATTCATGGACCGGTTGCTCAGCATGGAAGTATTCGTGGCGGTCGTGGAGCTGGGCAGCCTGACCGCCGCGGCGACGCGCCACGAGATGTCGCCAGCCATGGCGGCCAAGCACGTCAAGGGATTGGAAGCGCGCCTGGGCGTGCGTCTGATGAACCGCACCACCCGACGGCAAAGCCTGACCGAGGCTGGCCAAGCCTATTTCGCGCGTTGCAAGGCCATCCTGGCCGAGATCCGCGATGCGGAGCAGGGCGCTGAGGCCTTGCGGCTGACGCCAAGGGGGCATCTGCGCATCACGTCGACGGTCACTTTCGGCTCATTCGCGCTGACGCCGGCCATTGCCGACTACCTTTCCGTTTATCCCGATGTCAGCGTTGAACTGGTGCTTGGCGATGCCGTGGAAGACATCGTGGCCGCTCGTTACGACTTGGCGGTGCGTATCGGCGAACCGGCCGACTCGAGCCTGGTTGCGCGCGCAATCGGGCGTTATCAAATGATCGTCTGCGCCGCGCCCGCCTATCTTGAGCGCTATGGGACGCCCGCCACGCCGGACGACCTGGTGCGGCATCAATGCCTGGATTTTTCGTATTGGAGCCGGCGCACCGGCTGGCAACTGAACAGCGGAGACGGCAATCAGGTGGGTTACCCCTCGGGCCGCTTCCTGTCGAACAACGGTCAGGCGCTGCGGCAGGCGGCCCTGGCGGGCTTTGGCGTCGTGCTGCAACCCGAACTGCTGCTGGGTGACGACGTGCGCGCAGGCCGCCTGGTGCCGATCCTGCAGCCATACTGGCCCGCCGCGCGGCCGATCACGCTGCTGTATCCGAAAGATAGGCAGGCGTTGCCAAAGCTCACGACCTTCGTGGACTTTCTGGTGGACCGGTTCACGCGGTAGGCGTGCGCGTTCACCGCCGTCGTCGGTCTACCGCGGTCAGCGAGATGCCGTTTTTCAGCATCTCGTAGGCCTGCCCACCCAGCCAGGTGACTTTTTCGCCAGAGCTGGTGCGGCAGATGCAGTGCATCTTGGGATCGAAGCGCGAAGTCCCCAGCGCGGTATACGCGTCCAGGTCGGCCACGAAACGTTCAATGCGATACAGCGTGCCATCGGGGGATGTGGCAAGCACATCCGTCAATCGTCTTGCGGTGCCGAGCATACCTTACCTCCTGCGCGGGCCGTCTTTCATGCGGCGCCAAAGTCACGTGGGCGTTTCAAGGTGCGGGGGCGGGCGGAAAGGCCCGGCGCGGCGCTACCGAAAACGCCCTCCTAACAATGAATCATCGAGTTGGTCGGGTGAGACGCCCAATGCTTGCGAAACGCGATCCAGGATGACCTGGCGTGGCCGTGGACGCGGCCGTTCCAATTCAATGTAGATGGAGTGGTCAACGCCGAGCCGGGCCGCCATATCCGCAGTGCTGATATTGAGGTGCTCGCGCCAGGCGCGTATCAAGCTCCAATCGTTGCCGGTTTTCAAGTTGACGACAGCTAGTGGCAAAGGGGTGTGCCCGGCGGTCAGTTTCTTGTGCGGGGCGGCCCTGTATGCATCCGGTGCATTCCGCTTCGAGGCGCCGCTTTTGCGGAACTCGCCATGGGGCGTCGTGATATCGGATTCGGCGGTGTAAATCGCACCGCCGCGGGTCTGACGATACTGGTTATTTCCTATCCAGGAAAGCGTTTCGCCGTTGTCGAGCATGCATTCGCAGTCCAGGTGGTAATTGCTGGGAATGCTCTCAAGTTTGGCAATGGTTTCGGTGGTCGTGGCGTGCCGGACCACACGATGCAAGACACCGTCTGATGAACGCACGAACACATCGGGAAGTCTCCAGGAAAAAGGGATGGTGCTCTCCACGGCCGAAACAGCTTGCGCCACTGTAATGCGGCGGCGCAACGGTGAGATTCGGGGTTTCCCCTCGACAGTTGCAGCAAGCTCTTTTCTACTCCACATCGGTCGAAAGATCTTCACAAATCTTCACCGGCCCTGACGCCGTCATCCCCGCATTGCCCGATGTAAACGGGTTATGGCTTGCGTGGCGAACAGGGAATTAGTGGCTGTTTGAGCCAAACGCCGCCGCCAGCAGGCGGGGCATCACATCGGCTGCCGCGCCATGCAGATTGCAGTGCGCTTGCCGGTCCAGCGGTGTCACCGTGGGGTTGATCTGGATCACGGACGCGCCCGCGGCCAGCGCGCGTTGCGGCAATTCGGCGGCCGGGTAGACCAGCGCCGATGTCCCGATGCTGAGCAGCAGGTCGCATTGTTCGGCCGCACGCAGCGCGTCGCTCCACGCGTCGGCAGGGAGGCTTTCACCGAACCACACGACCCCGGGCCGTACCGGCGCCCCGCACAGGGAGCAGGCGGGGGGCGCGATGCGGCGTCCTTCGTCGGGTTCGTCGGGCGCGCCGCCCGATAGCGTGTAGGGCGCGGCACAGGCCGAACAACGCGGCGCGTGCAGGCTGCCATGCAAATGGGCCACCCGGGGGCTGCCGGCGCGCTCATGCAGATCGTCCACATTCTGCGTGACGACAATCAGCTCGGGTACGTGATGCGCCAACGCCGCGATGGCGCGATGCGCGGCATTCGGCTCGGCGCGCAGGGCTTGCCCGCGACGCCATTCATACCAGCCCCAGACGATGTCGGGATGCGCGCGGAACGCGTCGGGTGTCGCCAGTGCCTGCGCGTCGAAGCGCGACCATAAGCCTGTCAACGCATCCCGGAAAGTGGCGATGCCGCTTTCCGCGGAAACCCCGGCCCCGGTGAAGACCACGATGCGTTGCGCGCCGCGTAGCGTTTGTCCCAACGCTGGCGGAATATCTAGATAAGGACTCGTCATTTTCGGCCTGGAAGATAATCCGTTACGCTGCGCGCTCAGGCGCAAGCCTGTCAAGCGCGGCTTGCAACCGGCGGCCGTGACCGCGGTGGGGGCAAGCGTGCGCAAGATTCCCGAATGATGGATACTGGTTTTCTCATCTGGGATATTCCTGACCAACGGAGATACGCAATGCCTGACGCTTCCCCCGGCCTGGACCGGCTTCGCCGTTTCATCGCTACCGCGACGCGGCTGGCCGCCCCGGACGCACTGGCGCAGACGCCGGCCCTGCAGGCAGCCTTTGCCGATCTGGTGCGGCACGACGATTGGCTGCCCGAGGCCTGTACCACGCCGCATTCGCAGTACTACCAACAATTCCTGCTGCATTGCGATCCGCTAGAGCGGTTTTCACTGGTTAGCTTTGTCTGGGGACCGGGACAGTTCACGCCCGTGCACGACCACGAGGTCTGGGGCTATGTGGGCATGCTGCGCGGCGCCGAAATCAATCAGCGCTACGCGCGCCAGCCGGACGGCCGCCTGATGCCCGCGGGCGACGCCACGACCTTGCGTCCTGGCGACGTGGAGCGCCTGTCGCCGGAAGAGGGCGACATCCACCGAGTGTCCAACGCCTTCGCCGATCGCGTGTCGATCAGCGTGCACCTGTACGGCGGCAACATTGGCGCGGTGTCGCGGCACGTCTATGACCCGGTCGCCGGACAGTCCAAGCCGTTCGTGTCCGGCTATTCGTCGCCCAGCCTGCCCAACCTGTGGGACCGTTCGGCGGCCGTGCGCGCCACCATTCCCGAATTGAAGGGCTGATTGCCAGGAAGGCGCTGTTCGCGCGCGGCGTCTCATGCTATGTTCCTGTCCTAAATATTAGGAAAAAACAACATGGACAAGACGCTGCTCAAGGGGTTGATGGTGTTGGAGGCGGTGACGGACGTGGACAATCCGCCGCGCACGATCGACGCGCTGGCCGCGCGCGTCGGTCTCACCCGCAGCAATACGCATCGCACGTTGCAAACGTTGATCCACGCCGGCTACGTCATCAAGGACGATGATGGTGGTGGATACCGCGGCGCGGTGCGCCTGTTCGAATTGGCCGCCCGCCAACTGGCGCAATTGGACGTGCGCAAACTGGCTGCGCCGTTCATGCGCACGCTGGCCGACCAAACGGGTGAAACCGTTCACCTGTCCGTATTGGACGGGTTTGACGTGGTCTATGTCGACAAGATCGACAGCCCGCAACCCATCCGTGCGTATTCGATGGTGGGCGGACGCGCGCCCGCCTATGCCGTGGCGACCGGCAAGGCCCTGCTTGCCTACCAGCCCGACGGCTATGTCGAGCGTTATGCCGAAAATCTGGTGCGGCACACGCCGTCCACCATTGTGTCCATGGCGTTGCTGAAAGACGAACTGCGCAAGATCGCCCGCGCCGGCTATGCCGTGAATCGCGGCGAATGGCGGGAAGGGGTGGGCGGACTGGCCGTGACGCTGTTCAACAGCCTGGACCAGCCCGTGGCCGCCGTCGGCATCTCGGGCCCGCTTGACCGCCTGAGCGCCGCTAGGATGAAGCAGTTGGCGCCGGATGTGTCGGCGTGCGCGCAGGCCATATCGCAGGGGATGGGCTATCGGCGGGGTTTTCTGGACCAATGAGGGGCGGTTGACGCGTCAGGGCGGCGGCGATGCGTTGCGCCTGGTCGCGCGCCAGCCGCGCGTTCACGTCCATGGATGTGGTCCAGAAGTACGTGCCGCCGGCCAGGCTGCCCAGCACGGATATCCGCGGCAGCACCGCATCCTGCGCGTTTTTCAGGCAGCCGGTTGCAAAGTCCAGCGCCAGCCCGCCGAACGGATCCGGCCGCGCATGGCCGTCGCGCAGCAACGCCGCCACCAGCGGGTCACGCGTGGCCGCGGCATCCACCGAGAAGCTCGTGGCGTTGACCAGATAGCGGCTGGAATGCGTGGCGATGCCCGCTGCGCCCCGCAAGCGCGTGTGGAACAACTGGTCCGCCGGATCGTGGCGGCTGTCCATGTAACCCGCGCGCACTTGCAGCTGGCCGCTTTGGAATAACGCTTGCAGCTTCAACGCGTTGCGCATGGGAAAGGTGGCGCGCCGCGCCATCCATAGCGAGCGCCATTGCGATTGGAAGCGGCTGCGTTCCGCTTCGGGCATCAGGTGCCAGATCTGGTCCACTGCCGCATTGGTGGCCGCGGCCACCGCCTGCCAGGGGCGAGCCGCTGCCGACGACCGGCGTATCTCCTCGTCCAGCGCCGTTCGCGCATCCGCTTCCAGGCCCAGCACATCGTCCGTGTCCAGTGAACCGCCGGCGGCTCGTACCTCGTCTTTCAGCGCTTGCGTGATCAGCGCCACCGATAGCGCTCCCCCGTGGCGTGCGGCCAACTGCAAGACGCCGTCACGACTCAGGTGCCGCAGCGCCGCCGGCGCCTGGTTGTGGGGGCTGCGCACCGAGGGCAGGCGGCCGTTACGCGACACGCACAGGATCGGGCCGCGGTGGCCGGACTGCTGCAAGGCGGCGATGGCGTCCACGGCGCTGAGGCTGGTGCCCACCACGCACACCGAGGCATCCCGGCCGATTGCGCCCGCCAGCGCGGACACCGGGTAGGGGCTGTTGAAGTACCCCGGCGCGTCATCCAGGTGCGGGAAGGCTTGCGACGGCAGGTTGCCATTGCACAGCACCACATGGCGCGCGAGCCACGGCGCGCCATGCTCGGGCGTCACGCGCACGTCGCCTACGCGCACGTCGCCTACGCGCATGTCGCCTACGCGCATGTCGCCCTCCCTCAGCGGTGTCACGCTTCGCGTCCGGCTTTGCACGTGCACGAGCGTGACGCCCAGCGTTGACGCCAGCTCGCGGCAACGCGCGTGCACGGCGCGCATGTAGGCGCCGAACAAGGGGCGCGGAAGGAAGTCCGTGGGGGCGACGGCGTCAACGCCATACTCGCGTAGCCAGGCGGGGTCCTGCCCGCGCAGCCAGTCGACGAAGTCCATCCGCTGATCGGCGCGCGCCGACATGTTGCCGGCCGGGATATTCAGCAGGTTGCTGGGAAGGTCTTCCTGATAGGCGCCGCCTGGGCCGGGTTCGGCTTGCGGTTCGAACAGGACGATGCGCAGCGGGCCAGCGGCAGGCCCGCCATTCTTATCTTGCACGGCCAGCAGGAACTGGTACAGGAGACTGACCGCGACCGAGCCGCCGCCCACGATGGCCAGGTCCGCGGCCGACGGCTGGAGCGAAGCGCCGGTGGATGTCATTTGGCGGCCGACATGCGCACCACGTCCGCCCAGCGGGCCACTTCCTGCTTCAACACGCGGCTGGTATCCGCCGGCGAGGTCGCCACGGCATCGGCGCCGAGCTTCAGCGCGGCCTGTTGCACGGAAGCCATCGCAGCGGCCTTTTGCATGCCGGCCGACAATTTTTCGACGACGGCGGGCGGCGTGCCGGCGGGCGCCAGCAGCGCATAGGTGGTGGCGACCGAATAGTCCTTCACGCCTTGCTCCATCAACGTGGGCAGATCGGGCAGGGCGGTGGCACGCGTGGACGTGGTGACCCCCAGCAGCCGGATCTTGCCACTGGCGACTTGCGGCAACAGGGCGGGCAGGGTTTCGATGACCATGTCGATCTGGCCGCCCAGCAAGTCGGTGATGGCCGGGCCGCTGCCGCGATAGGGCACATGCATCAAACGCGTACCGGTCACCACCTGGAACAGTTCGCCCGCCATGTGTTGCGACGTGCCGGGGCCGGCCGATCCGAACGTGATGGTGCCGGGCTTGCTCTTGGCCAGCGCGATCAGCTCTTGCACGTTCGTGGCGGGCACCTTGCTGTTCACGGCGACCGCCATCGGCATGCTGGTGGCCATCGATACGCCGACGAAGGCGGTGGCGAAGTCATAACCCGGCTTGTCCGGCATGGCCGCATGGATGGCATGGCTGCCCACGGCGCCCATCAACAAGGTGTAGCCATCGGGTACCGACTTGGCGACGTATTCCGCGCCTATTTCGCCGCCCGCGCCCGCCTTGTTTTCAACCACCACGCCCTGTCCCAGAAAGTCGCCCAGGTGCTGCGCATAGATGCGCGCGGCGGCATCCGTGGCGCCGCCAGGCGGAAACGGCACGACCATGCGCACGGGTTTCGACGGCCAGGTCTGGGCGAGGACAGGGCTGGCGGCCAGCGCCAGGACGGCGCCGGCAAGGGCAATGCGCCACGTTTGCTTCATGGGGGTCTCCTTGGTGGACGAGTCGTCATGCACGGGCGCCCGCGGTTGCGGTGGCTTGGGGTGCTGCGACCCTGTTCTATAAATCCTAAAATATAGGACTCGTATTCCAATAAATGGTTTACGTAGAATTCCACACGGTGATATGCTGGTCAACAATTAAGCGACCTTCCTAGGGATTGCACTAGGAAACATGAGCGGGCGTCACGAATCCGTCCGGCATGATGCCATCCGGGAAGGCGCGCTCTTATACTATTTTTTGAATCCTAAATATTGAATTTTCATAACGAGAGGTCAGACATGACACCCAGTTCGGCACTTGCCGGCATCACGGTGCTGGAAATTTGCAATGTCGCGGCGGGACCGTTTTGCGGCATGTTGTTGGCGGATATGGGCGCCGACGTCATCAAGGTCGAGAACCCCGAAGGCGGCGACACGCTGCGCAGCTGGCCACCGATATCCGATGGCTACAGCGAGAACTTCGCGTCGCTGAATCGCAATAAGAAGTCGGTGACCCTGAACCTGAAAGATCCGGCCGACCTGGCGCTGGCGCGCGAACTGGCGCTGACCGCCGACGTGCTGATCGAAAACAATCGGCC
>NZ_JBHFII010000039.1:184801-190849 GCF_057334215.1 Achromobacter maghribensis | reverse complement strand
CACTCGGCCGGGTGTGATGGACCGCCTGGGCCTGGGCTATGCGCAACTGCGCGAGGCCAATCCCAAGCTGGTCTATTGCTCGATATCGGCCTACGGGCAATCGGGGCCGCGGTCGCAGGAAGGCGGTTTCGACCTGACCATCCAGGCCATGAGCGGCATCATGAGCGTGACGGGCGAGGCGGGCGGCGAGCCCGTGAAATGCGGCGTGCCGGTGGCGGACTTCTCGGCGGGGCTGTATGGCGCCTTTGCCATCGCTTCGGCATTGCGCGCGGCGCAGGCCAGCGGGCAAGGCACACATATCGACGTGCCGATGCTGGGCGCCACGTTGGGCATCGCGGCCTTGCAGACGTCAGAATTTTTCGGCAGCGGCAAAGACCCCGTCAAGCTCGGGTCGGCGCATCCGCGTAACGCGCCATACCAGGCGTTCCGTTGCCAGGGCGGCTACTTCGGCATGGCCGCGGGCAACCAGGCATTGTGGAAGGGCGTATGCGCGACCGTGGGGCGCGAAGACCTGCTGGCCGATCCGCGCTTTACCGATACCAGCGCCCGCGCCCGCAACCAGACCGCGCTGCGCGACATTCTCGAAGCCATCTTCGCCACCGACGATGCGCAGACCTGGCTGACCCGGTTCCGCGCCGCCGGCGTGCCTTGCGCCCCGATCAACACGTATTCCGAAGTGCTGGCGGACCCGCAGGTGGAACACATGGGCTGGGTGCAGCCGGTGGAATTGCCCAATGGCGTGCAGACGCGCACCTTCGGACTGCCGGTGCGGTTTGACGGGCAGACCACTGCGTTGCGCTTGCGCCCGCCTGCGCTGGGCGAGCACAACGACGAGGTGCTGGGCGCCCTGCGCGCCGCCAAGAAAGGAGTGGCGGCATGAGCGGCGTTCTCCGTGTCGACACGCAAGGGGCGCGGCATGTGCTGACGCTGACGCGCGCCGAGAAGATGAATGCGCTGTCCGCCGAATTGGTCGAGGCGCTGATCGCGGCGCTGGACCAGGCCGAGTCGCAAGGCGCCAAGCTGATCGTGCTGAAGGGCGAGGGCAAGAATTTCAGCGCCGGATTCGACTTTGGCGATTGGCAAACGCAAAGCGAGGGCGACCTGTTGCTGCGCTTCGTGCGCATCGAGACCTTGCTGCAACGGCTGGCGGCATCCCCGTGCCTGACGGTGGCGTTGGCCCACGGGCGCAATTTTGGCGCGGGTGTCGACCTGTTCGGCGCTTGCAAATGGCGCATCAGCGCGCCGGACGCTACGTTCCGCATGCCGGGCCTGAAGTTCGGCCTGGTGCTGGGCACGCGCCGCTTCGCCGCACTGGTGGGCGCCGAACGCGCCCGCGCGGTGTTGGAACAGGCCGCGACGTTCAGCGCGGAAGAGGCGTTGCGAGACGGTTTCGCCAGCCGCCTTGCCTCGGTGCCGGAGTGGCCCGAGGTTGAGCAGCAGGCGGACGAGGCGGCCGGCGCGTTGACGGATGCCAGCCGCATCCAGCTGTATGCGGCGCTGTCGCTTGAGACGCCGGACGCCGACCTGGCGCGCCTGGTGCGCTCGGCGGCCGCGCCCGGGTTGAAGGACCGCATCGCCGCCTATTTGCAAGCGCGCTAGCGGCACCAAGAATCAGCAGGGAGGAAGACAATGGCTTCGGGTTTCAATCAAAAGAACAAGCAGTGCTCGGTGGCGGAGTTGGCGGCGCTGGTGCCGGACGGCGCATCCATTGCGCTGGGCGGCAGCTTTCTGCACCGCGGGCCGTTCGCGTTCGTGCGCGAACTGATCCGCCAGGGCAAGCGGGATCTTGAACTGATCAAGCAATCGCCCGGGTACGACGTGGACATTCTGTGCCGCGCCGGCGTGCTGCGCCGCGTGCGCGCGGGCATCGTGGCGATGGAAGGCAATTTCGGCCTGGCGCCTTGGTATCGGCGCGCCGTGGAGCGCCGCGAGATCGAACTGGAAGAACACGCCTGCGCCAGCCTGACGGCCGGATTGCGGGCGGCGGCGTTCGGCGTGCCGTTCCAGCCTTGCGGCGGCCTGCATGGCAGCGGGCTGCCGGCGCTTAACGGCTGGGCGTGTCTGGACGACCCCTACGGCAGCGGGCAGAAGACCTACGTGGTGCCCGCGATCCGTCCGGACTTCGCCGTGATCCAGGCTTCCGAAGTGGATGCGCTGGGCAACGTGCGCGTGCATGGCACGGCGCACTGGGACCGCATCATGTCGCGTGCCGCGGGCAGCGTGCTGGTCGTGGCCGAGAAAGTGGTGGACAGCGCGGTATTCGAAGCGCAACCGGAATCCACGCTGGTGCCGTACTTCATGGTGCAGGCCTACGCGGTGGCGCCAGGCAGCGCCTGGCCCGGGTCGTGCTGGCCGGACTATGCCATCGACTATCCCGCCGTGGAGGCTTACATGGACAAGAACAGCGATCTGCAAGCGCACCTGGCGGCGGCGCCCGAAGCGCAAGGGGGAAATCATGGCTGAGCAATGGTCGGGCTTTTCGTACATCGTCACGAATCTGGCGCGTTTCATTCGCCCCGACGAAATCACGTTCAGCGGCGTCAATTCCACGATGCCGATGCTGGCGTGCCTGCTGGCCAAGCGCGCTTACGAGTGGGATTTCGTCTACATCAACGTGGCGGGCGGCGTGAACCCGCGGCCTTCGCACATCCCGATATCCAGCTCTGATCCGGTGCTGGCCGAGCATACGGCGTCGATCTTCTCGAACGAGGATTTCTACGACCTTTGCACGCGCGGCCGGATGGACCTGACCTTTTTGGGCGCGGCGCAGATCGACGGCGCGGGCTGCGCCAACAATTCCTGCATTGGCGATTGGCATGAGCCGAAGGTGCGTCTGCCCGGTGGCGGCGGCGGGGCGGTGATGCTGCCCACCGCCCGCCGTGCTTGCACATGGCGCACGGAACACTCGCGCCGCACCTTCGTGCAGAAGCTGGACTTCATGACGTCCTGGGGCGGCTTCCACGGCGTGGTGACGCCAATTGCCGTGTTCGTGAAGCGCGACGGCAAGCTGGCCTTGCAGTCGTGGCACCCGGAATCCAGCCTGTCGGAAGTGCGCGAGCGCACGGGCTTCGAGTTCGATGCGACGGGCGCCACGCCGTCGGAACCGCCGACGGCCGCCGAAGCCCGCGCGCTGCGCGAGCTGGACGCGGACGGTCAATTCGAACGCGACGCCGCCGTGGCGTTGCGCTAGGAGACCGCCATGACGATTGCCGAGGCCACGCTGGTGGCGGCATGCGAACGCGCGTGGCGTCAACCCGAATGGGCGGCGCGTCCCGCCATCGTGACGGCCAACGAAACGCTGACTTATGCGGCCTTGCGTCGCCGCGTCGGGCAAGTGGCAGGCGGCCTGCGCATGGCCGGTGTTCCGCGTGGCGGCTTCGTGGCCGTGGCGATGGAACGTTCATTGGAGCAGGTGCTGGCCATTCTGGGCGTCATGGCGGCGGGGGCGTGCCCCTGCCCGCTGGAGCCGCGTCTGTCGGCGGAGGAAACCGCGCGCCGCGTGGCCGCGGTGGGCTTGGAATGGATGCTGCACGACGACGCCAACGCCGCCATGGCGCAGGCTTGCGGCTTGCCCCCGGCGCGCCTGCTGGCCGCCGGTGATGTGGCGCAGGGGCCGGAAGACTGGACGGGCCATGATGTGTCCGCCGCGGCCCCCGGCCTGCTGCTATTCACGTCCGGCAGCACGGGCAATCCCAAGGGGGTGCTGCTTAGCCACCGGGGCCTGGCGAACAATGCGCGCGGCGTGTTGGCGCACACCGGCCTGACCCCGGACGACCGCCTGTTGCACGTCATGCCGCTGCATCACACCAACGCGCTGAACAACCAGATCTTCACGCCGCTGCTGGCGGGCGCCAGCGTGGCGCTGGCCGGCCGCTTCCGTGCGGACGACATGCCGGATCTGCTACGCGCGTTCCGGCCCACGATCATCACGGGCGTGCCCACCATGTACGCCCGCATGCTGGAATTGGAATTCGATCCGCAAAGCCTGGCAGGCCTGCGCTTTGCGCGTTGCGGATCGGCGCCGATCACTGAAGCGCTGCATCGGCGCATCGAGGCCTTTCTGGGCTGCCCGCTGGTGGTGTCCTATGGCTTGTCGGAAGCGACATGCACGTCCACGATGAACCCGCCCCAGGCGCGGCGCGTGGGATCGGTGGGCACGGTGCTGGCCGGCCAGCGCGTGACGCTGCGGCTGCCGGACGGATCCGAGGCGGCGCCAGGCGGTGAAGGCGAAATCTGCATCGAAGGCGAAAGCCTGATGCTCGGGTATCTGGGCGTGGGGGACGCGGATGGCGGCGCGCCGACGCTGTTGCGGACCGGCGATCTGGGCCGTTTCGATGGGCAGGGTTACTTGAGCATCACGGGCCGCATCAAGGACGTGATCATCCGTGGTGGCGAGAACATTTCCCCCGCGCTGATCGAAGGCGTGGTGACGGGCTTGCCTGGCGTGGCCGCGTGCTGCGTCGTGGGAGCGCCGGACGAGGACCTGGGCGAAGTGCCCGTGGTCTTCGTGCAGCGCGATGGCGCATCGGTCGACGCGGCGGCAATTCAGGCAGAGGTGTTGGCGCGCCTGGGCCGCATCTATGTGCCCAGGGACGTCCGGTGGATCGATCGCCTGCCGGAAAACGCCGTGGGCAAGGTGGATCGCAAGGCGCTGGCCCGCCAGGTGGCGGCCACCACCGATCAGGCCGAAAGCGCCTGACGGTCAGGGCTGGCCGCGCAGCCGGGCCAGTTCGGCCGACAGTTCGGCCACCAGTGCCTGCGCGCGCGCCAGCGGATCATGCCCCGGCGGCGCGACGGCATCGACGGGATCGGGGGCGGCCTGCACCGGGGCGTCTTGCAGCCGGGGATGCACGCTTTCGTGGCCCATGCTGACGTCCACATCAAAAACCAGCTGCTCGGCGCGGTGCCACGTCGTGAACCATTCCAGCGGCCGGCCGTGCTGGTCCATGCCCTGGCCTTGCAGCATCAGCAACGGGGTGCCGGCCTGCGTGTCCAGCAACCTTGCCAGCGTGGCGTCGGCAGCGACGGCGCGGATCTGGTTGCGTCCCGCGCCGGGACGCAGGCCGAAGCGGCGGGTCAGCACGCCATGCAGGGAAGCGTCGGCAAGGTCTTCGGCGCGCAACCCGGGCACGGCGTCGACGGGCAGCCAGGTGCGCACATAGGCCAGCGGCGCATCGGCCACGTGGCGTAGCCGTTCCAGCATCAGCAATTGCGTCGTGCCAAAGAAGGCGGCCACGTCTTCGGGCGGTTCAGCCCGGGCGAAGGCCAGCACGCGGGTCTGCAAGGCCACGCCTGATTGGGCGAACTGTTCGTACAGGCCCGTGGAACGCTGCACCAGCCGGCGGTGCTCCTGGGGTGCCGCGACAGTCGCCGGGCGTCCGGTTTCGCGTTGAATCAGGCCTTCGGTGGCCAGCGCGGCCAAGGCCTGCCGCACCACGCTGCGCGCCACGCCGAAGCGTTCGCACAGCGCGGCTTCGCTGGGCAGCACGGCGCCGGCCGCCAGCTTGTTCGTCCGGATGTATCCCCGCAGCAGGGTCGCCACCTGGGCGTGCAGCGGGATATCGCCAGAGCGGTCAAGGATGGGCAATGCGTCGTGCGTGGCGGGCGCCATGGAAATCAACCTCCGGTTTGTGCCCGCGCAGTTTCCCATACATGCGTCCAGCCCGGGGCCAGATGCGCGGCGCGCTCGGCGGCCAGGATCAGGCTGTCTTCGCGGGCGATGCCCTTGCCTGCGATGTCGAAGGCGGTGCCGTGGTCGACGGAAACCCGCACGACGGGCAGGCCGACGGTGATGTTCACGCCGTCATCGCCATACACGGCCTTGAAGGGCGCATGGCCCTGGTCGTGGTAACAGGCGATCACGAACTGCCACTTGCCGCGCACGGCTTGCGGGAACAGGGCGTCGGCCGGAATCGGGCCGGCGGCCAGGATGCCGGCGGCGTTGGCCTCGGCCACGGCGGGCGCCAGGATGTCGGCGTCTTCGCTGCCGAAGATGCCGTTTTCACCCGCGTGCGGGTTCAGGCCCGACACGGCGACCGGCTGGTGGCC
>NZ_JBHFII010000039.1:169565-184744 GCF_057334215.1 Achromobacter maghribensis | reverse complement strand
CCCCCCCCCCGCGGCCCAGGGCCTTGGCGAACGAACCCGCCAGGCGCAGCACGGCACGCATGCGCGCGGGCGTCAGGTCTTCGATGGCCTGGCGCAGCGACACGTGCGTCGTGGCGTGGAAGATGTAGAGGTCGCCCGCCGACAGCACCAGCGAGAACGTCTTGACGCCGAACTCGTGCGCCAGCAGTTCGGTGTGGCCGGGCCACTTGTGGCCGGCGGCGTGCATGGCGGCCTTGTTCAGCGGCGCGGTGACAATGCCGTCGACCTCGCCAGCGCGCGCCAGGGCGCACGCCGTGGTGACAAAGCGCACGGAACCATCACCCGCGTCGGCGCTGATTTCACCCAGCTTGACGTGAGCCAGCGACGGGCCGGCTTGCAGCACTTCGATCATGCCGGGGGTGTTGGTGCAGTCGGCCGGGCGGTCCAGCTTGCGCACGATGGCGGGGTCGCCGCCCAGGCCGCGCACGGCGTTGACCATCACGTCGACGTCGCCGACCACCAGCAGGCGGGCCTTTTGGCGCAGTTCGTCATGGCCCATCAGCATCTTGGCCGTGATTTCCGGCCCGATGCCGGCAACGTCACCCAGGGTGACGGCCAGCAGCGGCAGCTTGTTCGGTTGGGGTTGTGTCATCGCTTGAATCTCCTGTCGCGGATCGCGCGCACGGCGCGAACCAGTACGTCTTCGGTGCCAAAGCCGCCGGCCTTGGTCACCACGGGCAGGCCTGCGGCCGTGCCCCCGGTCAACGTGCCAAGAGGCACGCCGCCCATCACTTCATCCACCAGCGCGATGCCGCGCGCGGCCAGCGCCACCAGCACGCTGCGCGCGCCGTCGCCGCCGGTGGCGACCACGCCTGCCGCGCGCGAGGTGGTGATCAATTGCGCCGCCAGGCTGCCCAGCCGTTCGGCGACTTTTTCAGAATCCAGGCCATCGAGCTGCCCTTCGGGCGCCAACAGCAGCACGGTGCCAGCTTCGGCCGGGGCCTTGGCGTGGGCCTGCAACAGCGGTTGGGTCCATGCCTGCCACGCGGCGTCGTCGGCCAATTGGGCCAGAGTGGGCGTCCAGGTGTCGGCGCCGGAAGCCTTCAGGGCAGCGGCTTGGGCGCGCGCGGCGCTGTGCTGCGACGTGACCACGACGACGACGGGCGCCGTCTGGTCCGCGCCGGCCCACACGCGGGCCAGCGGCACGGCAAGACCGCCCGCGCCCACGGGCAGGGCGTGTTCGCCCAGCAAGCCGATGGCGCGTGCCAGCCGTTCCAGGTCGGCGTCCGTGGCGGCGTCCACCACCACGGTGTGGCCCGCCTGGCGGATGCGCGCGGCCAGCGCGTCGGGCGTGTCGCCGTCTTGCGCCGCGACGTGGGCGCAGCCCAGCAGCGTGGGGATATGGCTTTCGGTCACCGGGGTGACCGGGTCCGTCGCGGCGGAGGTTTCGGTGACCGGCTTGCCGTTCACCATCAGTACGCCTTGTTCGACGGTGCGGCCGGTTGCCGGAAAGGCAGGGCAGATGACCGCTACCGTGTCGGGCCCCCAGGCCAGGCGCGCCGCGTCGATCTCGGCCTTGAAGGCGCCGCGCAAGGTGGAGTCCACCTTTTTGTACAGGCGCGACACGCCGGCCGCGCGCAGCTGGCGCACGTTCTGTTCGATGACGCGCGCCGCGTCGGCGGCGGGCAGGGCGCGGCTGTGGGTCGTCACGGCCAGCACTTCGACGCCGGCCGTGGCCGGGCCGGACAGCGCTTCTTCGGCGCCGCCGATGGACAGGTGCGTGCTCCAGCCGGCGCGCACGAACTGCACCGCGGTGTCGCCCGATCCGGTCAGGTCATCGGCGACGATGGCGATGGTCGGGGTCAAAGCGCCTCTCCGCGCGCCTCGCCCAACGTCGGCGTGGCGCGGGTTGCGTCCGCGTCCTCGGACTTCAATTCACCGGCGCGCTTCAGGAAGTACGACGCCAGGATCGGAGCCAGGATGGAACTGATCAGCACGCAGGCGGCCACTTGCGCGGTGGCGGTGGACACGTACTGCTGGAAGTTGGGATCGGCGGCGGCCACCACGGCGGGCGTGGCGATGGCGTTGCCGGCCGTCGTGCCGGCGGCAAAGCCCAGGCCGCTCTTGCCGCCACGGCGCAGGATCATGCGATAGCCCAGGTAGACCAGGCCGCCGGTGATGGGGCTGATGATCAGGCCCAGGATCAGGCCGCTGATGCCGCCGCTGACCACCGCGCCCAGGTTGATGCCGGTGCCCAGCGCAAAGGCGAAGAACGGGATGACGATGTTGGGCACGGGCTTGAGCACGTCGCGCCACTTCGGGTCCAGGTTGCCGACCACGACACCCAGCAGGAACGGCACCAGGGCCGCCACCAGGGCAATCATCGGAATGTCGGCCAGGCCCGAGGCGCCCAGGAACAGCAGGCTGAAGAAGGGGCCGTCATTGACGGCGCTGGCAACGTAGGCGCCACGGTCGCGGGCATCGCCGTACTGGCCGGTGTAGGCCAGCCACAGGCCGCCGTTGCTGTTGTCGAACGCGGCCAGCAAGGCCAGGATGGACACGCCCAGCACGCCGTCCAGGCCAACGTAGCTGCCCAGGATGATGATGAGGGTGGCAGGCACCAGCGTCTTCATCAGCAGGATGGTGCCGGCGGTGGCCAGGATGGGGCCGCCCGTGCGGGCGTTGACCTGTGTGCCGGTCGCGAAGATCAGCAGCGCGATCAGGGGCAGGGCGCTGTTCTTGAAGAGCGCCGTGGTGAAGCCGCCGATGGCCAGGGCGTCAGGGGCGAAGGTGCCGATCAGGGAGCCGAGGATCAGCGGCACAAGCATCAATCCGCCAGGGATCTTCTGCATGGTGCCAAAAAAAGGCGAACGGGAAGTTGCGGTCGACACTTGCTTGAGTCTCCAGGAAAGTTCTGGTGGGTTGCAGACGTTCGTTGATGCGTCTGTCACGGGTTGAAAACCGTAAGTGTACACCTGTACGTACAGCTAGTACGTACAGGTTATCCCGTCCCGGAGGCCGACCTGTCGTTTAGAAGCGATAGGCCCCGCTCAGCATGACCGTGCGGCGCGCGCCGTAGAAGCAGTCGCCCCGGTCCAGGCAGACGACCTCGTAGGTGCGGTCCGCGATGTTGTTGACGTTCAACGCGTAGCGCCACGGACCATTGTCGTAGCTGATCATGGCGTCGAACAAGGTGACGGCAGGCGTCTCCGGGGCGCCGCCATCGCGGAACGCGCTCAGGTAGCGCACGCCGGCGCCCACCGCGAAGCCGGGTTGGCCAGCCAGGGCAAAGCGGTATTTGCCCCACAGGGACGCCATGTGTTTGGGCAGGCCTTCCAACTGAGCGTCGGCATCGGTGTAGATGTAGTTGGCGATCACGTCGATGTCTTTGGTGGCCCGGCCGCGCAGCTCCAGTTCCACGCCGCGCGTGCGCGTCTTTCCCGCCTGGATCTGGTTGTTGGGATTGTTCGGGTCATTGGTCTGGCGGTTCTTTTCGCGCAGGTCGTAGGCGGCGGCCGTGAACTCGATGTCGGCGTCTTTCGGCATGTACTTGATGCCGGCCTCGACCTGCTTGCCACGCATCGGCTTCCAGCGCTGGTCGTAGAAATCGGAACCCGCGATCGGCGTGAACGACTCGCTGTAGCTCAGATAGGGCGACCAGCCGTTGTCGGCGGCATACATCAGGCCGAAGCGCTTGGTCGTGGCATAGTCGGTTTCCTTGTCCTGGCCGTCGATGCGGTTGTCGGCGCGGTCGCGCCGGATACCGGCCAGGAAGATCCAATTCTTGTCGAATTTGATCTGGTCCTGCGCATAGAAGCCCAGTTGTTGCTGCTTCTGCTTCGGCGTGTCGGACAACTCGTACTCCGGCCGGTTGCCGTACACGGGGTGGTACAGATTCAGTGGCGCGCCCAGGCCGCTGGCCGTCTGGCTGGTCTCGCGGTAATGCGAATAATCCATCCCCACGATGACGGTGTGCTCGGTGCGACCCCAGTTCAACTTGCCTTCGATGTTCTGGTCGGCCAGCAGCGTGCGCATGCGCGGCTTGTTGACGTAGAAAAAGCGGTCAGTGGTGGTCTGGGCGTCATCGATGTACGAATTGCCGCGCCGGTCGCCGTAGACATTGGGGTACAGCGTCTGGTAATCGACCCGGCTGACCGTGTTGCGGAAGTTCTGGCGGAATTTCCACGTGTCGTTGAACTGGTGTTCAAACAGCCAGCCCACGCTGAACTGCTCGGTATCGTAGGCGTCGAAACCCGGCTCGCTGACGAAGCGCCGGGTCGGGATGCGGCCGTTCGGGTTCTCTTGCACCGACCCGCTCCAGGGCAGGAACGATTGCGTGGTGCCGGATTTGTCCTTTTGCCACAGGGCCTGCAAGGTCAGCGAGGTGGCGGCGCTGGGCTGCCATGTCAAGGAAGGCGCCAGCATCAAGCGGTCGTCGGGCGCGTGCTGCACCTGCGTGTCGCTGTCGCGGCCTACCGCCACGACGCGGTACAGCCATTGGCCATCTTCGGTGACGGGACCGGTCAGGTCCGCCTGGATCTCGCGCCGGTTGTCATTGCCCAGCACCACGCCGATCTCGCGTTGCGCTTCGGCCTGCGGACGTTTGCTGACCAGGTTGACGATACCGCCGGTGCTGCCTTGGCCGTACAGCATGGACGACGGGCCGCGCAGCACCTCCACGCGTTCCATGCCGTAGATTTCCGTGCGCGGGTTGTTGTTGTTGAAGAACTGGCGCAGGCCGTCCAGGTATTGGGCAGGCTCCACGCCGCGGATCCGGACGTAATCGCCGCGGTTGTCCACGCCGTAGGCGTTGGGCCGGACGCCGGCCGCGTAATTCATGGCGTCCTGTACGTTTTGCGACCCTTGATCCACGATCTGTTCGCGCGGAATCACCGTGATGGCTTGCGGCGTCTCGGACAGCGCCGTGTCGGTTTTGGTGCCGGTGGTGCTGCGCGTCGCCACGTAGCCGTCGACGGGGCCGGTCGCGGTTTCGCCCGTGCCGGTGACCTGCACGGCAGGCAACACGGTAGGGACGTCGCCGGCCGCGCCCGTCTGGGCCGGCTGTGCCTGCGCCGCGCCGCCCAGGCAGGCGGCAAGCAATGCGGTGGCGGGCAAGAGGGTCTGCGGCCGCGCGCGGCGCGCGGTCGGATAACGATGACGTTTCAAGAATGCTCCCCGGCGGCTGCTTGGCAGCCGATCATGTATAAGAATGACAACGATTATTATTATTGATGGAGCAGCCGCCGACGGCCAGGGGGCGCCGTGATCCCAGATGTAAAAAAGCCCTGCAAAAAGGTTCCACGGGCGCGGGTTGCGGCTGAAAAGCCCCGCGCTATCAGCCGGTTGCGGCAGCCAGCGGCGCCCATGCCGGCCTGCCGGGAATGTTGGGGCGACGCGACAACGGGGCCTCAGGCGTAACGGGCCCGCCGCGTGCCGCCGTCGCGGCGGCTGGCCTTTTCGGTGACGATGTTGTCTTCGGCCATGCGGCGCCCGCGCTGTTCGATGCGGGCAAGAAAGTCGCGCAGCAGCACGACTTCGCTCTCGCTCAGGTCTTGCACCAGCAGGTCGTTCAGCCGCGAGACCTCGGGAAGCAGGGCCTGGTAGCGGGTAAGGCCTTCAGGGGTGGCTTCCACGCGAACGACCCGGCGATCGGCGCTGTCGTGAAGCCTGCGCAGCCAGCCTTTTTCGCACAGCGCCCCAAGCGTGCGAGACGTGCGGGCCAGGTCCAGCTTGGCCGCCGCCGCCAATTCGGCCGAATTCATGATGCCGCCCTCGACGGCACAGGCCAGGATGCGCCATTCGCGGCGCGTGATGCCGAAGCGGCCTTCGCACATCCGCACGAAGACGGGGTTGGACTGCGACCAGGCCTGATACAGCCGGTACATCAGCATGTCCGCCAGATGGGGAGGCTCGGACAGGGGCGGCTCGGACAGGGGTGGGGAAGGCGTGGCGCGCATATCTTTATGGAAAGTCCTGGATTAGATCAACCAACGGCCGCGTTGCTACATTCCATTCACTCATTCGGGTATCGGCCAAGCATGAATAACCATAACCGACAGCGGGCCACTGTCTCCAGGAGAAGACAATGCGTAAATGGATGACGGGCGCCCTGGTGGCGACGGCGTTGGGGGCGGTGGCCCCGCTGGCCTGCGCGCAGCAAGCGCCGTTGGACGGCCCGCTGACCATCGTGGTCGGTTATCCGCCGGGTGGCAGTTCGGACCGCATCGCGCGCCTGGTGGCGGACCGCTTGAAGGACCGGCTGGGCGTATCGGTCGTGGTCGAGAACAAGACCGGCGCCGGTGGCCGCATCGCGGCGCAGGGCCTGCACGCGGCGCCCGCCGGCCAGAATGTGCTGATGCTGGCCAATCCGGCGGTCATGGTGGTGGCCCCGCTGGTCTATGCCCAGCCGGGGTACGACGCCCAGCGGGACTTCACGCCCGTGTCGCTGGCCAGTCGCTATAAATTCGCCCTGGCGGTGCCGGCCAGTTCGCCGATCAAGGACGTGGCGGCCTTACGCCAGTGGCTGCGCGCGAACCCGAAGCAGTTCACGGTAGGCGTGCCGGCCACGGGCAGCTTGCCGCACTTTTTTGCATTGATGCTGGGCCGCGAGATCAAGCAGGAGCCGGAAGTGGTCGGATACCGGGGATCGGCGCCGCTGATCTCTGAACTGATCGGCGGCATCCTGCCACAAGGCATCGACACGCTGGACACCCTGCTGCCGCAGCACCGGGCAGGCAAGATCCGCATCCTGGCCACCTCCGGAGACACGCGCGACGCTGATTTGAAAGAGGTGCCGAGTTTCAAGGAAAGCGGCGTGGATCTGGCGGCGGACGGCTGGAACGCGTTCTTCGCGCCGGCGGCAATGCCGCAGGCCAAGATCGACCGCCTGGGCGCGGACATCGCCGCCATCCTGCGCGAACCCGCCATGCAGGACGCCGTGCGCGGCGTGTTCCTGGAACCGGTCTCAATGGATGCCGCGGGCACCGCCGCTGCGCTGATGGCCTACCGCAAGCAATGGGAGCCCGTGGTGCGGGCCTCCGGCTTCACGGCCACGCAATAACGGAGTCCGTCATGAGCACGGTGCAAAATGTGTTGTTCATCATGGCCGATCAGCTACGGGCCGATCACCTGAGCTGCTACGGCCACCCCTATTTGCAGACCCCCAGCCTGGATGTGCTGGCCGCGCGCGGCGCGCGTTTCGACCGGGCCTTCGTGAACTCGGGCGTCTGCGGCCCTTCGCGCATGAGCTATTACACGGGGCGCTATCCGTCGCGTCATGGCGCGACCTGGAACCGCGTGCCGCTGTCGGTCAACGAGATCACGCTGGGCGAGTACCTGGCGGGGCAGGGGCGCGAGCTGGCGCTGGCGGGCAAGACCCACATCATTCCGGATAAGGCCGGCATGGAGCGGTTGGCGATCGACGGCGCCTCGGAGCTGGGCGTGCTGCTAAGCCGCGGCGGCTTCACGGAACTGGACCGCTACGACGGGCACCACACGCCGGGCGAGGAAAGCGGCTATCCCGCGTTCCTGCGCCGCCACGGCTACGACAGCGCGGACCCCTGGACCGATTACGTGATCGCGGGCGTGGACGCCAGCGGCCAGGTGGTCAGCGGATGGAACATGCGCAACGTGCATCTGCCGTCGCGCGTGGCGGAACCGCATTCCGAGACCGCCTTCATGACGGATCAGGCGCTGGACTTCATGAAGCGGCGCGGCAGCCAGCCCTGGGTGCTGCACCTGAGCTACGTCAAACCGCACTGGCCCTACATGGCGCCGGCGCCGTACCACAATCGCTATACCGCCGATCAATGCCTGCCGGTGCGGCGCAATCGCGAAGAGCTGGTGGATGCGCACCCGGTCGTGGCCGCGTACCGCCAGCAGGAGGAAAGCGTCAGCTTTTCCACGGACGAATGCGTGCGCGTGGTCCGGCCCGCCTATCAAGGCCTGATCCGGCAGCTGGATGACCACCTGGGCCGGTTGTTCGACTACATGGAAGGCGCGGGGCTGATGAAGAACACGCTGATCGTGTTCACGGCGGATCACGGCGACTTCCTGGGCGACCATTGGCTGGGTGAGAAAGAGCTGTTCTACGACACTGTGCAGCGGGTTCCCTTCATCGTGATGGACCCGTCGGCGGCGGCCGACGCCACGCGGGGGCGCGTGCTGACGGACATGGTCGAGAGCGTGGATGTGGTGCCTACCGTGTTACGCGCGCTGGGCACGCCGGGGCCCGGCCATCGGCTGGAGGGCCGCGAATTGCAGACGTTGCTGCATGGCCGCGACGCCGCCACGCCCTGGCGGGACTGCGTGTTTTCCGAACTGGATTACAGCTTTCGCCAGGCGCGCGTGCTGCGCGGCAAGACGCCGCAAAACGCACGCGCCTGGTCGGTTCGAACCGACCGCTGGCGCTACGTGCATTGGCTGGACGAGCCTGAGCAGCTCTTCGACCTGCACGCCGACCCCGACGAATTCCAGGACCTGGGCACCAGCAGCGCGCATGCCGGCGTGCGCGCGGAACTGCGCGAACGCCTGCTGGACTGGATGCTGCGCGGCAAACGCCGCACCACGATCAGCGACGAGGCCGTGGAAAAAGCCACCAACGCGCATAAGCGGGCGGGGGTGTTTTTCGGGCAATGGTAAGGGCGGTGGCAAGGGCGGCGGGTCGTACCGGCTAGAGGGCGGTTTGAGTTTGCGGCGACGCCGCCGCCTGCTGCGCCTCTGGCTTCAGTTCCCGCCGCAGGATCTTGCCGACATTGGTGCGCGGCAGATCATCGCGGAACTCCACGTAGCGCGGCACCTTGTAGCCTGTCAGTTGCGTGCGGCAATGGGCGATCAGCGTTTCCGCGTCCAGGCCCGGATCCTTGCGAATCACGTAGAGCTTCACCGCTTCGCCGGAGCGATCGTCCGGCACGCCGACGGCGGCGACTTCGCGCACGCCGGGATGCAGCGCGGCCACGTCTTCGACCTCGTTGGGGTACACGTTGAATCCGGACACCAGGATCATGTCCTTTTTGCGGTCGATCAGGAACACATAGCCGTTTTCATCGACGTAGCCGATGTCGCCCGTGCGCAGAAAGCCATCCGGGTACATCACCAGCGCCGTCTCGCCCGGCTGATTCCAATAGCCCTGCGTGACCTGGGGGCCGCGCACGCAGATCTCGCCGCTTTCGCCGATGCCCTGTTCTTCTCCGTCATCGTTGCGGATCGATATTTCGGTAGACGGCACTGGCAAACCGATCGAGCCGGTGAACACCTTGACGTCCAGCGGATTGACGGTGACGGCAGGCGAGGTCTCGGTCAGGCCGTAGGCCTGCGCCAGCGGCTTTCCCGTGACGGCGCGCCAACGGTCCGCGACCGCGCGTTGCACCGCCATGCCGCCGCCCATCGTCAGGCGCAGGCGCGAGAAGTCCAGCTTGGCGAAATCCGGATGGTTGAGCAGGGCGTTGAACAGCGTATTGACGCCGGTGAAGGCGGAAAAAGGCACCTTGCCCATTTCTTTGATCAGGCTGGGAATGTCGCGCGGATTGATGATCAGTAGATTGCTGGCGCCGATCTTCATGAACGTCAGGCAGTTCGCCGTCAACGCGAAGATATGGTAGAGCGGCAGGGCCGTCACGATGCATTCTTCGCCGTCTTTAACCAGCGGTTTGATCCAGGCGTGGGCCTGGCTCAGGTTGGCGACCAGGTTGCCGTGCGTCAGCATCGCGGCCTTGGCCACGCCTGTCGTGCCGCCCGTGTACTGCAGGCAGGCCAGGTCGCGCTGGTCCAGCGGCACCTCCGTGAAGGGCGCATTGCGGCCAGCGCGCAGGGCGTCGGCCAGCCGGACCGCGCCGGGTAGCGACCAGTTCGGCACCATACGCTTGACGCGGCGGATCACGAAGTCCACCAGCCGACCCTTCAGGGGGCCCAGCATCTCGCCGATGGAGGTGACCAGCACGCGTTCGACCGCGGTCTGGGGCAGGGCCTTTTGCAAGGTCGCCGCGAAGTTGTCCGCGACCACGATGGCGCGCGCGCCCGAGTCCGCCAACTGGTGTTCAAGCTCGTGCGCGGTGTAGAGCGGGTTGCAGTTGACGACGATGCAGCCCGCGCGCAGCGCGCCAAACAGGCAGACCGGGTATTGCAGCAAGTTGGGCATCATCAGCGCGACGCGGTCGCCTTTGCGCAGGCCATTGGCGTGCAGCCATGCGGCGAAGTCGCGGGTCAGCGCGTCCAATTCGGCGTAGCTGATCGACTTGCCCATGCTGATGTACGCGGTCTTGTCCGCATAGCGGCGGCAACTGTCCCGCACGACCGAGACCAGCGTCGTCACGCCGTCCATCTCGATCTCTGCGGGTACGCCGGAGGGATAGCTCTTGTGCCAGATTCGTTCCATCGTCGTGGGATTCCCAGGGCTTGTTAACACGCAAAGAAGCCTTGCACAGGCACTAGTTGCCCAAAAGGGCCTTTTTCAGGGAGGCCTGGGCCGGATTGTCGCCCAACCAGACGCGCAGCAAGGCGCGCGCGAAGTCGGGGCTGTCGAACCTGCCCCGCTGCGTGCCGTTGGCCGTGATCGTGACGCCGCGGGCGTCGAAGTCCAGATCGACCTCGTCGCCTGCCTTGGCCGTGCCGAGGTCGGCCATCAGGCGCGATAAGCGGTTGGCGGGCGCTTGCAGCGCGGCAAGCTCCTGCTTGGGCGTATTGTCGCGCAGTCCCTCCTGCAGCGCCTCATCCAGGCTTTTGCTGTCCACGTCGCGCAGCAACTGCAGGCGGATGCGGCGCGGCGTCTCGCTGTTGATCACCGCTTGCGCATCGCTGCTCCTGGCCGTGGTGTATAGCGCGGCAACGTAGACCTTCACGACGAATTTGGTGCGCACGCCCGCGCCGTTGAGCACGAGCGCTTGCCCGCCTTGGGATAACTGTTCCGGCACGCGCACGCCCGCGACGTCGCGGTCGGCGGCAAGGGCGGGCGCGCCCGCCAGGCTGGCGGCAAGCATGACGCTCAGGGCGGCGGATCGCCCTCCAGAGATGGGATGCATGGGTCTCCTCCTGTGTTCTTTCGCTTGTAGAACTTCTTGTCGGCGATATAGATCGTGCGTTCCACGACGGCATAGACCACGCCGTCCTTGTCCTTCAATTCCACCGTGTAGGTCCGGGTGGTCTCGTGGTCCCGCGCGAGGATGCGGCGGATCTCGGTGATCTCCCCCGGGGGCAACCGGAAATCCACGTACAGCGTCGTGTAGGCGGGCTTGCGGTAGCGGATCGACGCGGCCTTGTCCCAAACGACGTGGTCCGCGCCCAGCGCGGACATCAGCATCGTGGGGTGCGCGCCGTCCGTCACCGCGAACAGCGATCCGCCGTACATCGAGCCGACGATGTTGCGCGTGCGCCGCAGCAGGGGAAGCTTGATGCGGATGTGCTGGAAATCCGGCGACACGTGCAATACGCGGCCGCCGGTGGCGCGGAACGCCGGATGCAGGTTGAAGCCCACCCGCATCAGGCGCGCGCGCCATTTCGGCGCCAGGCTCTTGAACCAATAGGGCTTCACGTTTCGTCGGGCCTTTGTGTTGGCGGCTGAGGTTAAAACGTCTGCATCACATCGCTTCGAACAGGCCGGCCGCGCCCATGCCGGTGCCGATGCACATGGTGACCAGCCCGTACTTGCCGCCCGTGCGCCGCAGGCCATGCGTGATCGTGGCCGTGCGGATCGCGCCGGTCGCGCCCAGTGGATGGCCCAGCGCAATGGCGCCGCCCAAGGGGTTGACCTTGGCCGGGTCCAGCTTCAGTTCGCGGATCACGGCCAGCGACTGCGCGGCGAAGGCTTCGTTCAATTCGATCCAGTCCAGCGCGTCCTGGCTGATGCCGGCGCGCTGAAGCACCTTGGGGATGGCGGCGATGGGGCCGATGCCCATGACTTCGGGGGGCACGCCCGCGACCGAAAAGCTGACAAAGCGCGCCAGCGGGCTCAGGTTGAATTCGCGCAGGATGCGGTCGGACACGAGGACCACCGCGGCCGCGCCGTCCGACATCTGCGAGCTGTTGCCTGCGGTGACGCTGCCGCGCGCGGCGAACACGGGACGCAGGCGCGCCAGCGCTTCCGGGCTGCTGTCGGGGCGGGGGCCTTCGTCCACCTCGACCAGGCGGCGAACCACGCGGACAGCGCCGCTGGCGCCGTCTGGCAGGTGCGACACCACTTCGAACGGCGTGGTTTCAGCGCGGAAATGGCCGGCGGCGATGGCGGCGCAGGCTTTCTGGTGCGAGGCCAGGGCAAACGCGTCCTGATCCTCGCGCGAGACCTTCCAGCGTTCCGCGACTTTTTCACCAGTCAGGCCCATGCCGAAGGCCATGCCGATGTTCTCTTCGTGGGCGAAGATGGCCGGGTTCATCGAGACCTTGTTGCCCATGATCTGCGGCATCGCGCTCATGGATTCGGTGCCGGCGCCGATCATGATGTCGGCTTCGCCCATGCGGATTCGGGCGGCGGCGTCCGCCACGGCTTGCAGGCCCGACGCGCAGAAGCGATTGACCGTGACGCCGGCCACGCTTTGCGGCAGCCCCGCCAGCAACAGCCCGATGCGGGCCACGTTCATGCCTTGCTCGGCCTCGGGCATGGCGCAGCCGGCGATTACGTCCTCAATGCGGGCCGTGTCCAGCCCCGGCACCTGCGCCAACGCGCCGTTCAGCGCGGCGGCCAGCATATCGTCGGGACGAGTGGTGATGTAGGCGCCATTGCGCTTGCCCACCGGCAAGCGCGTGGCGGCGACGATGTAAGCGTCCTGAATCTGCTTGCTCATGTTCAATTCCTCATATCTCTACAACGAGACAATCAACAGCGAAACCCATAAACCCCGCTTCCCAAAGCACAACCGTCTGCCACAAGCGAGGCCGCGCGGATCCGGCTCCGCCGGTCCGCAGCCGGCGCCCCTGGGGGGAAGCGCCACGGGCGCTGCGGGGGGGACTAATTCCGCAATGGCTTGCCGGTTTCTAGCGTGTGGCGGATGCGGGCCTGGGTTTCAGGCGTGCGCAGGAGCGCGACGAACTCTCGGCGTTCCACCGCCAGCAGCCATTCTTCGTCCACCTTCGTGCCGGTTTCGACCTCGCCGCCGCACAGCGCTACGGCGGCGCTGCGGGCCACCCGATAGTCATGCGCGCTGATCATGCCGCCTTCGCGCATGTTGACCAGCACCATCTCGAAGTTGGCGATGCCGTTGCGGCCTGCGACCGGGATGTTCGTCAGGCGGGGCGGGGGCGTGTAGCCAGCCTGGGCCGCGGCGCGGGCTTGCCCGATGGCCACGAACAGCAGCTCGTCGGGGTGGAACAGCACGACGTCATGTTCGCGGGCGAAACCGGTGTCGATGGCTTCCCGCGCGCTTTTGGCGACCTGTGCCGTGGCGATGGTCTGGAAGATGGGTTGCAGGTAGGGGAAGACCTCGCCCGGCGTGGCGGTCTTCGCGGCCAGGGCCGCCGCGCGGCCGGCGAATTCCTTGCTGCCGCCGCCCGCCGGAATCAGGCCGACGCCGGCTTCCACCAGGCCGATGTAGCTTTCCAGCGCCAGGACGCGATGCGAGGCGTGCATCAGGAATTCGCAGCCTCCGCCCAGCGCCATGCCTTGCACTGCGGCCACGGTAGGAATCTGCGCGTACTTGAACGACTGGGAGGCGCGCTGGAACTTCTCGACCATGGCTTCCAACATGTCGAATTGGCCGGCGGCGCAGGCTTCCACGACTTGTTGCAGGTTGGCACCTACCGCGAACGGCGGCTCGTGCCAGATCACCAGGCCGTCGAACTCGCGCTCGGCGCGGGCGACGGCTTGCAGCACGCCTTCCAGCACCTCGCCACCCAGCGTGTGGTTCTTGGACGTGACGGACAGGATGCCGATGCCGGCGTCCACATCCGGCAGGTTCCACAGGCGCACGCCTTCGTTTTCCCATACGGTGACGCCACGGTCATCCGGTCCTTCGCCGAACACGCGTTCCGGGAACAACTGGCGCTGGTACACGGGCAGCGCCGAACGCGGATGCAGTTTCCCCGTGCGCGCCGAATACGAACCTTCCGGCGCGTGCACGCCCTGGCGGGCGGATTCCAGCGCCCAGGCGGGCAGCGGGGCGTTGCTCATGGCATGGCCGGCGGCGATGTCCTCGGCCACCGCGGCGGCGATCGCCTGCCAGCCGGCGGCCTGCCAGGTCTCGAACGGGCCCTGGCCCCAGCCGAAGCCCCAGCGCATGGCCAGGTCCAGGTCGCGCGCGTTGTCGGCCACGTGCTCAAGCTGCACCGCGCTGTAGTGAAAGATGTCGCGGAACAGGCTCCACAGGAATTGCGCCTGGGGATGCTGGCTTGCACGCAGCGCGGCGAAGCGCTTCGCGGGGTTGCGTTCCTTCAGCAGCGTGGCGACCTCGTCGGACAGCTTGCCGGCGCTGGGCACGTAATCTTGCGCCTTCAGGTCCAGCACCAGGATGTCGCGGCCCTGTTTGCGGTAGACGCCAGCGCCGGTCTTCTGGCCCAGCGCGCCCTTCTGGATCAAGGCGGACAGCCACTGGGGCAGCGCGAAATAGCGATGCCACGGGTCGTCCGGCAGGTTCTTTTCCATGGTGCCGACGACGTGGGCCAGCGTATCCAGGCCGACCACGTCGGCGGTGCGATAGGTGGCGCTCTTGGGGCGGCCGATCTTGGGGCCTGTCAGCGCATCGACTTCGTCGAAGCCCAATCCCAGGCGCGCGGTGTGGTGCATGGCGGCCAGGATGGAGAACACGCCGATGCGGTTGGCCACGAAGTTGGGCGTGTCCAGCGCGCGAACCACGCCTTTGCCCAACGTGGACGTGAGCCAGGTTTCCAGCTGGTCCAGCACGGCCGGCTGCGTATGAGACGTAGCGATGATCTCCACCAGCCGCATGTAGCGGGGCGGATTGAAGAAATGGATGCCGCAGAAGCGGTCACGCAGGCTCGCGGGCAGCGCGTTTGCCAGCGCGTCGATCGACAGGCCGGACGTGTTCGAGGCGATGATGGCGTCGGGCGACACATGCGGGGCGATGCGCTCGTACAGCGCCGTCTTCCAGTCCATGCGTTCGGCGATGGCTTCGATGACCAGGTCGCAGCTGCGCAGCGCGTCCAGATGGTCGTCATAGTTCGCGGGGGTGATCAGGGCAATGCGCGCCGCGCCGGCCAGCGGCGCGGGCTCCAGCTTTTTCAGGCCGGCCAGGGCCTTTTGGACGATGCCGTTGCGGTCG
>NZ_JBHFII010000039.1:124754-169545 GCF_057334215.1 Achromobacter maghribensis | reverse complement strand
CCTTCGGCGGCCGCCAGGTCGAACAACGTGACGGGCACGCCGGCATTGGCTAGGTGGGCGGCGATCTGCGCGCCCATGACGCCGGCACCCAGGACGGCGACGTGTTTGACGACGAACTTGCTCAAGGGATTCTCCTGGAAAAGCGGGCGGGCGGCTTGGGGCCGGCCCGCCCGTGCAAGGCTAGAAGCGGGACGACAGCTGCAGGCCGAAGATGTGGCCGCTGCTGTCATAGGTGCCCGCGACGCGGCCCTTGGATAGCTGGCTGCCGGACGTCGTGTCGATGTCCGTCTTGCGCAGGTATAGATAGGTGTAGCCCAGATCCAGCGTGGTGCTCTTGGTGGCTTGCCACTGCACGCCCGTCGAGAACCAGTAGCGGTCGTTGTCGGGCAGAGAGGTCGGACGGTCGGCTTCATTGTGGACCGGAGACTGGTCGTAGGCCACGCCGAACTTCCACTTCCAGGCGGGAGCGAACTTGTAGTTCGCGCCCACGGCGACGCGCCACGTGTCGCGGAAATTCAGCGGCAGTTCGTCGTCGCGCGCGCCGGCGCCCGAGTTGCGGATCTTCAGTTCGGGGATGCTGCTCCAGCCCGTCCACGACACGTCGCCCAGCAGTTCCCAGCGTTCGTTGAGCTGATGCGTGCCGCTCAAGATAAGCGTATCGGGCAAGTCCACCGAGGCCTTGGCGTCGAAGGACACCGACTGCTTGCTGGGGCCGATGCTGGTGATGTCGGTATCGCCCTTGGCCGTGTGCTTGATCTTCGAGCGGTACGACAGGCCGATGCGCGTGTCTTCCGTCGGCTGCAGCATGAAGCCGATGTTCCAGCCCCACGCGTCGCCCTTCAGGTTCAAGTCGGCGTCGCCGTTGGTGGCGACCGGCAGGCCGGCGATCGGCACCACCGTCTTTTTCTTGTAATTGGCATCGATGTGCTGCCAATTCACGCCGAAGCCCATCGAGAACTTGTCGTTGACCTTGTAGGCGATCGACGGGTTCACGTTGATGGTCTTGATCTCGAACTTGTTGGAGTGATATTGGCCGACCCAACCGTCGTCGTATTCGGTCATCAGCCCGAACGGGGCGCCGACGCCCAGGCCGATGTACCACTGCTCGTTCAGTTGCCAGGAAGCGTAGAGGTTGGGGACGACCCCGAGGTTGCCGGCGTCGCCGCCATTGCCGCCGGTGGGCACCGACCCGTTCAAGCCCGATCCGGGAATGCCTGGCACGCTGGGATTGCGGCTATTGCCATTGTCCGAGAACTTGAACGAGGGCTTGATCAAGTTGACCCCGCCCGAAAAGTTGATGCCAGGCAGATACGTCATGCCTGCCGGGTTGTAGTAGATGATGCTGGCGTTTTCCGGATTTGCCGCCGAGCCTGCGTACGCGTTGCCCAAGCCGCTGGCGTTCTGCTCCAAGAGCTGAAAGCCGGCGGCATAGGACGTTGCGGATGCGCCCAGGCCGACCACAAGGGCCGACAAGGTGCTCAGGGACAATGAACGTCTGCGCATGGTACTGCCTCCTCGAGTTGGATGTATGTCTCTATTCCACTGCCGGTTTTCTTGTCGATCCGGTCTAATCGGCGTGAGCCGTTTTACTGCTGTGCCTAGGGGTTGCTACGTTGGTAATGCAAGGGTCCGCCCGTGAAGGGGGCGAATCCGGTTCCGAAAATCACGCCGGCGTCGGCCAGGTCGGCGTCGGCGACGACGCCCGCCTCCACGCGCTGCCGGGTGGCGTCCACAAGCGGCTGGATCAGGCGCTCTGCCAGGCCCGCCGGGGCAGCCGCCGGGGTGGCCCCGGTGTGCTTGACCGGCTTGCCGTCGCGCCAGGTATAGAAGCCCTTGCCGCTTTTCTTGCCGAGATCGCCGCGGGCCAGCCGTTCGGCCAGGCAACGCGGGGGTTCGGCGCCACCGGCCAGTTCGTCGCCAGCGGCGCGCGCGATGTCCAGGCCGACGGTGTCGGCGAGTTCCAGCGGCCCCATCGGCATGCCGAACGCCACCATGGCGGCGTCGACCGTTTCAGGCGCAACGCCGTCGTCCACGCTGCGCATCGCCTGCAACAGGTAGGGGGCCAGCACGGCGTTGACCAGGAAACCGGGCGCGCTCTTGACGGGTAGCGCCAGCTTGTCGATCTGGCCGACGAAGGCGCAGGCGCGCGCCAGCGCATCGCCCGCGTCGCCGTCGGCATGCACGACTTCCACGAGCGGCATCTTGGCGACCGGGTTGAAGAAGTGGATGCCGATCAGCCGCGTGGGGTCCGCCAAGCCGGTGCGCAGGGTTTCAAGCGACAGGCTGGACGTGTTGGTGGCCAGCAGGGCGCCGAGTTTCATGCGCGGTTCCAGCGAGCGGTACAGCGCGCGCTTGGCCTCCGGCTGTTCGCTGATGGCTTCGATGACGACGTCGGCCAGCGGCACGCCGCCGCCCGCCGGGTCGGGAATCAGGCGGTCGAACGCCGCCCGCGCCAGGCGCGGGTCTTTCAGGCGGCGCGCGTACAGCGCCGCCGCGCGCTGGACGGCGGGGGCGATGCGGGCCATGTCCTGGTCTTGCAAGGTGACGGTCATGCCCTTTAGCGCGCACCAGGCCGCGATGTCGCCGCCCATGACGCCCGCGCCCACGACGTGGACATGGCGGGCGGGCGTGACGCCGGTCTGCTTGCCGTTGGCCTTCAGGCGTTCCTGCAAACGGAACACGCGCAGAAGATTGCGCGCGGTGTCCGATGCAATGATGCCGTCGATCAGGCCCGGCGCCTGCAGGGCGTTGCCGCCGTGCTTTTCCCACAACGTCACGATCGCGGGAGCGGCGGGGTAGTGGCCCTGCGGATCCTTGGCGGCGATCTGCTTGCGGGCGCGATTGGCCACCACGGATTTCAGCGGCCAGCGGTTGGCCCACCCGCCCAGGCCGCGGGCACGGCGCGCGGGCTTGTTCGACAGCACCGTCTGGCGGGCCGCGGCCCGCAGCAGACGGGTCGGCACGCGGGCATCGGCCAGGCCCAGCGCGGCGGCCCGGCGGGCGTCCGCGCCTCGGCCGGTCAACATCATGTCCAGCGCGGCGGGCGCGCCGATCACTTGCGGCAAGCGCAGCATCCCGCCCCAGCCGGGGAAGATGCCCAACATGACTTCGGGCAGCGCCAGCGACGTGCCAGGTTCGTCGGCAACCAGCCGATAGCGGCAGGCCAGCGCCAGTTCCAGCCCGCCACCCAGGCAATGGCCCTGGATCAGGGCAAGCGTGGGATAGCGCACGGCGGCCAGGCGGTTGAACAGGTTCCAGCCGCGGGCCACCAGCGCGCGGCCTTGCTCGGGCGTGTCCAGGCTGGCGAATTCATTGACGTCGGCGCCCACGATAAAGCCCGTGGCCTTGCCGGATTGGATGATCAGGCCCTTGGGCGGCGCGGCGTCCAGCGCGTCCAGCACCACGGCCAGCTCGGTCATGGTGTCGGCCGACAAGGCGTTCACGGCGCTGCCGGCGCGGTCGAACGTCAGCCACGCCACGTGATCGGCATCGCGTTCCAGGCGCCAGTGGGAGAGCGAGTCCAGGGTCGTCATGGGCGGTCCTCGTCCAGGGTTTCAACCAGCATTGCGCCGCCTTGACCGCCGCCGATGCAGATGGCCGCCATGCCCCGCCTGGCGCCGCGACGCTTCAGGGCATCAAGCAGATGGAGCACGATGCGGGCGCCGGAAGCGCCCACCGGATGTCCGATCGCGATGGCGCCGCCGTCCACGTTGAGCTTGCCGGGGTCGAGCGACCCCCATGCTGGCGTACCGAAGTGCGCTTGGCAATAGGCATCGTCGCGCCAGGCCGCCAGGCAGCCTAGCACCTGGGCGGCAAAGGCCTCGTTGATCTCCCACAAATCCAGGTCATTCAAGCCCAGGCCGTGACGTTGCAGGATCGGCGTGGCCGCATGGACCGGCCCCAGGCCCATCTGCGCCGGATCCAGCCCCGCCCACTGGCTGTCGACGATGCGGCCCAGCGGGCGCAGGTTCCATTTGGCCACGGCTTCTTCCGACGCCAGCACCAACATGGCAGCGCCGTCGGTCACCTGAGAGCTGTTGCCGGCGGTGATGTTGCCCCAGGGCTTGTCGAACACGGGCTTGAGTTTGGCCAGCCTCTCTGGCGTGGAGTCTTCGCGCACGCCATCGTCATCGGGATACAGCTTGCCCTGCGTGTCGATTAACGGCGTGATTTCGGTCATGATGCCCGCGGCGCGGGCCGCCAGCGCGCGCTGGTGGCTGCCGGCGGAATAGGCGTCCATGGCCGCGCGGTCGATGCCGAAACGGGTGGCGATGTTCTCGGCGGTCTGGCCCATCGACAGACCCACGACGGGGTCGGTCAAGCCTTTCAAGAGGCCGATGACCGGCGCAAGGTTCTTCAGCCTGAAGCGGCGCAAGGCAGCCAGTTTGGCGCCGATGCCGCGGGCCGCGTACCAGCCGGCAAGCCAGCGCACCATGTCGTCCGAGAACAACAGTGGCGCGCGCGAGAGGGCGTCCGTGCCGCCCGCCAGCACCAGCGCCGAACGGCCGGACTGGATGTTGGCGATGGCTGAGTCCAGCGCTTGCATGCCCGAGGCGCAATTGCGCATCACGGTCCAGCCGGGCACGGTGTTGCCGCAGCCCAGGCGCAGCGCGATGTCGCGGCCGATGTTCACTTCGTCGGGAGAGGGCGCGGCGCAGCCCACGATGACCTCGTCCAGGTCGGTGGGCGCGAAGGGCTGGCGCAGCAGCAGGCCGCGGCCGGCCTGCACGGCAAGATCACCCGCCGAGAAGGGGCCGGGCCCCGTGCGCGCTTTCAGGAAGGGCGTACGGGCGCCGTCGACGACGTAAACCGGTTTGAATGCCATCGGTTCCCTCCTCTTAGGCGACCTTGCGTTCGGCAGCGGGCCTGGCTGCGTCGGACGCGCCAAGGTCGAAGGGGAAATCATCCACTTTCACCACGGTATCGCGCAAGCTGTTGCGGCGTTTCACCACGGCATATTCTTCCGCGGTGATGCCGCCGGCGGCGTATGCGGCGTCGGCGATGTCGCGCACGTTGGCTTGGGGATTGCCTTCCAGCGCGCCGCGTTTTTCCAGGTCGCGGATCTTGGCCTCGATGGGTTCGGCCTCCAGCGTGGCGGCCAGGGCCTGTTCGATGGCGCCCACGGGTTCGTCGGCGGAGTCGGGCAGGTGGCAGCCCGCGGTCAGCCGGTCGCGCGTGGCGCTGGGGTTGATCAACAGCCGTGCCACGTCCTGGCCCAACTTATCGGAGGGCAGCGATTGCGTGCGGCCCCACGGGAAGATGATGCGCGCCAGGCTCCAGGCGACGAAACGGTTGGGGTAGTTGTCCAGCACGCCGTCGAAGGCTTCCTGCAGCTTGAACAGCGCGTCCTGGATGGACCAGTGCGCAAGCGGCGCGTCGGCGGCCTGGCGGCCTTCGTCTTCGAAGCGCTTGAGGGTCGCGCTGACCAGGTACATCTGGGACAGCACGTCGCCCAGTCTCGCCGACAGGCGTTCGCGCCGTTTCAGGCTGCCACCCAGCACCAGCATCGAGGTGTCGGCCAGCAAGGCGAAGGCGGCGGAATAGCGGCTAAGCAGCTGGTAGTAGCGCAACATGTCCGGCGCGACATCGGCGTTCACCCTGACGTAGCGGGCGCCCGTCAGCGCGGTGCCCAGCGCGCGTAATTTGTTGCGGACGACAAAGCCGACATGGCCCCAGAACGCCCGATCGAAGTCGGTCAGGCCCTGCTTGCCGTCCGGCGATTGGGCGGCCTGCATTTCAGCCAGCACATACGGGTGGCAGCGGATCGCGCCCTGACCAAAGATGATCAAGCTGCGCGTCAGGATGTTGGCGCCTTCCACGGTGATGCCGATCGGAATCTGCTGGTACGCCCGGCCCAGGAAGTTGCTGGGGCCCAGGCAGATGCCCTTGCCGCCGATGACGTCCATGCCGTCGTTGACGACCTGGCGGGCGCGTTCGGTCACATGGTATTTGACGATCGCCGACACGACCGATGGCTTTTCGCCCAGGTCCACGGCGCCGGCCGTCATGCTGCGCGCCGCATCCATCATGTAGGTGTGGCCGCCGATACGCGCCAGCGCTTCTTCCACGCCCTCGAACTTGCCGACCGGCGTGCGGAACTGGCTGCGCACGCGCGCATAGCCGCCCACGGCGCGGGCCGTCAGCTTGGACATGCCGGTGTTGGACGAGGGCAGCGAAATCGAACGGCCCGCGGCCAGGCATTCCATCAGCATGCGCCAGCCTTGGCCCGCCATGGCTGGGCCGCCGATGATGAAGTCCAACGGCATGAAGACGTCGGTGCCCCGGGTGGGCCCGTTCATGAACATCGCGTTCAACGGGAAGTGACGGCGGCCGGTGTCGACGCCGGGGTGATCGTGCGGTACCAGCGCGCAGGTGATGCCAAGGTCGCGCTTGCCGCCCAGCAGGCCGTCGGGGTCATACAGGCGGAAAGCCAGGCCCAGCAAGGTGCACACGGGTGCCAGCGTGATGTAGCGCTTGTCCCAGGTGACGCGCATGCCGATCACTTCGCGGCCCTGCCATTCGCCCTTGCAAACGATGCCGCTGTCGGGAATGGCCGCGGCATCGGATCCGGCCCAGGGGCTGGTCAGCGCGAAAGCGGGCACGTCTTCGCCGCGGGCAAGGCGAGGCAGGTAGTGGTTCTTTTGTTCGTCGGTGCCGTAGTGCAGCAGCAGCTCGGCGGGGCCGAGTGAGTTGGGCACCATGACCGACACCGCCAAGGCGGACGAGCGCGTGGACAGCTTGGTGACGATTTCGGAATGCGCATAGGCCGAGAAGGCCAGACCGCCATATTCCTTGGGGATGATCATGCCCAGGAAACCCTGGGACTTCAGGTAGTTCCAGACATCGGCGGGCAGGTCATAGCTTTCCTGGGTGACGCTCCAGTCATTGACCATGCGGCAGGCCGTTTCCGCCTGGTTGTCCAGGAAGCGTTGTTCATCCTCGGTCAGGCGCGGACGCGGATAGGCCAGCAGGCGGCTCCAATCGGGCCGGCCCCGGAACAGTTCGCCTTCCCACCAGACCGTGCCGGCTTCCAGCGCATCGCGCTCGGTGTCCGACATCTGCGGCAGGACCTTGCGGTACAGGTTGAAGATCGGCGCCGACAGCAGCGCGCGCCGCAGGGGGCGCACGCCCAGCAAAACGGCGGCAAGAAGCGCGATGGCGGCCAGCGCGATGAGGACTGCGTTCATTTCGTTGTCTCCGTATGTGTTCTGTTCTGTTCCAGCGGCCGCTATGAGGTCGGGACGGCTACGTGCCCACGACGGGCGGCAGCGGCGCGCGCAAGCCGCCCAGCAGGAAACTCATCAGCCGGGGCAGCAGCAGGTCGGGGTTGTCGGGTTGTTCGGCTTCGTCGAGGGTCCATCCCGTGACGGACCGCAGCAGGTCGGTGCCGATGATGGCGTACGACGTGGCGCCGAGCATGAATTGAAAGCGCCACACGATTTCGGCTTTGGGCACGTCGGGTAGGGCGGCGAACAGGGCGTTGCGGTAGCGCTCCAGCACGTCGGCGTATTCCTCGGCGAACAGGGCGCGGATGAAATCGGACGGATCGGTCATGGTCCGTTCAAGCAGCGGCAGGAACGTGCTGCCCGCCTGGGCGGGATCGGCGGCCAGACGCAGCAGGGTGCCGAAGAAGGCGTCCACGATCAGCGACGGCTTCAGGGGCTTGCCGCCGGATTGCGACTCCAGTTCATCCAACAGGCGCAGGCGCTCGCGATTCAGCACTTCCAGGCGGCGTTTGAGCACCGCCTGGACGAGGGACTCCTTGGAGCCGAAGTGATAGTTCACCGATGCCAGATTGACCCCGGCCGCGCCGGTGATCTGCCGCATCGATGTGCCGTCGTGGCCTTGTTGCGCAAATAGCGCCTCGGCCGTGTCCAGGATGGATTCGCGAGTGTTGGGAGTTCTGATTTCTTGCATATGGTTGAATTCAAACGTTCGTTTAAAAACATTATGCGGTAGGGAAGTGCAGTAAGCGAGCCTCGGCAATCCCCAATAGGGTTTACCCGTGACGGCGCTTATGCACCGGTTGGTCTGAACCCTTCAGGTATGAGCGGACCGGGTCAGCTAGATCAGATGGATGAGAGGGCTCGCGCCGAGGGACGACGCGCCCATCGGCCGAAGGCGGGGGGCTTGGCCATTCGTCCTCGGACGGCCGCCCTAGGATGAATGTGGTCTGGAAGCCGCGCGCAAAACGCCGCAGTATCAGCGCGAGGAGTTGAACGCGTTGCACCGGCCGTACGCGACGCGGGCCCGTTGGCGAGACCGCTACGGCTACCCGTGCGCCCCGACACAGGAGCAGGACAAATGAAGACCTACCGAGTGGGACTGCTGGTTGATGGGTATGAGCAACCCGGCTGGATGCATGAGATGGCGGAGTGGCTGATCCATAGTCAGGATTTCGACCTGTCCGCTCTGTTGGTCATATCGCCCGAAGGCGCTGTCAGGACGCCGCGTCTGGGGGTGAAGGCGCTGTTCGGCACGTTGTCACGCCTTGAGGCCCGGCTGCTGCCGGTCAAACAGCGCCAGATGCTGGCGAACTGCCGAGACATGCGGCAAAGCACGCCACCTGGCGTGCCAGTGCTGCCGCTGGCGCCGCGAGAGGCGGTGCAAGGCGAAGACGTGGTCGCCGCGCTTGGCCTGGACCTGGTGATCACGCTGGGCGCGTCGCTGGCGACTCGGGCGCAAATGAGCGGGTGGGCGCGCTTGGGCGTCTGGCAATTGAGCTATTCGGATATCGCGGTGTCCACCAGCCGATATGCCGGTTTTTGGGAGGTTTACCAGCGCGAGGATCACACCACCGTGAAACTCTGGCGTGTCGGCCCGGAAGCGGATCAGGACGAACTCCTGGACCAGCGCAGTTTCAACACGGAAGTGTTCTGGCTGAAGAATCAGGCGCGCGCCTTCAGCCTGGGAAATTTCATGGTCTACGACGCCTTGCAGGCGCTGGCCCACGCCAGGCAGACCATGGCAACGCCCCAAATGCAGATCATGAGCGGACCGCGCCGGCCCGATCCGATGGAGTGGGACAGCGCGGCTTATATCGCGCGTCAGGCATGGTTAATGTCTGATTTAATTGTGCGGCGCATCATGAAGCGCAATGTTCGATGGCGAATAGGTATGTTCCCATCGGCCCGGCAACAGGTTGTGGTATCGGACGCGATGGTGCTGCAACCTCCGAAGGGGCGATTTTTCGCGGACCCTTTCGTATATACCCACGATAAAAAACCATATATATTTTTTGAGGATTACGACTTCACTTCCCGGAAGGGCACGATTTCGGTCGCGACCTACTCCGACGGGGCTTTCCGGCTGCTTGGCACCGCGCTGAACCTGCCCTACCACCTGTCGTTTCCCTATATATTCGAACACGAAGGCGTGACCTACATGGTCCCGGAAACGTGCGGAAATCGCAGTATCGAATTGTGGCGTTGCACTGAATTTCCGCTTAAATGGGAGCTTGATGTCACTTTGATGACCAATATATCCGCCGTGGATACCATTATTTTTAAACACGGAGAATACTGGTGGTTATTAACGAATATCGATCGGACGGACGGCCAAAGCCATTGCGACGAGCTGTTCGCGTTCTTTTCGGATTCGCCGCGTTCCACGGTCTGGACGCCGCACGCCGGCAATCCGATCGTGCGCAACCCGATGCGGGCCCGCAACGCCGGAATCGTTGTCTCTCCTGGCGGAGAGGTGATCCGCTGCGCGCAGTATCAGGGCTTCTGCCACTACGGCAAGGGCGTTTCACTGAACCGGATCGAGGAGCTTTCCCCGACGACCTATGTAGAAACCGATGGCGAAATCCACTACGCGAGCTTTTTAGGGAAGCGTCATGCTTCAATGCACCATTGGCATCACCAAGGGGGGCATACGGTATTTGACTTCGCCTATATGGAGTAAATGATGCATCCGGCACAAAAATAAAAATGTTACCTATATTTCTTTTGAAAAATGCACGCACGGGCGTGATGTGTCCGTGGAAACATATCGATAGCTTTCCCATCCGAAACCGGTCTTCCGCGCTGCGGCGGGCGTGTGTGCCCCGATGCGGCTTTTTTTGTGCCCCCCATCCCTTATGGCCCGTCCCTATTGAGCCTCCACAAAGGAGGATCCTCGGGGAGCCGCTCCGTATGCCTTCGAATGTTGGTAAAAACCCTAGCGTCAAAAAGACGGAGAAGACCTTCTCATCCCTATTTACGAGAGTGATTAAGGCTAACGAATGATTTCTGTTTTTGTCGGATTATATCGCCCTGAAACGTCTTGATTTTGAGGGTTTCGAACCATAAGATGGGTTCATGCCATCCGTTATGTTGGCTACCAAAGTTGCCCAGCCCAAACGCCCCGGTCCAGCTTCATTAGATATTCCGGGATAGTGCGGACCACCCACCGCGGGGCTGGAAAAAAAATAGTCTTCAGCACAGCGAAGATCCCTTCTAGGCCCGTCGAAAAACCGGGAGGACACCATGGCCAAGATGGTCCTGATTGAAGCCCATCCGCTATTGCGGTTGGGGTTGTGGCAGATACTTAGCAAGTTGGACGATGTGTGGGAAATCGAGGGGATGGGCCTGGCGGATTTATCCAAGGCCGACGGCGCGCACGCGGGCGCCGATCTTCTGATCTACGGGTTGCCGGTGGAGACCGACGAGGCATGGAGCGCATTGCACGAGATCCAGCGTGTGCTCACTCCCAAGCGGATTCTGCTTTTGACGGACGTGATGCCGTTGCCCATGCCGGTGCAGGGCTTGCCGGGCGCAAGCGTATATGGTTGCCTGATGAAGACCGCCTCGGTTGAAATCCTGGAAGCCGCGATACGCCTGGTCATGGCGGGCGGACAGTGCTTTCCCAGCGAACAGGCATTGCAGACGCCGGCGGCAACGGTCTGCGCCTTGCCGTCTCGCGATGCCGACGAGGCTTCTGGAAAGGGCTCGATGCCGGTCAGCGCCGGGGCGCAGTTGCTTCAGATCACGCCGCGTCAGTACGAAGTCCTGGTGTTGCTGGCCAGGGGCTATCCCATCAAGACCGTCAGCCGGATGCTCAACATTTCGGTCGCCACCGCCAAGACGCATGCATGCACGCTTTACCAGCGCCTGCATGTCAAGAACAAGGGAGAGGCGGTCTACGCGGCTTTGCAGCGCGGGGCAACACTGGAATGGCACGAACCCACTGGCAGCAGGGATACGGACGCCGGGCAGATCTACGGGCGCAAGCTGGGGTAACAGCAGGTTGCGCTGCCTGCCCGGCAGCCTGGAACGCGCAGGTTCCGTTGCTGCCGGGGTCCGCATAGCCATCCTGGCTAAGGCTTACATAGCAGTGCCCGGCGTGCTTTTTGGCACGCCTTTCCACCACCAATCATCCTCCTGAACGAGATTCAGCGAACGTAGCCGCTGATAGCATGGGTTGTGTCCGCAAGCCTGGGTCGATAGCGCGAATCACAACACCTCGCGATAGTGATCCCGTAGCGCGGACGAGATTCCCGTCATGCCGGCGCACCACCCAAAACCTGCTCAGGCAGCGTGGTGCGCCGGTGTGACGGGAACCGTGTATGGGCCATGCGTCACAAGGTTCCTCCCGGGATGACAACCGTACTGATCGAAGACTACGCTCTGCTTCGCGTCGCAATTCAGCATGTGCTGGAACGTGTCCGGAACGCCGACGACATCCTGGCTATTTCGCCAGCCCATTTGCTCAACATGTCCAGTTCGATCAACCGTCCAGTGGAATTACTGGTGATCGGTTGTAGTGGCATGGCCGAGCAGGACATCGGGCTTATCTCCCAGTCGATGGCTTTCTTCATGCCGCGCCTGGTATTGGTGCTGTATTCCGTGTTGGACACGTCCGTCATGGGCGTGTGCGCGCGCAGCGGGGTCGCGGGGTATCTGCCCAAGGCGTCCAGTCCCGACGCGCTGGCGGCGGCCGTAAGCCTGGTGATGGCGGGCGGCGAGTGCTATCCCCAACCGGCCGGGCGACCCCAGAGCGCCTCGCACGCACCGGCGCAGGAGCTGCGCGAACTGACGCAGCGGCAGGAAGAAATACTGCAGCTGCTGGTGCAAGGCAAGACGATGCGCGAAATCGGCCAACAGGTCGGCATCTCGGTCGCCACGGTGAAGAGCCATGCGCGCACGCTGTACTGGAAGTTGAACGCGCGCAACCAGGCCGAAGCGGCCTATATCGCGGTGCAGATGGGGCTGGTCAGAAGCGCGGGAACGCCCGCTCCAATCAAGGTCGATGGCAAATAGGGGCGCCCGCTACGGGCGCGAATCATCCGCCCTACGTATCGCTTTCGCGAGTGCGGCTTTTCATGGAGGCCGGCGTTTGGGCCTTCACGCCGACCACCGCCGCGAACTCGCGTTCCGCCGCGGCCAATACCGCGTCGACGTGCAGATAGGTCAGCGCATAGTGGCGCGCCGATGCGCCCAGGGCCTGGCGGGTCTGCGCGTCGTTGCTTAACGTGCGGATGGCCTGGGCCATGGCGTCGGCGTCCTCGGGGGCGGTGAGCAGTCCGCAATGCGCGACGACGGTGGCAAGCTCCGTGCCGGCCGCGGCGCCGCAGACGACGGGACGGCCGCTGGCCAGCATGCCCGTCAGCTTGGATGGCATGACCAGATCGGCCGCGCCAGCGCGTTGCGGCAACAGGTGGATGTCCGCGGTATTCAGCAGCGCACCCAGCCGCGCCGCCGGTTGCAGGTCCAGGAACACGACGCGCGACAGCCCTTCACAACGCGCTTGCAGCGGCGCGCGTTCTGGTCCCTGCCCGCAGAACACAAACCATAGCCGGGTGTCGTCGGCAAGCTGCCGCGCCACGTCGGCCAGCGTCTGCAGCCCTTGTTTTCCGCCCATGTTGCCCGAATACAGGGCGACGATGGCGTTGGCCGGGATACCCAGTTCCGCTCGGTAATCGCCGCCGTCCGCACGCGGCGAGATGGCGTTGACGTCGATCCAATTGGGGAGCAGCACGGCACGCTCGGGCGCCACGCCTTTGGCCACTGCCAAGTCCAGCATGCGATGCGATATCGTGGACACGCGGTCGAAGCGGCGCATCAACCAGCTTTCCGCCCGCTTGACCAGCGCCCGAAGCCGGGCGCCCTTCAGCAGACCCAGCTCGAATGCCGCGTCGACTTCGTAATCCTGGATGTGCAGCCACGCTCGCGCGCCGCACAATCGCGCCGTCAGCCAGGCGGCGGGCGCGCAGAACAGCGCCGGCTCCACCACCAGGATAAGGTCCGGCCGGCGGGCGGCCGCACGCAGCAGCGACGGCAGGCTGGATACGGCGAAGCTTGCCAGATGGATCAGGCGCTTGAGGCCGCCGGGGCGCGCGGGCACCCACAGCGGTGCGCGGCGCACGGTGACGCCGGCCCGCTCTTCCTTGCGGTAGCGGCCCGCGCGGTAGCCGTTGTGAACCTGCCATTGGGGGTAGTAGGGCGGGGCGGTCACGACGTCCACGTCATGGCCCTGCGCGGCCAGCCATTCGGCCAGTTCGGCGCTGTACTTGCCGATGCCGGTCAATTCCGGCGCGTAGTTGATTCCGTAGATCAGTATCTTCATGGCGGCGTGGGCAGGCGGGGGCGCACGGGCCGGCAGGGGTTGCCATGGCACACCATCGCCGGCGGCATGTTGCGGAATACCGAGCTGCGCGCGCCCACCACGGCCTCGCGGCCGATCGTCACGCCCGGGCCGACGAACACGTCCGTCGCCACCCAGGCGCCATCTTCGACGCGCACCGCGCGTTCGCGCAAAGGGAAATCCGGCTGGCCCGCGTCATGATCGGCGGCGCATAGATAGCTGCGTTGCGACACGACGGCATGCGCGCCGATATGGATGGGCCCCAGGCTGTAGATCACGGCGTCATCGCCGATCCAGGCGTAGTCGCCAATCTGGACCTTCCACGGATAGGTCACCGTGGCGGTCGGCCGGATCAGCACCTTGCGGCCCACCTGCGCGCCGAAACAGCGCAGCAGCCAGCGGCGAAAACCATAGGCGACCTGTGGCGACCATCGGAACACGGTCCCCTGCACCATCCACCACAGCTGCACCGTCAACGCGGAGCGGCCGCGTTGGCCCGGCGCCAGCGCAAAGCGGTCCAGTTGCTGGAGCGCGCTCATTTGGCGGCCCCCGCCACGGCATCCGCCTGCGCGTCGCCCGCGCGCGCCTGCCGCGCCTTCTGAAGCTCTTCGGTCTTGATGCGAATCTGCCAGTAATACATGGCGCGCGCCACCGCGTAGTCGTAGCCGGCCTTGCCGTCCAGGAACCCCAGACGGAAAACATAGGAATGCAGGAAGGAAATCGGCGCCTTGAACGGCATGGCCTGGAAGATGCGCTTGAGCAGCGCGCGCGCGCCCACATTGGCTTCGCGCGGATCGTTCATCAGTCCTTTGGTGCGCAGGTTGGCTTCCCAGTCGGAATAGCGGTTGTGCTTGTCGAAATAATGGAAGAGCGAGTCGTGATCGTTGTGCACCATGCGCTGGCGCAGCGCGAAGGTCTCGCCCTGGACTTGCGGCTGGTAATGGCCTTCCACTTCCCACATGTGGGCCACGTCCAGATCGTCGTAGTCCAGAAAACGGGACTGGTCACGGGCCAGCAGCGCCAGCTTGTAGACGCGGTGGCCGTGCACCAGCTTCTTGCCGCAGAACACGTAGTCAAACGGCACGAAAGCCCCGCCGGCGCCGGCGGCAAAGCGCGGCAGCGTTTCGCGGATCTCGGCGGCCAGCGCAGGCGTCATTTCCTCGTCGGCGTCCACGTACAGCACGACCGGGTGCGAGAACGGCAGCTGCTCCAGGCACCACTGCTTTTTCTTCGGGTACTTTCCGTTCCACTGGAAGTTCGAGACGCGCGCGCCCAGCGCCGTGGCCATCGCGCAGGTGGCGTCGGTGCTGTTGGAGTCCACCACGAACACCTCGTCGAACTCCGACAGCGCCTTCAGGCACTTGGTGATGTTGCGTTCCTCGTTCTTCGTCATGACAACCACGGAAACCGGTATTTTCTGCATGATGCTGTCCTGTTCAGGGCGTGCCGCGTTGCATCAGCGGCTGGAATAGCGCGATGACGTTGCGGCAATGCCGCTCTAGGGAAAAGGCGTCGGCGCGCTCGGGGCCTCGGGCGGCCAATTGCTCGCGGATGTCGCCGTCGTAGGCCAGGCGGCGCACGGCATCGGCCAACGCCGCCGCGTCGCCCACCGGCACCAGCAGGCCGTAGCGGCCGGCGTCCAGTATTTCCGCCGGCCCATGGGGACAGTCGGTCGAAATGACCGGCACGCCCAGGCACAGCGCTTCAACCAGCACATTGCCGAAGCTCTCGCGGATGGACGTCAGCGCGAAGGCGCCCGCGCCGGCGATCACGGGGAATGGGTTGTCGATGTGACCGGCCAGCGTCACGGACGTGCGCGACGGACGCTCGTCGATGCGCTTTTGCAGCGCCGCGTGCTCGGAACCTTCTCCCAGGATGGTGAAGGCGATGCCGGGGTCGTCCAGCAGCGCGGCGGCGTCGATCAGCGTGGCGTAGTCCTTCACGGCTTCCAGCCGGCCCACCGCCACGACGTGATAGGGGGTCGTCGTGCCGCCTTCCGGGCGCTGGGCGCCTTGTCTGCGCACGTTGTCCAGCGGCACGCCGTTGTAGATCGTGTGGACCTTGCCGCGCAGCGGCGGAAACATGCTGACCAGATCTTCCTTCACGCCACGGGACACGCCCACGACGGCGTCGTGGCGGCGGTAGGTCTGGCTGACCAGCCAGCACTTCAGGCGTCGCATCCGCGACGCGCCGTAGTGGATGGCCGGGCTGCTGTGCTCGAACGCGACCGTCCGGAACGTGCCGCCCAGCATCTTTCTGGCCAGGACGACCAGCATGTTGCACAACAGGCCATGCGAGCACACGATGGCGGGCTTGTCGCGCCGGATCTGGGCCACAAGGCGCATGAACGCCAGGGGCAGCATCAAGCGCAGTTTGGTGGGCGATTCAATGACCGGCAGCGCGCGGGTGACCTTCGGGTTGCCGACCGGATACTCGCGGTTGCGCGACCGCAGCAGGAACAGGGCGGAATCCACGCCCTGTTCCGGCAAGGCGTCCACGATGAAGGCGACGCACCTTCCGACGCCGCCGTGCAAGTCCGGCGCGACAAACAAGACATCAGGCATGGGGAATCACTCTCGGTAGCGCCCGGCGCGCGGCGTCCGGGCGGTGGCTGGGGGTGAACGGTGCTGCGGGCGTGTCCGCCCGAGGCACGGGCATGATCTGCGCATTGCGCATCAGCGACAGGCAATAGCACAGCAGGAATCCGGTGAACGCGGTCTTGGGCGCATAGGCCAGCCCGCCGGAGAGCGAATCGATGAAGATGTAGATGGGGGCGGTCGCCAACAGGTAGCGCCGGTGCATTTCCAGGCCCGGATGCTGGTAGCGCCTGAGCAGCGTCAGCAGCAATATCAGCAGGGGCGGCAGCATGATCATGATCGTGCCGACCACGCCGAACTTCATCAGGTAAAAGGCCCAGGAATTGTGCGCGAAGGTGCTCAGTTCGAAGCCGTTTTCGCCCATGACCCAACTGCGGAACCCCGCGCCCTTGCCGAATACGGGGCTTTCGGCGAAGGAGTCCATCTGCCCCTGCATCTCCTGGATGCGTGCGCCATAACTGGAATCTTCGTCCAGCTTTTCGACGCTGAAGATGCGGTTGGCCAGCACGTCCAGGTACCCGATGCTGGCAAACACCAGCACACCCGCGACGGCGGCCGGGGCAAAGATCAGCACCGCGCGCCGACGGATTTCTGGGCCCGCGCCCAGCAGCACCGCAATCACCACCGATACCGCCAATTGCAGGTATTGGCTGCGGTTCAGCGAAAATACCAGGGCCAACAGCATGTACAGCGTCAGCGCGTAGGCTTTGGGGCCGGACACGTTCAGCGTGCGCCGGAACGTCAGCAGCGACACCACGCCGAACGGGATCGCCCACACGCCCAGCCGCACGTTGCGCAGCGGGTTGGACACGCTGAAACCCTGCGCCTGTTCCAGCAGCATCAGCGTGGCCACCGCCAGGCAGGCCGCCACGATGTACTTTTGCAGTACGGCGTAAGCGGCGGGGCTATCGATGTCCTTGTAGCAAAGGAATGGCGTGCACAGGAAATAGAACACGATGCGCAGGTCGCGCGCCACGTCGCCGGTCTCGATGCCGGGGTGATGGAGCGATACCAGCAGCAGGTAGATCACCGACATCGCCTGCAGGCCCAGCAGCGCGCCCAGCACGCCGCGGGGCAAGGCGTACGCGCTGGGCTCGGCCAGCCGCAGCGCCTTGACGGCCAGCATGGCGACGAACAGTACGTCGAAAGGCGACAGCTTGAAGCTGCCCACGCCCAGGATGAAGCGGTCGTCGTTCAGGGCCAGGGCGGTGAACGCGAACAGCCCCAGCAGGTGCAGGGTGGATAGGCGGCGATGCGGGCTCATGTCGGTGTCCTAGTGCGCGGCCCAGTCGTCGCGTCTGAAGATCTTGGTGGTCAGCTTTTCGAACAGGTAGGACAGGTCTCCCTGGCGGGCATGCGCGGCCACCTTCGATGCGCGGCAGGACAGTTCGAACAGCCGGCCCAGTCCCGGTTCGGTGCGCCGGATGCGGGTCACGATCTGTTCGCGCTCTTCCAGCAGCACGTCCTGCATCAGGGCCGTCTTGGTTTCGTCATGCGCCGTATACACGCCCAGCGCGTCCGGCACGATCAGGTTCTTGCCCTCGCGCAGCAGCCGGCTCCACAGCTCCAGGTCCATGCAATAGCGCATGCTTTCCTGCAGCAGCCCGTATTTGCGCAGCAGGTCGCGGCGGAAAATGGCCGACTGGTTGGGAATCGACGCCTTCACGACCGTCAGCGTGCCTCGGTTGACGGGCGTGTAGTGGATCTTGCGGAAGATCTGGTTGTTGGCGTCGGCCACGAACAGGTTGCCGCTGACGATTGGCGCGCGGCCTCGCGCCGCGGCCGCGCCCAGCTTGCGCAGCGCGCCCGGAAAGTACAGGTCGTCGGAATTCTGCCAGCCGACGTAATCGCCAGTGGCCCGTTCGAATCCCTTGTTGATGGCATGGGACTGGCCGCGGTCGGGGGTGCTTTCCCAGTACGTCAGGTACCGCTCGTACTTGCGGATGATGTCCACGCTGCCGTCGGTCGACCCGCCATCGATGATGATGTACTCCAGTCGCGGATAGCCCTGGTTCAGCACGGACAGAATGGTGCGTTCCAGGAATTTGGCCTGGTTGAACGAGGGGGTCACGATGGTCAGCTTGGGCAGCAGGCCGCCGGCGATGGGCGCGGGCGGACGGAGTTCGCGGACGAAGTCGATGAGCTGACGTGAATACTCGTTATGACGCTTGCGCATGTAAGACCTCAACATGTTGGGGTTAACGGGTGGCCGCTGGCAATGCGCCCGGGAAGTCGGGGCGGGATTGACGGATGGCGAGAGCGACGCCGGCCAGCGTGATCGCCGCGTAGGCCATACGGCCCCAAGCCGCGGCGTGCTCACCCGCCGCGTGTACCAATCCCGCCATGACGCACAGCATCGCCAGCCCGCCCAGACCGTTCAGGATGGCGACCGCGCGGGAATTTCCCAGACCGAGCAGCGAGAAGTGCGCCGCCGCATTCAGGGACAGCAGCCCCGAAGCCACGATCAGTAGCCGGAAGGTGTCAAGATGGCCTGTGGCCACGTTGTCGCCCAGCAGCAGGTTCAGAAGCGGCTGGCTCACGGCCAGCACCGCCAGCGTGGCGCCGGCGGACAGCGCCAGGTTCCACAGCATCATGCGGCGGATCTCGCGTTCGGCGGCGCCGGCATAGGGCGGCGACACCGACAGGCGGCTGACGCGCGGCATGGCCTTCTGGAAGATCGCCACCGCGGCGGTATGGATGATCTGTCCGACCTGGACGCCGACCGTATAGATCGCCAGCGCGGCCGGACCCATCAGGCTGCCCACCAGCACGCGGTCCACGGATCCGAACGCCAGCGCGCTCAGGCTATTCAGCCAGGACCAGCGGGAAAACTTGAATGCGTCCATCATCGCGGCGCGGTCGCGCACAGGGCGCACCAGCACCCGGCCGTAGGCGCGCGAGAACACGCGCATCTTCACGGTGCCGGCGACAAGCAGCCCGAGGGCCTGGGCCACGCCCGTCCAGGTGGGCGACGCCGTCAGCCAGGCCGTGGCGCAAGCCAGCGCCATCGTTGCGGAACGGCTGAAGACTTCGCACAGCGCCGTGGCGCGGAAGTCTTCGCGCCCTTTCAGGCAACCCGAGAACAGCTGGTCATACTGTTGAGTCAGATAGATGGCCAGCGCCGGCATGGCCAGCAAGGTCACCGCGACGCCGCCGAAGGTGGCGGCAGGCCAGGCCAGGCCGACGACCGCCCACAACAGCACGGCGGCCAGCGTGACCACGCCCAGCGCGCAACCGATCAGCGACATGCTGACGCCCGCCGCGCGGTAGGCGCCGCCCGGTTCGTGCATCCGTTCGGACACGAGCTTGGTCGCGGTCACGGCCGCGCCCAGGTTGGCGGCATTGCCGAACCCGGCCAGCGCGATGATCATCGAGTACTGGCCAAAGCCGACGGTGCCCAGCTGACGGAACAGGATGGGCAGCGCCACCAGCGCCGCGACCGGGCCGATGCCGTATTCCACCAGCCCCCAGAAGGAAGCGTTGCCGGCGATGTGTTTTCTGACGAATCCAAGCATCGGGTAGCCTGTGTTGCATGCTGGCGCGGCCCTCAGGCCACGGGCAGCGCCTGTCGGGGTTGTTCGACGCGTTCACGCAGGAAATGCCCATAGGCCAGCGCGATGCCGTCGACAAGCGAAATGCCGGGCCGCCAGCCCAGCGCCTGCACGCGCGACGAGTCCATCAGCTTGCGCGGCGTGCCGTCCGGCTTGCTGGTGTCGTAGACGATGCGCCCGTGGTACCCCACGACGCGCGCCACCAGCGCCGCCAGGTCCGCGATGGAAATGTCCTTGCCCGCGCCGATGTTGTAGATGCCTTCGGCGTCGGGATGCTCCATCAGGGTCACGCAGGCCTGGGCCAGGTCGTCCACATACAGGAACTCGCGCAGCGGCGTGCCCGTGCCCCAGATCGTGACGCTTTCCTGGCCCGCTTCGCGGCCTTCGTGGAATTTGCGAATCAGCGCGGGCAACACATGGCTGCTGTGCAGGTCGTAGTTGTCGTGCGGGCCGTACAGGTTGGTCGGCATGGCGCAAATGAAGCGCGCGCCGTACTCCCGCTGATAGGCTTCGCACAGCTTCAAGCCTGCGATCTTGGCGATGGCGTAGGGCTCGTTGGTGGCTTCCAGCGGGCCGGTCAGCAGGGCATCTTCGCGGATCGGCTGTGGGGCCTCGCGCGGGTAGATGCATGACGATCCCAGGAACAGCAGCTTGCGCACCCCGGCCGCATACGCGGCGCGGATCACGTTGCACTGGATCATCAGGTTCTTGTACAGGAAGTCGACCGGATGATTCTGGTTGGCCAGAATGCCGCCGACACGGGCGGCGGCCAGGTACACCACATCGACCGGGGTGGTCGAGAAGAAGCGGTGCACCTGGTCCTGGTTTTCCAGGTCCAGCTCGGTGCGGGTGCGGGTCAGCACCTGCGGGTAGCCGCGGCGCTGCAGTTCGCGGGTGATCGCGGCGCCCACCATGCCGCGATGGCCGGCGACAAACACGCGTTGGTCCAGGTTCGTCATGTCGGGCTACTCCTTGTAGGCGTAGATTTCGTAGCCGTTCTGTTCGACCAGGGCGTCGCGGCGCGCATCCTTCAGGTCGCTTTCCACCATTTCCTTGACCAGCTGCGCAAACGTGGTGCGCGGCGACCAGCCCAGCTTTTCCCGCGCCTTGGTGGGGTCGCCCAGCAGGGTCTCCACTTCGGTCGGACGGAAGTACCGGGGATCCACGCGCACGATCACTTGGCCGGGCTTGATGTCATGGACCGGCGAGAACAGCACGGTGGCCGTTTCTTCCAGGCCTTCGCCTTCCCAGGCCAGCAGGATGCCCAGCTCGCGCGCCGCGGTATTGATGAATTCGCGTACGCTGTATTGCATGCCCGTGGCGATTACGTAGTCTTCCGGGGTGTCCTGCTGCAGCATCAACCACTGCATTTCGACGTAGTCGCGGGCGTGGCCCCAATCCCGCAGCGCCGACAGGTTGCCCAGGTACAGGCATTCCTGCAGTCCCAGCACGATGCGGGCCAGGCCGCGCGTGATCTTGCGGGTGACGAAGGTCTCGCCGCGCTTGGGCGATTCATGGTTGAACAGAATGCCGTTGCAGGCGTACATCCCATACGCTTCGCGGTAGTTCACGCTGATCCAATAGGCGTATAGCTTTGCCGCGGCATAGGGGCTGCGCGGGTAGAAGGGAGTGGTTTCCTTCTGCGGGGTTTCCTGCACCAGGCCATACAGTTCCGAGGTGGAGGCTTGGTAGAAGCGCGCCTTTTCCTCCAGCTTCAGGATGCGGATGGCTTCCAGCAGCCGCAAGGTGCCCAGCCCGTCCGCATTCGCGGTGTACTCGGGTTCTTCGAACGAGACGCCCACATGGCTTTGCGCGGCCAGGTTGTAGATCTCGTCGGGCTGCACCGATTGCACGATGCGGATCAGGCTGCACGAGTCGGTCATGTCGCCGTGATGCAGCACGAAATTGCGCGGCTTGTCGTGGGGATCCTGGTACAGGTGGTCGATGCGCGCGGTGTTGAACAGCGAAGCACGCCGCTTGATGCCGTGGACCTCATAGCCCTTGGCCAGCAGGAACTCCGCCAGATAGGCCCCGTCTTGGCCGGTAACGCCGGTAATCAGTGCCCGTTTTGGCATGGTTGTATCCTTAAGACTTAGTGACTTCACGAAAGGAGCCGAAGGCTGCGGAACCGATGTGCAATGAGATTACTGTTGCACCAGCCGCCAAGATATCGGCCAAAAGGTCTAAGAGTTCAGCCTGTCGATAGGGAAAAAAGGACTGGATTGATTCATCCAGCGCACCTAACGCCGTGACGACCAGCATGGCCACCAGGGCCGGGCGCCGGTTGACCGACAGGTAAATCAACGCGGCCAGGAAGGCGTAGGCCACAAGATGCAGGCGCTTGTCGCCGAAGGCATCGGACATGTCGGCCGCCAGCCCCGGCAAATTGCCCACGGTCACCAGCACGGCGAAGAACACGGCCGCCAGAGGCAGGCAAGCTCGCGCGACCCCCACCTTCCAAAACGTGCTTTTGCCGCCGGGCCGCCCCAAGGCAAAAGGCGCCCCCTCGGGGGGCAGCGAACGCGCGGAGCGCGTGTGGCGTGGGGGCTCATACTCTTCCATACATGTCCTGGAAGCGGACAATGTCGTCTTCGCCGAGATACGCGCCTGACTGGACCTCGATGATCTCCAGCGGGATCTTTCCCGGGTTTTCCAGGCTGTGGGTTTCGCCCAGCGGGATGTAGGTCGACTGGTTCTCGGTCAGCAGGTACTGCTTGTCGCCGTTGTAGATGCGAGCCGTGCCGGACACCACGATCCAGTGTTCCGCCCGATGGTGATGCATCTGGGAAGACAGGCGCGCGCCCGGCTTCACCGTGATGCGCTTGACCTGGTAGCGCGGCCCGTGGCCCACCGAGTCGTAGGACCCCCATGGGCGCTGCACCTCGCGGTGGTGGTTCAGTTCGGACCGGTGCTGGGTCTTGAAGATCTCGACCAGGCGCTTGACGTCCTGAGACCGCGACTTATGGGCGACCAGCACGGCGTCGGCCGTTTCGATCACCACGATGTCGTCCAGGCCCACCGAAGCGACCAGCCGGCTGGTGGAGTGGATCAGGCAGTTGCGCGAGTCCTCCACCATGACGTCGCCGGTGGTCGAATTGCCTTCCTCCGTCTTCTGGGCGATGCCCCAGACGGCGTCCCAGGCGCCGACGTCGCTCCACGAGGCCGCCAGCGGGATGACGACGGCGCTGTCCGTGCGTTCCATGATGGCGTAGTCCATGGAATCGCTGGGGCAAGCCTCGAATGACGGCCCGTCCAGGTGGAACAGCCCGTCTTCCCCGTGGCCGGTGGCGACGGCGGCCTGCACCTGTTCCAGCATCTTCGGCGCCAGGCGCGCCATTTCAGCCAGGAAGACCGAGGCCTGGAAGGCGAACATGCCGCTGTTCCAGTAGTAGCCGCCGTCTTCGATGAAGCGTTGCGCCACTTCCGGCGACGGCTTTTCCACGAAGCGGCGCACGCGGCGCGCCGGCGCCATCACGCCGGGCTCTTCCGACTGGATATAGCCGTAGCCGCTGAGCGGCGCGGTCGGGGTGATCCCGAACGTCACCAGCGCGCCTTGGCGCGCGGCCTCGTAGGCGTCGGCGAAGGCGGCGCTAAGCACCGGGCCGTCTTCCAGCACGTGGTCGGACGGCATGATCAGCATGATGGGGTCTTCGCCGCCGCGCATGGCCCGCAGCGTGGCCGCGGCGATCGCTGGCGCGGTATTGCGCGCGAAGGGCTCCAGGATCACCTCGGCGTCCTTGATGCCCAGTTCCAGCGCCTGTTCGGCGGCGATGTACTGGTGGGCGTCGTTGCAGACCAGCATCGGCTTGGCCTGGGCGCCCGCCGACCCCAACCGCAGCAGCGTGTTCTGCAACAGGCTGCGGGCATCGGTCAAACGGATGAACTGCTTCGGCAGCAGTTCGCGCGACAACGGCCACAGGCGCGAACCGGAACCGCCGCAAAGAATGACAGCCCGGTAGGGGGGAGGGGGATTCGTCATGGCGCTCACTCCTTGAAGTAGGCCTGGGTGTACGGATGCACGCCGGGGTCGGCGGCGATCTCTTCCGCAGGCAGCCAGCGGTAACTCCGGTGCTGGGCCTGAGGAAGGCTTGCGGCGTTCAACGACAGTTCGGCCTCAAAGGCGAGGACGACGTAATGGGTGGAGCGTCCGGCTTCACCCGCGAAATTGGTGCCATAGAAGTGTTCGTACACGCCGCGCGGGGTCCAGACCTCGGCCGCGATGGGCAGGCCAAGTTCGTCGCGGGCGATACGGCGCAGCGCGCTGCGCAGCGATTCGTTCTTGCGGATGCGGCCACCCGGCACGAACCAGGCGCCCCGGGCGGGCGGGTTGGTCCGCAGGCCCGTCAGGTAACGGCCCTTGGCGTCGCGCAGCAGCAGGTCGATGGACACCAGCGGCAGCATCTCGACCGCCTGGCGGAAGTCGGCCTGCGCCAGCATGCCGTCCGGGGCCGTATCCGCCCGGGCGTCTTGCCCGGGCCATCCCAAAGGCTTAGTAGACATTGCGGCCCGTCCATCCCGACACGGCCGTGCGCGCGATGATCAGCAGGTCCATCCGAAACGTCCAGTGCTGGATGTAGTAGATGTCGTGCTCGACGCGGTCGCTCATCTTGCGCAGCGTGTCCGTCTGTCCGCGGAACCCATTGACCTGGGCCCAGCCCGTGATGCCCGGTTTGACCCGATGGCGCATCATGTAGCGCTGCACCAGGTCCTTGTACATTTCGTTGTGCTCCAGCGCGTGCGGACGGGGTCCGACGACAGACATGTCGCCCATCAGCACATTCAGGAACTGCGGCAGCTCATCCAGGCTGGTGCGCCGCAGAAAGCCGCCAATACGGGTAATGCGGGAATCGTTGCGCGTCGCCTGCGTCACCGTGCCATGTTCCTGGTGCACGGTCATGGTGCGGAACTTGTAGACGTGGAACACTTTGCCATCCACGCCCAGGCGCGGCTGGGTGAAGAAAACGGGGCCACGGGACGTCAGCTTCACCATCAGGGCGATGGATATCATCAGCGGCGACAGCCCGATCAGCGCGCACAAGGCGAATCCGCGGTCGAAGACCTCTTTGGCCCAGCCGCGCACGCCGGCGGCCGGCAGGCTGTTGAGCTGGATGGCGGGCAGCCCCAGGAATTCGCCGATCCGGTGGCCCAGCAACTGGATCGACATCACGTCGGGAATCCAGCGGATATCCACCAGGTCGTTGCGCAGGTGGTAGAGCACTTCACGCAGCTCCTGGCCCGCCTCCATCGGAAGGACGATCCAGATTTCCCGCACGTTGTGCTCGTGGACGAAGGCGTGCAGGTTATCCAGGTCATGCAGGCGGCGTACTTGCGGCGGCAGGCTCTCATGCGGCTCGGCGTAGATGCCCGCCACGTTGTAGCCCGCGCCCCGATACCGTTCGACGCGGCGCCACAGGTCATGGCCCAGTGCGCCGAATCCCACCAGCAAGACATTCTTCTTGTTCAGCCCGCGGTCGCGCGCGGCCCCAAGCGCCGCATACACGGCGATGCGCACGCCGGCCAGCGTCAGCGCGGTCATGCCGAACCAGGTAGCCGCCCATATGCGCGATATCGCGGCAGTCTGGTGCATGAGAAAACTGACAAGAATGCCCAGCGCGAACACGGTGGCCCAGGCCATCAGGCTGCGCACCACCAGATCCGTCAGCAGGCGGCCGCGCCAAGACACATAGAGGCGGTACGCCGGGAAGATGGCGATGACGCCCAGGCCGCACAAATAGATCAGGAACAGATGAATCTGCGGAGGATCCGCCAGAGCATCGTCCGAGAATTTCAAGCCGGTGGCAGTCAGGCCGCAGGTGATGACGATCGCGGCGTCGAGCAAGCGGTACAGATAGCTTGCCCCGCTGAATCTTGCCGACGTGTCCGTGTTGGACGGGTCCATCGCGCACTCCTGTTCGTGGGGAGTCTTCTTCTTGCGGCCAAAAAAAAACGATGCAGTGCCGCAAAACATGGGGCTACCGACGAAATCTTATTGAGTGCAAGGCGTACCCGAAACCTCCAAACGATGTAGGAGAAGGCTTAGGGCATCCGTCGAATGTGCGGGGCTTCGAAAAGAGAGTGGAATGTCGCAACCCGTTACGCATCGGGCTCCATTCCAAGCAACGAAGTCATTCACAGTGGATTTGCCATGACGACATTTTTCGGAACGTTGAGCCGAGCCATCGCCGCTATCGCGCTCGTGTCCTCGCTAGGCGCTTGCGCCCTGTCACCCGGTATGACCTTCAACGCCGGCCACCTTGTAGATCCCCTGGATCCGAACTCCGTCGCGCCGATCAAGGAGATCACGCCGTCGCTGGTCGTGGACGACCTGCGCGCGCGCCAGGCATTGATCGACAACGACGGCGTGAACCGCCTGGTCGGCAGCGTCGAGCCCTACCGCATCGGTCCCGGAGACATCCTCTCCATCGTGGTGTGGGATCACCCCGAGCTCGTCCTTCCGACGCAAACCTACGCTATCGGGACTGGGGTAACCGAACTAGTCATGGGGGATACCGCCTCGGGCATTCCGGGCTATACGGTGTCATCCTCGGGATATATCCAATTTCCCTATACGGGATTGCTGAAAGTGGCGGGGTTGACGGAACTTCAGGCGCGCAATCTCATAGTCAATAGTTCCGGCAAGTACATCCAGGATCCCCAGATCACGGTACGCGTGCTTGGCTATCGCAGCAAGCGCGTCTACGTCGAAGGCGAGGTCAAGTTGCCGGGCACGGTAGCGATCAACGACATTCCGATGACCCTGCTTGAAGCGGTCAACCGCGCGGGGGGCTTGTTGCCCACCGCCGACCGCAGCGCCGTCTATGTGATTCGTGAAGGCCGCCGTACCCGCGTGAATCTGCCCGCGCTGATCGAGCGAGGCCAGGACTTGAATCAGGTCATGCTGAAGTCGGGCGACATCGTGCGTGTGACGCCGCGCGACGACAGCAAGGTGTTCGTGATGGGCGAAGTGTTCCTGCCCACCACGGTGGTGATGCGCGACGGACGCATGTCGTTGACCGAGGCGCTGGGCATAGCAGGAGGTCCGAACCAGCTCACGGCCGACGCGTCGCAAGTGTTTGTGGTCCGCAGTACCGAGCAAGCGACGCCGCAGGTGTTCCACCTGAACGCCAAGTCGCCGCAAGCTCTGGCCGTAGGAGCGAAGTTCGAGCTGGAACCCAAAGACGTCGTGTTCGTGGATACGGCAGCGCTGGTGCGGTGGAACCGCTTCATCAGCAACCTGTTCCCGAGCGCGCAAACGGTACAGACCGTGAAATCGATCGACTAGTCCGCCTTTCGGGGTCGCCAGACCCTAAACCAACGCCTTTGGGGGCGCCGCAACCGCAGCGGCGCCCACGTCTGGAGAGCTGCATGTCGTTGCCCATCGAATCATTCGAGCCGAACGTCCCGGCTCGCCAGCAGGAAACCCCGTTGTCCTCGCATGTGGACGCCATCGTGTCGAACCGGTGGATGATCATCGCGATCACGTTGCTCGCCTTCTTCGGCGCGCTGGCCTATGTGATGGTGACCCCATCGGTCTATTCGGCCGACATCATCGTCCAGGTCGAAGAGGAAATGCCCAATGGCCAGGCGCGTAGCCTGCTTGGCGACGTTTCGGCCATGTTCGATACCAAGGCCGAGACCTCCGGTGAAATGGAAGTGCTGCGCTCGCGCATGGTGGTGGGCCCGGCGGTCGACAAGTTCCTGCTCTACATCCACGCGAAGCCGCGCTATTTCCCCGTCGTGGGCGAATGGCTGGCGCAGCGCTATGAGGCCTTGCCATATCCCTCCAGCCTGCCGCGCGGCGGATACGCGTGGGGCGGGGAATCCATCGCAATCTCGCAGCTGGACGTGCCCAACGAATGGCTGGGCAAGCCCTTCCGCGTAACTGCGCTGGGCGAAGGCCGCTACACGCTGGCCGACAAATTCACGGGCGCCACGTTCACCGGCACCGTCGGCAAGCCCGAGCATTTCATGTTGCCCGGCGGCGGCGCCATGGACGTACACATCGACGCCCTGGCCGGCCGTCCCGGCACGGAATTCACCGTGTCGCGCACGTCGCGTCTGGCGGCTATCGAAGACGTGCAGTCGCACCTGGGCATCTTCGAGCGCGGCCGCGCCTCGGGCGTGATCGGCGTCACGCTGGAAGGCAATGATCCCGCGCTGACGACCGCGGTGCTGAACCAGATCGGCCAGGAATACGTGCAGCAGAACGTCAACCGGAAGTCGGCCCAGGCCGAGAAGTCGCTGACGTTCCTGGAGCAGCAGCTGCCTATCTTGAAGGGAGAGCTGGATGCCGCCGAGACCAAGTACAACACCTTGCGCAACAAGCGCGGCACGATCGACCTGAGCGAAGAAGCCAAGTTGATCCTGGCGCAGTCGGTGGATGCGCAGACCAAGGTGATGGAGCTGCGCTCCAAGCGGCAGGAACTGATCACGCGCTTTGCGCCGACCCATCCCAGCATCGTGGCCATCGACCGCCAGATCACGTCGCTCTCCGGCGACGTCAGCCGCATCGGCAACAACATCAAGCAGTTGCCGGATCTTGAGCAGGATGTCGTGCGCCTGGTGCGCGACGTGCGCGTCAACACCGAGCTCTACACCGGTCTGTTGAACAACGCACAGCAGTTGCGCCTGATCCGCGCGGGCAAGGTGGGCAACGTGCGCATCCTGGACGCGGCCGTGCAACCCGACCGCCCCGTGCGCCCCAAAGCCGCGATCATCCTCGGCGTGGCCACGGTCATCGGCCTGATCTTCGGCATGCTGTGCGCTTTCGTCCGCAATGCACTGTTCGGCGGACTGTCGGAACCCGACGATGTCGAGCGCTATACGGGGCTGCCGGTGCTGGCCGCCATTCCGTACAGCGACATGCAGGACAAGCTGTGGCGCCGCAGCCGCCGCAAGAACGCGACGGTACCCGCGCTGTTGGCGCAAAGCCAGGGCAACGCGCCGCCCATTGAAAGCCTGCGTTCGTTCCGCAATGTGCTGCAGGCGTCGTTGCGCCAGTCCGCCAACAACATGGTCATGTTCACCGGCCCGGTGGCGGGCGTGGGCAAGTCGTTCCTGTCGGCCAACTTTGCCTTCATCCAGGGCGGCGTGGGAAAGCGCGTGCTGCTGATCGACGCCGACTTCCGCAAGGGCCAATTGAACCGCTACTTCGGCGTGCCCAAGGAGGACGGCTTGTTTGAAGTGTTGGCGGGCACGATTCCGCTGACGCGTGTCAGGAAGCACAGCGTGTCCGAAGGCGTGGACTTCATCGCCACTGGCGCGGTGACGTTCGATCCTTCAGAGCTGTTGGCGTCGCCCGTGTTTGGCGCGACCCTGCGCGAGCTGGCGTCGCAGTACGACATGGTGATCCTGGATACGGCGCCCGTGCTGTCGTCGCCCGACGCGGCGGTGGTGGGCACGCATGCGGCGGCGGTCATGGTGGTCGTGCGTTCGGGGATGAACACCGTGGGCGAGATCCGCGAAACGGCCAAGCGGCTGATCCAGGCCGGCGCGCCAGTGGATGGCGTGCTGTTCAACGGCCTCAAGCTCATGCCGGAGCGATTCGGCTTCCGCTCCAAGTATGGGAGCTATCGGTATTCCCGTGCGGCGTATTACGGCGATTTCAAACAGAACGGCCCCAAATAACGCCACCCGGAGAAACTGGCATGCACGGAACTTTTGGCTGGGATACCCCGCAAATTCTGGATGCGGTTTTCAAGGCTTACGACATACGCGGCACGGTGCCGGATGAAATCGATGCGCGCTTCGCCCACAGCCTGGGCATGGCGGCGGGGACTCAGGCGCGGCAGCAGGGCGCGCGGTCGATCGTGGTGGGACGCGACGGCCGCATCAGCAGCGTGGAGCTGGCGGCGGCGCTGCAGGCGGGTTTGCGTTCGGCGGGCATGCATGTCATCGACATTGGCATGGCCACCACGCCGATGGTGTATTTCGCCACGCGCCTGATGGACACGGGCGCCGGCATCGCCGTCACGGGCAGCCATAACCCGCCGGCGCACAACGGCTTCAAGATTGTGCTGGAAGGCGCTTCGCTGTACGGCGAAGGCATCACGGCCCTGCGCGACGCGATGCGCCTGCCGATCGAATCCGCCGCCGTGTCGGGCGGGCGCACGCAGATGCAGATCCAGCCTTGCTATGCCGCCCGCCTGCTTGGCGACATCCGCATGGCGCGTCCGATGAAAATCGCCATCGACTGCGGCAGCGGGGTGGCGGGCGCGGTGGCGCCGGCGTTGTTCCGCGCGCTGGGCTGCGAAGTGACGGAACTTTTTTGCGAAGTGGACGGCTCGTTCCCCGGCCATCATCCCGACCCGGCCGACCCGCAGAACCTGCAGGACCTGATCTATTGCCTGCGCTATTCCGACTGCGAAGTGGGCCTGGCGTTCGACGGCGACGGCGACCGGCTGGGCGTGGTGACAAAGTCGGGACAGATCATCTGGCCGGATCGTCAACTGATCCTGTTCGCACGCGATGTGCTGGAGCGCAATCCGGGCGCCGAAATCATCTACGACGTCAAGTGCAGCCGGCATGTGGCGCGCGCCATCGTTGAAGCGGGCGGCCGGGCCACCATGTGGAAGACCGGCCATTCGCTGATCAAGGCCAAGATGCGCGAGACGGGAGCGCTGCTTGCTGGAGAGATGAGCGGCCACATGTTCTTCAAAGAGCGCTGGTATGGCTTTGACGACGGCATTTACGCCGCCGCCCGGCTGCTGGAAATCCTGTCGTCGGCGCCGGACCCATCGGCCTTGCTGGAAAGCCTGCCGCAATCCTGCGCCACCCCCGAGATCAAGCTGGACACCGCCGAAGGCGAACAGTTCGAACTGGTAGACATGTTGCGCGCACAGGGGGAATTCCCTGGCGCGGTCTCCATCAACGACCTGGATGGCGTCCGGGTGGACTATGCCGACGGCTTCGGCCTGGCGCGTCCGTCCAACACCACGCCGACGGTGGTTTTGCGTTTTGAAGGAGACACCGTGGCCGCATTGGCCCGTATCGAGGAGGACTTCCGCAAAGCGTTCCGGCGCATTGCACCTCACGTTCGTTTACCGTTCTAAGGAGCATCACGCGATGGGTAAGGCCAACTATGCGATTGAGGCGTTAAGGGCGAACTCCGGCTTGGCGCACAGCCCCGAGTGGCAGGCGTTCGCGCAAGCGGCGCAAAGCGCCGGACTGGACGCCGGCACGTTGAAAGTGATCGAGGCAGCGGGATTGTGCGTGGACCTGACCATGCAGCGGCAGTCCCCCGCCTTGGAGGCGGCGGCGCTGAACCTGCTGCAGGCGCGCGGGTTGGCGGACGCGCGCCACGCGCTGTTCGCGGGCGACCCGGTCAACTGGACCGAAGGCAAACCGGCGTGGCACACCGCGCTGCGCGCCGGCCGCACCCGCGAGCAACCGGACGGCCAGGATGCGGATTCCGTCTGCGAGTATTCGCGCATGACCGATTTCGTCCGCAAGCTGGACCAGACGGCGGACTTTTCCACGGTGCTGCATATCGGCATCGGCGGCAGCGACTGGGGGCCGCGGTTGGCCATTCAGGCGTTTGGCGGGCCGTCGCAACGACGCCAGATCCGTTTTGTGTCCAACATCGACGGCCATGCCTTTCATGACGCCGTGGCGGGGCTGGATCCGCGCCGCTGCCTGGTCGTGGTGTCGTCCAAATCCTTCACGACATCCGAGACCCTGCACAACGCGCGGGCCGCCATTGCGTGGCTCAAGCAAGGTGGCGTGGCGGACGTGTCCGAACACCTGGCGGCGGTTACCGCGAATGCACCCGCCGCGCGCGCCCTGGGCGTGCCGGCCAGCCAGGTGTTCAAGATGTGCGACTGGGTCGGCGGACGCTATTCCGTCTGGTCGGTCGCCGGGCTGTCGATCGCGTTGACGGTGGGCGCCGACGTGCTGATCGGCATGCGGGCGGGCGCCGAGGCCATGGACCAGCATTTCCAGCAGGCGCCGTTCGCCTCCAATGCGCCGATCCAGCTGGCCCTGGCGGGCCTGGTGAATTGCAGTGTGCTGGGCCACAACTCGCTGAACATCGCCGCGTACAGCGCGCGGTTGCTGCATCTGGTGACGTACTTGCAGCAGCTGGAAATGGAATCCCTGGGCAAGCGCGTGGCGGGCGACGGCGCGGCGGTCGGCGTGCCAACGGCGCCCATCATCTGGGGCATGCCGGGCACCGACGGGCAGCACACGTTCTTTCAATGGTTGCACCAGAGCGAGGAGGGTGCGCCGGTCGACTTCATCGCCAGCCTGCAGGGCCATGCCGACAGCCCCGATGCGCACCGCATGCTGCTGGCCAATTGCCTGGCGCAGCGGCAGGCGCTGCTACGCGGCAAATGCCTGGAAGAGGCGTTGCTGGATGTGGCGCATATCGACGACCAGGAACGCGCGCTAAGCCTCGCGCAGCACATGGTGCATCCGGGCGGGCGGCCGTCGACCCTGATCGTCCTGCGCCAGCTGGACCCGCGCGGGCTGGGCGCGCTGCTGGCCTTGTACGAGCACAAGGTGTTCGTGCAAAGCGTGGTCTGGGGCATCAATCCCTTCGACCAATGGGGCGTGGAATTGGGCAAGCGCCTGGCCACCGGCATCGAACGCGAGCTGGCGGTTCCGGTGTCGGCCGGGGTGGTGGACTGGGGCCATGACGCGTCCACGTCGTACTGGATCGACCGCTATCGCGGCCATGCCCAGGCGCCGCGCTCGCGGCATGCGTGGGTGCCGGGCATGGCGGCCCATCTTTGACGGGGACGGGCATGCCACAGCTGAATGTGCTGGTGACGGGCGGCGCGGGCTATATCGGCACGCACACGCTGGTCGCGATGCTGGCGGCGGGCCAGCGGCCGCTGGTGCTGGATAACTTCAGCAACGGCAGCCGCGAGGCCGTGCACCGGGTCGAACGCCTGTGCGGCGTTCCGATTCCGCTGATAGAGGGCGATCTCCGCACCCCGGGCCTGATGGAATCGGTGCTGGCCGAGGCCGCGGCGCGGGGGGAGCCGGTGCAGGCGGTGTTGCATCTGGCGGGCTGCAAGGCGGTTGGGGAATCGGTGGCGGATCCGCTGAAGTACTACGACAACAACGTGGCGGGGTCGTTGGCCCTGCTGCGCGCCATGCGCGACACCGGCGTCGCGCGGCTGGTGTTCAGTTCGTCGGCCACCGTCTACGGCGAACCCCGCTACCTGCCGTTTACCGAGGCCCACCCGCTGGCGCCCACCAACCCCTATGGCCGCACGAAATGGATGGTGGAAGAGATACTGCGCGATGTCTGCGCGGCGGACCCGGCCTTCAGCGCGGTCACGCTGCGCTACTTCAACCCCATCGGCGCGCACCCCAGCGGGCTGATCGGCGAAAGCCCGCGTGACTTGCCCAACAACCTGTTCCCCTTCATCACCCAGGTGGCCGTGGGCCGGCAGCCGTTCCTGCGCGTATTCGGCGACGACTACGCGACTGCCGACGGCACCGGGGTGCGCGACTATCTGCACGTGATGGACCTGGCGCAAGGCCATGTGCAGGCCCTGGCGTATTCCGAGGGGCATCCGGGCTTTGTCGCGGTGAACCTGGGAACGGGGCAGGGCACCAGCGTGCTGGAATTGGTGCGGGCCTTTGAACAGGTCAATGGCTGCCGCATCCCCGTGCGCACCCAGGCGCGGCGGCCCGGCGACATCGAGCGGATGTGGGCCGACCCGGCGTTGGCGGCGTCCCTGCTGGGATGGCGCAGCACGCACGACGTGGCCGCCATGTGCGCGGACGGGTGGCGCTGGCAGCAAGGCAATCCGCAAGGCTACGGGGAGCCAGGCGATGCGGGGCCGGTCGGCGAACGGCCCGCCCAGGCGCAACCGGCGCACGAACCACCGGGGCGGGGGAAGGCCGCCGCATAACCCCAATGGCATGTCGGAAGGGTTACGGAAAAAGGGCGCGAGCGGTTACAGTTGACGGGATTATTGCGTAGCAACATGGCCCGGCGGCCTGGCCGCCCGGGCCCTGTACCGTCAGTGAGGCACTTCCATGTTTGAATTCCATCCGTATGCCGGACTCAGCGGCGCCTTGCCGGAGCCGCGGCAATGAGCGGCCCCTCCTATTTGCCGCCGGCCCACTGGAACCTGGACAGCATCGTGTCCGGCCTGCGCGAAGCGCGTGTCGCGTGGCGCGGTCCGCGTGGCCGCCTGCGTGAAGATTCGGGCTTGCGTGAATTTCCGTCGCAGGAAAGCCTGCGCCAGATCATCAAGGACCTCTGTGGCGCCTTGTTCCCGATGCGCCTGGGTCCGATCGACCTGCGCGAAGAGGTCGAAGACTTCTACGTGGGGCACACCATCGGCGCTGCGCTGGATGCGCTGCTGCATCAGGTCTGTCTGGAACTGCAGTACATGGGCCGCCATGAACACGTGGACCCGGCCGAGACGCAGCGGCGCGCCATCGAGATCGTGCGCCAGTTCGGCGCCGAGCTGCCCCGCGTGCGTGCCGCGCTTGACCTGGACGTGACCGCCGCCTATCAAGGCGATCCGGCCGCGCACAGTGTGGACGAGGTGCTGCTGTGCTATCCCGGCGTGGCGGCGATGATCCACCACCGCCTGGCCAATGTCCTGTATCGCCTGAACGTGCCCATGCTGGCCCGCATCGTGGCCGAGATCGCGCATGCCGACACCGGCATCGACATCCATCCCGGCGCCACGATCGGCCGCAGTTTCTTCATCGATCACGGCACGGGCGTCGTCATCGGCGAAACCGCCATCATCGGTGACCGCGTGCGGCTCTACCAGATGGTGACGCTGGGCGCCAAGCGCTTCCCCCCCGGTGAAAACGGCGAGCTCAAGAAGGGCCTGCCGCGCCACCCGTTGATCGAAGACGACGTCGTGATTTACGCTGGCGCCACGATCCTGGGCCGCGTCACGATCGGCAAGGGGTCGACCATCGGCGGCAATGTCTGGCTGACGCGCAGCGTGGCGCCGGGCAGCAACGTCACGCAGGCCAGCCTGGTCAGCGACATGCCGGATTGCGGCCTGGGCGGCTGAGCGCTGCCTTCAAGCGCGTGGCGCCGCCGGGGCGGACGGCCAGGACAGAGGAGTCAGGATGGATACACGAGTCTCGGATCTGGCCGCGCTGCGCGGCTTCATCGACCGCCACCCGCGGCTGTTCGTCCTGACGGGGGCGGGTGTCAGCACCGACTCGGGCATCCCCGACTACCGCGACACCGAAGGCGAATGGAAGCGCAAGCCGCCCATGACCCTGCAGACCTTCATGGGAGACGACCTTGCGCGGGCGCGGTACTGGGCCCGCAGCATGGTCGGCTGGCGGCGCTTCGGCAGCGTCAAGCCCAATGATTCGCACCGCGCGCTGGCGCGTCTGGAATCGCATGGCCACGTCACCGTGCTGGTCACGCAGAATGTCGATGGGCTGCATGAAGCCGCAGGCAGCCGCGAAGTCGTGGACCTGCATGGCCGGCTGGACGAGGTGCGCTGCATGAATTGCGATTGGCGCGGCGGCCGTCAAGCCTGGCAAGACGAGCTGCAGCACGGCAATCCGGAATGGACCTCGTTGGATGCCACCGATGCGCCCGACGGCGACGCGGATCTGGACGGCGAGGATTTCTCGCGGTTCACCGTTCCGCCTTGCCCGCGCTGCGGCGGCATCGTCAAGCCGGACGTGGTTTTTTTCGGTGAAACCGTGCCCCGCGACCGCGTCGACCGGGCCAATGCCGGCCTGATGAGCGCCGACGCGGTGCTGGTGGTCGGGTCATCGCTGATGGTGTATTCGGGCTACCGCTTCGTGACGGCGGCCTCCCGCAACGGCATGCCGATCGCCGCCATCAATCTGGGCCGTACCCGCGCGGATCCGCTGCTGACGCTGAAGGTGGAACAGCCTTGCGCGGTGGCGCTGGACGCCCTGTAGGCACGGTTTTTGCCGGCCGGTTTTTGACCGGTCTAAGCAAGTGCTTGCCCTGTAAGGGATTTTTCGCGCTGTTACAGACCTTTCCATAGGGTTGTCCACAGGAACTGTGGATAATTCCTAGGGATAACCCCGATTTTTCAGGGCTCCGTGGCGTCAATGCCGTCGCCCAGCAACGCTTTGCGGGCAGCGTGCCAACTGCCGGCGTCCGGAGCATAAAGCAGTCCGCCCGTGCGGTGCGTGGGCTTGTAGGGCGACCCGTCGAAGCGAGCGGCGTAGCCGCCGGCCTCGCGGTGCAGCAGCCAGCCCGCCGCATGGTCCCAAGCCGTCAACTGATTGTACAGCGCCACGTGGCAATGGCCCGCCGCCAGCATCCGGTATTCATGCGCGGCGCAACGCAGGGACGAGGTGCTGCCCAGGCGCGACAGATTGCCGTTGACGACGGTGCGCAGCGGCTCGGGCAGGGCGCCGGTAGAGATCAGGCCATCCATGTCCTCGGGGGGCGCCGGGCTGGCCACCGTCAGGGGCGCCTGCCGGCCGTTTTCGTATTCCATCCAGGCGCCTTCTCCCCGCACGGCCAGCGCGCTGTCGCGGTTGACCGGGTCGTAGATGACCCCGGCGATCACGTCGCCGCGGTGACACGCCGCGATCATCATGCCGAACAGCGGCAGGCCGGCCACATAGTTGCGGGTACCGTCGATGGGGTCGATCAGGAAGGCCAGGTCGGCGTCCACCAGCATGTTCAGCAAGGCGGGGTTGCGCGCCGAGGCTTCTTCGCCGATCAGCACGGCGCCGGGATGCAGCTTGGACAGGCGAGCGGCGATCAGGCGTTCGGCCGCCTCGTCCGCGTCGGTCACCAGGTCGCGCGGTGAACTCTTGTTCCGGACTGATCCTTCCGGCAGGTTGCGATAGCGTGGCATGACCTCCGCCAGGGCGGTTTCGGCCAGCACGGCGGCAAGCTTGCGGGTGTCCTCGCGGGTAAACGTTCTGCTCATACTGACTCGTCCAGGGAACGCGCAAATCTATCATGCCTGAGCGGCATTTGATCGCGTTTCGCAAGTCACTGGAACGAAAGGACTTTTTCGGGCTGTGCAGAAGTTATCTGCCGGGTTGTCCACAGTTGGTGGGGATAAGCGGGGCAATCCCGCCTATCCCCTGGGACGGATTTAGCCCAAGTCGACGCACAGATACTTGATCTCGAGGTATTCCTCGATACCGTACTTGGAACCTTCACGGCCCAGGCCGGATTGCTTCACACCGCCGAACGGACCCACTTCGTTCGAGATCAAGCCGGTGTTGATGCCGACGATGCCGTATTCCAGCGATTCCGACACGCGCCAGATGCGGGCGTAGTCGCGGGTGAAGAAATAGGCGGCCAGGCCGAAGATGGTGTCGTTGGCCATCCCGATGACTTCTTCTTCCGTTTCAAAGCGGAACAGCGGGGCCACCGGGCCGAAGGTCTCTTCGGTCGCGAAGCGCATCGATTGCGTCACGTCGCGCACCACGGTCGGTTCGAAGAACGTGCCACCCAGCGCGTGCGGCTTGCCGCCGGCGATCACACGGGCGCCGTGCGACGTGGCGTCCGCAATGTGCTCCTGCACCTTCTCGACGGCGCTGGCGTCGATCAGCGGGCCTTGCGTCACGCCGTCGGCGAAGCCGTCGCCCACCTTCATGGCGTTGACCTTGGCCACCAAGCGCTTGGCGATTTCCTCGTACACGCCGGCTTGCACGTAGATGCGGTTGGCGCACACGCAGGTCTGGCCGGCGTTGCGGTACTTCGACGCCAGGATGCCGTCCACGGCGCGGTCCAGGTCGGCGTCGTCGAACACGATGAAGGGCGCATTGCCGCCCAGTTCCAGCGACAGCTTCTTGATGGTGGGCGCGCATTGCTCCATCAGCGTGCGGCCGACTTCAGTGGATCCGGTGAAGCTCAGCTTGCGCACCACTTCGCTTTCGCACAGGGCCGCGCCGATGTCGCGCGAGCTGCCCGTGATGACGTGGAACACGCCAGCCGGCACGCCGGCTTCCTCGGCCAGCACGGCCAGCGCCAGTGCGGTCAGCGGCGTGTGCTGGGCGGGCTTGACGACCATGGTGCAGCCGGCGGCCAGGGCCGGGCCGACCTTGCGGGTGATCATGGCGGCCGGGAAATTCCACGGCGTGATGGCGGCGGTGACGCCGATGGGTTGCTTCAGTGCCAGCAGGCGCTGGCCGGCTTTCGGGCTTTGCAGCACGTCGCCGTCGATGCGCTTGGCTTCTTCGGCGAACCACTCCAGGAACGAGGCGGCGTAGGCGATTTCGCCGGCGGCCTCAGTGACGGGCTTGCCTTGTTCCGACGTCATGATGGCAGCCAGGTCTTGCTGGTTCTGCATCATCAGTTGCGCCCACTTCAGCAGGATCGCGGCGCGCTCCTTGCCGGTCTTGGCGCTCCAGGCCGGCAGCGCGGCCTGCGCGCTGGCGATGGCTTGTTCCGTTTCCTTGCGGCCCAGCTTGGGCACGGACACGATGGTCTTGCCGGTGGAGGGATTGTCCACCGGGATCGATGCGCCGCTGCCGGCGCCTACCCACTTGCCGTCGATGTAGCAGGCGTCGCGCAACAGTTCAGGACGCGACAGGGGATGGGTCAATGCGGTCATTATCGAAGTCTCCGTGAATGAAATGCGAAAAAGGGCAGGAAACGGCTGCGGGCGTGGCGGTAATCCGCAGCACGCCCGCAATTGCCATGCCCGCCTGATCGAAGATCGGGCTTTCAGGCCCTGAACATCAAGCGGCCAGCGCCTCGGACAGAATGACCAGCGCGCGGTCGAACTGCGCGTCGGGGATGGTCAGCGGATACAGGAAGCGAAGCACGTTGCCGTACACGCCGCAGCTCAGCAGGATCAGGCCTTGTTCCAGCGCGCGGGCTTGCACGCGCTTGACCGCTTCGGCGTCCGGCTTGCCGCTGGCGTCGTTCAATTCCACCGCCACCATGGAGCCCAGGCCGCGCACGTCGGCGATGGCGGGCACCTTGGCGCGCAGGCCTTCCAGGTGGGCGCGCAGCTTGTCGCCCAGCACTGTGGCGCGTTCGCACAGCTTTTCTTCGGCGATCACATCCAGGACGGCATGCGCGGCGGCGACCGCCAGCGGGTTACCGGCGTAGGTGCCGCCCAGACCGCCCGCGGCCGGGCCATCCATGACGTCGGCGCGGCCGACCACGCCCGAGATCGGGAAGCCGCCGCCCAGGCTCTTGGCCATCGTGATCAGGTCGGCCTGCACCGCGTGGTGTTCCATCGCGAACAGCTTGCCGGTGCGGCCGAAGCCGGTCTGCACTTCGTCGGCGATCAGCAAGATGCCGTGTTCGTCGCAGACCTTGCGCAGCGCGCTCATCAGTTCGGGCGGGGTGATGTTGAAGCCGCCTTCGCCTTGCACCGGTTCAATGATGATCGCTGCCACGCGCTTCGGGTCGATGTCGCACTTGAACAGCAGGTCCAGCGCCTTGAGCGAATCCGCGACGGTGATGGACTGCGTGCCGTTGGGGAACGGCACGTGGTAGATGTCGCCCGGCATGGGGCCAAACGACAGCTTGTAGGGAGCAACCTTGCCGGTCAGCGCCATGCCCAGCATCGTGCGGCCATGGAACGAACCCGAAAAGGCAATGACGCCCGAACGGCCGGTGGCCGAGCGTGCGATCTTGACGGCGTTTTCAACGGCTTCGACGCCGGTCGTGAAGAAGGCGGTCTTCTTCAGGCCGTCGATGGGAGCCAGGCGGTTGATGCGCTCGGCCAGCGAGATATAGCCTTCGTACGGCACGATCTGATAGGCCGTGTGCGTGAAATTGTCCAGCTGGGCGGACACGGCGGCCTTGACCTTGGGGTGCAGGTGGCCGGTGTTCAGCACGGCGATGCCGCCCGCGAAATCGATGTATTCCTTGCCGTTGGCGTCCCACAGCGTCGCGTTTTCGGCGCGCACCGCGTAGAAGTCGCACATGACGCCAACGCCACGCGGCGTGGCCAAGGAACGGCGGGTATTCAGGTCCTGATTCTTCATCTCTGCCTCGGGGAACGTGGTGGGCGGGAAAAACCTTATTTAATGCTACGATGGCCCCATTTGTGGGAACCACTTTAATAAAACAGGTAGAACCAATTGCGGTCCATTGTAGGTGACTTGCTGCTGCTGCGCTTGGCCGACGGATCCAGCGAGCCCATGAACAAGCGGCTGTATCGCGGCATCCGTGAAGCGATCCTCGACGGGGCCATCGCCGCGGACTCGCGCCTGCCCGCGTCACGCGACCTGGCCGCCGAGCTGGGCATCGCCCGCAATACCGTCGTTCACGTCTACAGCCAACTGCTGGCCGAGGGCTATACGCGCAGCCGCCAGGGCAACGGTACGTTCGTCAACGCGTCGGTGCCGGACTCCTACCTGGCCAGCGGCCGCCGCCTGCGCCAGCCGCTGGCGTCGCAGCCGGGTCCGGCGCTGTCGCCGCGCGGCGCGGCCATCGTCGACGGCGTATCGGCCTCGCCCTATCAATGGGGCGCCTTCATGCCTGGCGTGCCCGACCTGACGGAATTCCCGCACAAGAAGTTCGGCCGCATCGTAAGCAACCTGTGGCGCAACCCGTCTCCTGATCTGCTGACTTATGCCTACGGCGGCGGCTTGCCGGCGCTGCGCGAGGCGCTGGCCCAGCATCTGGCGCTGACACGCTCCATCGATTGCGATCCCGAACAGATCATCATCACGGAAGGGTCCCATCAGGCCATCGACCTGACGACCCGCATCCTGGGCGAAGCCGGCGAAACCGCCTGGGTGGAAGATCCGGGTTATTGGGGGGCGCGCACCATCCTGCAAGTCAACGGCCTGCGCACGGTGCACCTGCCGGTGGACGAAGAGGGCATGCGGGTGCCGGATGCCGTGGACACGCCGCCGCGTTTCATCTTCGTCACGCCCTCGCATCAGTATCCGCTGGGTCCCGTCATGTCGCTGACCCGCCGCCGCCAGCTGTTGGCGGTTGCGCGCCAATGCGGCAGCTGGATCATCGAAGACGACTACGACAGCGAATTCCGTTTTTCGGGCCGTCCCATTGCGTCGCTACTGGGCCTGGAGCCGGATGCGCCTGTCATCTACATGGGCACTTTCAGCAAGACCTTGTACCCGGGCCTGCGCGTGGGTTACCTGGTGCTGCCCAAGCCGCTCACCGCGGCGTTCCAGGCGGCGCACGCGGAGCTATACCGCGAGGGCCACCTGATGACCCACGCGGCGCTGGCGACGTTCATCGCCGAAGGCCACTACGCGGCCCACATCCGCCGGATGCGCATGCTGTACGGCCGGCGCCGCGCGATGCTGGTCAACCTGATCGAACGTCGGCTGGGGCCGGAATGGCTGCACCGCGACGCCAGCATGGCGGGCCTGCATCTGGTGCTGACCCTGCCGGCGGATATGGACGATCTGCGCGTGGTGGACGTGGCGCGCAGCAAAGGCGTGCTGACGCGTGCGCTGTCGCGTTACTACGTCAATGCGCAAGCCCGGCGGCCGGGCCTGTTGCTGGGCTATGCCTGTGTGCCCGAACACGACATCGCGCGCAAGTTCGAAGTGCTCCTGGAAAGCCTGGCGGAAGTGGCTCGTAAGCCTGCGGCGGCCTGATTCCTCAGAACGGCAGCAGCGCGGATGCGAATGCGGCGGCGTTGCGCATGCCCTGGTCTTCGAAGTTGGTGTTGAACACGGCGTGGGCCTGCGCGCTTTGCGTGGCCAGGCGCGAAAACCGCTCGGCCAGTTCGGCCAGTTCCTGTTCCGTGTATTCATATTGGAAACGCCCCGACGACGCCGTGCCGGACACATTCCATGCACCGGCGTTGCGGCCGTGCAGGCGTAGCAGCGTCAGATCGGGGTGGGTGCTTTCCCAGACGGCGGGCACGGTGTTGTCAAAGCCCTGGGGGGCGTCCACCACGGTGTGCACCACGCCCAGGTCGCGTTCGAACGCCAGCGTGTCCGCAGTGGCGGCGGGGCTCTCGAACCAGCTGTGGTGCCGGAACTCCACCGAGATCAGGTGTTCTTGCATGCGCCGCGCGCAATCGGCCACGCGCGCCCGGCCACGCGCATCGCGGCGGATCCAGGACGGAAACTGGAAATGCACCGCGCCCAGTTTGCCCGGCATCCGCAGCGGCTCCAACGCCAGTTGGTACCGGCGCCAGAGCTCGTCGCGCAGATCGTCGGGCATCTGGTCGTGATAGATGACCGGGTCCGGCCAGCCGGCCAGTTCGCGGCCGATATCCGCAGGCAACGCGGCAAGCGGCGTCTGGTGGCCCGTGAACAGCCGGAAGGCCTTGATGTTGAAGACAAAATCGTCGGGGGTGCGCTGCGCCCACAGGTAGGCGTTTTCCGCCGATGGCAGGGCGTAGTAGCTGGAATCCACTTCGGCCATGGGAAAGCGCGAGGCGTAGAACCGCAGCCGGGCTTCGGCGCTGCGCATCCCGGGCGGGTAGAAGCGCCCGCAGGCCAACAAGGTGGGATCGGTCCAGGAGGCGGTGCCGGTCAGGATACGCATGGGGCAAAGGGTCTGGTGGGTACGGGGGCGGCGGCGAACGGCCACGCTGCTATGATAGCTGGATATATAGCCAGTCATTTGGCCCGCCATCGTGCTCCCTGCGGCGCGCCATGCGGCCCTTCCCACGCGTCATGCCCGATCAGAATCCCGCCCCATCCCATAGCCGCCCCGACCCTCTGGCCGACCTGAATCCCGCCCAGCGTGAAGCCGCCGAATTCGGCATCGGCGGCGCGTCGGGCGGTGGTGGTCCTTTATTGGTCATCGCCGGGGCCGGGTCGGGAAAAACCAATACGCTGGCCCACCGGGTGGCGCACCTGATCCTCAACGGCGCCGACCCGCAACGCATGCTGTTGCTGACCTTTTCGCGCCGCGCGGCTCAGGAAATGGACCGCCGCGTGGGGTCCGTGCTGCAGCGGGTCATGAACCTGCGCGGTTCGCAGCAAGCGCCGTCATTGCCGTGGGCCGGCACGTTTCACGCCATCGGCGCGCGGCTGCTGCGCGATTGCGCGCTGCGCATCGGGTTGTCCGAAGCCTTCACCATCCATGATCGCGGCGACGCCGAAGACCTCATGGGGATGGTCCGGCACGAACAGGGTCTGTCCTCCACCAAGTCGCGCTTTCCGCTGAAGGGTACCTGCCTGGCCATCTACTCGCGCGTGGTCAACAGCCAGACGCCGGTGGCCGACGTGCTGAAGACCTCCTTCCCCTGGTGCGCCCAATGGGAAGACGAATTGAAGAACCTGTTCCGCGGCTATGTGGCCGCCAAACAGGATCAGCAGGTGCTGGATTACGACGACCTGCTGCTGTATTGGGCCGAAATGATGTCCGACCCCGGCATCGCCGCCGACGTGGGTGCGCGTTTCGACCATGTGCTGGTCGACGAATACCAGGACACCAACCGGCTGCAGTCGGCCATCCTGCTGGCCATGAAACCCGACGGCCGCGGGCTGACAGTGGTGGGCGACGATGCCCAGTCCATCTATTCTTTCCGCGCCGCCACGGTACGCAACATCCTGGACTTCCCCGGCCAGTTTCCGCAGCCCGCGCGCGTCATCACGCTGGACCGCAACTATCGCTCGACCCAGCCCATCCTGAACGCGTCCAACGCGGTGATCGGCCTGGCGACGGAACGATTCGCCAAAGACCTCTGGACCGACCGCGCCTCGTCGCAACTGCCCGAACTGGTGACGGTCAGCGATGAAGCCGGGCAGGCGCGCTGGGTGGCCGACCAGGTGCTGGCCCAGCGCGAAGGCGGCGCCACGCTGAAGTCGCAGGCGGCGCTGTTCCGCACGGCCAGCCATAGCGCCGCGCTTGAACTGGAACTGACCCGCCGCAATATCCCCTTCGTGAAGTTCGGCGGCTTGCGCTTCCTGGAAGCCGCGCACGTGAAGGACCTGCTGTCGCTGCTGCGTTGGGCCGAAAACCCACGCGGCCGCATGGCGGGTTTCCGCGTGGCGCAATTGATGCCTGGCATCGGGCCGGCCACGGCCGGCAAGTTGATGGACGCCATGTCCGCATCCGCCGAACCGTTGCGCGCGTTGCGCGAATTCAAGCCCGGAGCCGCGGCGCAGGAAGAGTGGGGCGCGTTTGCCGATACCTATGCGGCGTTGTGCGATCCCGGCCTGCGCTGGCCGGCCGATGTCGACCTGGCGCTGCGCTGGTACGCCGGGCAACTGGAACGCCTGTACGACGACGCGCGGGTGCGTAAAACCGATCTGGACCAGTTGGTGCGGCTGGCGGCGGGCTACCCGTCGCGCGAGCGCTTCCTGACGGAACTGACGCTGGATCCGCCCGACGCCACCAGCGACGAATCTGGCGCTCCATCGCGCGACGAAGACTACATGATCCTGTCCACCATCCATTCCGCCAAGGGCCAGGAATGGAAGGCCGTCTATGTGCTGAACGTCGTCGACGGTTGCATCCCGTCCGACATGAGCACCGGCACGGCCGAAGAGATCGAAGAAGAGCGCCGGCTGCTATATGTGGCCATGACCCGCGCCAAGGAACGCCTGCAACTCATCGTGCCGCAGCGGTTCTACGTGCACCAGCAGACGGGCATGGGCGACCGCCACGTCTATGGTTCGCGCACGCGCTACATCACCAATGCGATGCTGCCCCTGTTCGACCACCTGCCCAAGGCGCCCGCGCTGCCCGGCCTGCCCGACGCTGCGCCCAAGGAACCGCAGGCGCCCAGCATCGACGTGACCAAGCGGGTGCGAAGCCTGTTCTCCTAGGCTGGGCTATCATCGGCCGATGCCCATAAGTTGTCCGGTCGGGATCGCATTGCCAGAGGTAGTCCATGTCTGCTGAACCCAGTTTCGTCGACGCCCATAAGGGCGAGGTGGTTGCGTCAATAGCCTATGTGAATGGGCGGCGCGACCGTGAAGTGCCCATCGACGAGGTGGGGCAGTACATCAGCCGATACAACAGCCAGCCCCAGGGCCAGCCGCCCGGCATGCTGTGGATCGGCCTGCGCAATCCCACGCCGGAATTGCTCGCGCGCATCACAGGGGAACTTGGCGCCTGCGACAAGAACCAGGAAGAGATGCTGGAACCGCATCGCCGCCCGAAGATCATCGACTACGGCAACATGGTCCTCATCGTGACCATCACGGTCGAAGTCGAAGCCGAACGCCCCATCTTTGGCGAAACCCAGCTCTTGATCGGCGACGGCTTCCTGGTCACGGTGCGCC
>NZ_JBHFII010000039.1:83715-124731 GCF_057334215.1 Achromobacter maghribensis | reverse complement strand
CGCCACGGCGGCCCATAGCCCCTTGCGGGAACGGTTGGAGGCCGCGCCCGACCTGCTCAAGCGCGGCAGCGACTACGTGGCGTCCGAGGTGCTGGACTGGCTGGTCGACCGCTATGTGGCCGCTGCGGGAAAGATCGAAAGCGTGGTCGAAGGGGCCGAGCAGAAACTGCTGATCCGAGGCGCCAAAGATTCCGATATCCGCAGGCTGTATCGCCAGCGGCGTGACCTGCTGCGCATCCACACCGTGGTGTCGCCGTTGGCCGAGATCTGCCGCCGTCTGGCCCGGGTCGAGATGTCGGCCGTGGACGAACATGCGCGTCCTTATTTTGGCGAAGTCGCCGACCGCGTGCTGCGTGTGGACGAACTGTTCAACGCCTTGCGCGAGTCGCTGGCCTTCGCGTTTGAAGCCAGCCTGATGATCGGCCAGGCCGCGCAGAATGACACCACCCGCAAACTGGCCTCCTGGGCCGCCATCCTGGCCGTGCCCACGGCCATCGCCGGCATCTACGGCATGAACTTCGAGTTCATGCCCGAACTGAAGTCGCCCTGGGGTTATCCGGTCACCCTGGGCGTCATCGTGTCGATCTGTTCCGTCTTGTATTGGCGCTTTCGCAGATCGGGTTGGCTGTAAGGCGATAAGGCGATCGCGCCGGGCGGTCGTTTTCCGCACGGCAGGCGGCCGGAGCCGCCCCGGGTATGGCACACTTCCTGCGTTTCCAATCCGGAGCCTGGCCAGTGCGTGGCAAACCTTCCTTTCGCGGCGGCAGCAAGCTGACCGCCCTGATCGTCGCTGTGATCCTCGCGGCGGCTGGCGCCATCGTCAACTGGCTGCAACCGTCCGGGCGTGACGAGGCTCGGCCGCCCGCGTCCGGCGCATCGACCCCGGCGCCGACCCGCACGCCGTCGGGCCCTGCGCTGGCGGGCGGGGTGCCCCAAGGCAGCTACACGCTGACCGGCACCGTCGTCAACGTGGCCGACGGCGATACCGTCACGTTGCGCGCCCCGGACGGCCAGCGGCGCATCCGCATGGATAGCATCGATGCGCCGGAAGAGGGCCATGGCGCCGACCAGCCGGGGCAGCCCTATGCCGAGGCATCGCGCAAGAACCTGGCCAGCCTGGTGGCAGGCAAAACCCTGACGGCCCAGTGCTACGAGAGCGACCAGTACGGCCGCGACGTGTGCGCCCTGATCCTGGAAGACGGCCGTTCGGCCAATCGCGTGCAAGTGGAATCCGGCTATGCCTGGGCCTACACGGCCAGAAAAGGCGACTACCTGCGCGACAAGGCCATGCCCGACCTGCAACGCCAGGCCAAGGCCGCCGGGCGCGGCCTGTGGGTGCAGCAAGGCGCCATGCAACCCTGGAAATGGCGCTACGACTGCTGGCGCCAGCGCCAGTGCGGCTGAGTCGGGCGGCGTTCCGTCGGGCGGCGAACCGTCGGGCGGCGATCCGTCGGGCGCCGCTAGGGGGATGCCTGGGTATTGGCTCCGTCCCGCGTTTGCTATCCTCTGTCGCAACGATTTGAAGGGAAGGTTTCCATGCGTGCATTCAAGCGGCTCTGGGCGACGGCCACGCTGCTGTTGCTGGCAGTGGCGGGCTGCTCGCAAGAAAGCCCCATCAACAGCCCGTATCCATCCGGCGCGGAAGGCCAGAATACGTTCTACTCCGCATTCACGCAGCGTTCGCCGAAGTATCTGGACCCGGCCAGCTCTTATTCCGTCGACGAAACGCCTTATACCTACAACATCTATGAGACGTTGTACGGCTATCACTACTTGAAGCGTCCCTACGAGCTGGTGCCGCGCTCGGCCGAATCCATCGCGCCGCCGGTCTACCTCGACGCCCAGGGCAATACGCTGCCCGCCGATGCGCCCGGCGCACAGATCGCTGAAAGCATCTACGACATCAAGATCCGTCCTGGCGTGCGCTTTCAGCCGCACCCGGCCTTTGCCCGCAAGACCGACGGCAGCTACGACTATTTCCCGCTGGCCGACGGCGAGCTCGACGACAAGTTCTATATTCCCGATTTTCCGCGCACCGGCACGCGCGAACTTACCGCCGACGATTACGTTTACGCGTTCCGCCGGCTGGCCAGCCCGCGGGTGGTGTCGCCGGTCTATTCGGTGATGGCGGACCACATCCAGGGCATGAAGGACTACGGCGACCGCCTGCGCCAGCGCGACCGCGACATGCGGCGCGACCTGCCCGGCGGCAGCACGCCACCCTGGCTGGACTTGCGCGAAGCGGACGGCTTCACTGGCGTCCAGGCGCTTGACCCGCACACGCTGCGCATCCGCGTCAACGGCAAGTATCCCCAGTTCAAGTATTGGCTGGCCATGACGTTCACGGCGCCCATCCCCTGGGAGGCCGACCGTTTCTACAATCAGCCGGGCATGGCCTCGCACGACCTGTCGCTAAACACCTGGCCGGTAGGCACCGGCCCCTACATGCTGGCCGAATCGCTGCCAAACCGCCGCCACGTGCTGGTGCGTAATCCCAATTTCCATGGCGAACCCTATCCTTGCGACGGCGAGGCGGGGGACAAGGCGGCCGGCTTGCTGGCCGACTGCGGCAAGCCCACGCCCTTCATCGACCGGGTCGTGTTCAGCCTGGAAAAGGAAGCCATCCCGCTGATTGGCAAATTCATGCAAGGCTATTACGACGCCCCGCAGATCGAGCGCGGCGAGTACGGCGTGGCGATGCTGGTCGCGGCCGGAGACAGCCAGGACAAGGCCAGGCAGTACCGCGAGCGCGGCATCCGGCTGCCCACCACTGTCGAAACCGCCAACTGGTACATGGGTTTCAACTGGATGGACCCGGTGGTGGGCAAGGGCGATACGCCCGAGCAGGCGGAGAAGAACCGCAAATTGCGCCAAGCCATCAGCATCGTGTTCGATTGGGAAGAATACGTGGCGGTGTTCGAGAACAGCCAGGCATCCGTGGCGCAAGGGCCGGTGCCGCCGGGCGTGCTGGGTTACCGCGAACTGCCCGAAGGCGTGAACCCCGTCGTGTATGACCTGGTCGACGGCAAGCCCGTGCGCAAGTCCGTCGACGTTGCCCGCCGCCTGCTGGCCGAAGCCGGCTACCCCGATGGCCGAAACGCCAAGACCGGGGCGCCGCTGGTGCTGTACTACGACGCGATGCAGGGCGGCGGGTCGAATCCGCAGTTCGACTGGATGCGCCGCCAGATGAGCAAGATCGGCGTGCAACTGGACCTGCGCTCGACCGATTACAACCGCTTCCAGGACAAGATGACGCGCGGCGCGGCGCAGATTTTCTATTGGGGGTGGAACGCCGACTATCCCGACGCCGAGAATTTCCTGTTCCTGCTGTACGGCCCCAATGCCAAGGCCAAAGGCGGCGGCGAAAACGCGGCCAACTACGACAGCCCCGAATTCAACAAGCTGTTCGAGCAAATGAAATTCCTGGACGACGGCCCGGAAAAAGAAAAGCTGATCGCCAGGATGGTCGACATCGTGCAGCGCGACGCGCCCTGGATGTTCGGCTTCTTCCCGATGTCGGGCGGTGCCTACCAGCAATGGGTCGGTAACGCCAAGCCCACGCAGATGGTGCGCAACACGCTTCAATACCTGAAGCTCGATCCCGCCTTGCGGCAGCAGAAGATCGACGAATGGAACTTCCCCCGCTGGTGGCCCATCGGCTTGTTGGTGCTGCTGCTGGCGTTGGCGATCTGGCCGTCCTACGTCGCGCTCAAGCGCCGCGAGCGCCAGACGGCCTTCGGACCGGGCGTACGCAAGGAGCATCAATCATGATCGGCTATGTAATCCGCCGGCTGCTGTATGGCGTGCTGATTCTGATCGGCGTGAACCTCTTTACCTTCATCCTGTTCTTCGCGGTCAACACGCCCGACGACATGGCGCGCCTGGCCATCGGCGGGCAGCGCGCCAGCCAGGACGCGGTGGAAAAATGGAAGGTCGAGCGCGGCTACGACAAGCCGCTGTTCTTCAACGCCCGGGCGCAAGGGGCGGCCCAACTGACCGATACCGTCTTCTACCAGCGTTCCGTGCCCTTGCTGGTGATGGAGTTTGGCGCGTCCGACAGCGGCCGCGATATCGGCCGCGAGATCAAGACCCGGATGGGGCCCAGCCTGGCGCTGGCGGTGCCCACCTTCATTCTGGGACTTTTCGTCAGCATCGTCTTCTCGTTGACGCTGGTGTATTTCCGGGCGACACGGCTGGATTTCTGGGGCGTGGTGGCGTGCGTGCTGCTGCTGTCGATTTCCAGCCTGTTCTACATCATCGCGGGCCAATGGGTCTTCGCCAAGCTCATGCGCCTTGTGCCGTTCTCGGGCTTTGCGGGGGGGCTCGACGTCGTCAAGTTCCTGGCGCTGCCGGTGCTGGTCGCGATCGTCTCCCGCCTGGGGCCCGAAGCGCGCTTCTACCGCACCTTGTTCCTGGAAGAAATCGGCAAGGACTACGTGCGCACCGCACGCGCCAAGGGGCTGGCGGAACGCGTGGTGCTGTTCCGGCACGTGCTGCGCAACGCCATGCTGCCCATCCTGACCAGCACGGTCGCCGCCTTGCCGCTGCTGTTCATGGGCAGCCTGATCGCGGAATCGTTCTTCGGCATTCCGGGCCTGGGCAGCTACACCATCGACGCCATCAACGCACAGGACTTTTCCGTCGTGCGCGCCATGGTGTTCCTGGGCGCCGCCCTCTACATCGTGGGGCTGATCCTGGCCGATATTTCCTACACGCTGGCTGATCCCCGCGTCCGTTTCGAGTAGCCGCCATGCCAAAGATCGTCTTCTTGTGGACCGATGTCGCGCTGTGGCTGATGGCGCTTAGCGCGCTGGCCTACGTATGGCGCGTGCGCCGCAGTCCCAACTTGCGCGCGACCTGGGGGCGCGTGGCCCGCGATACGCCGGCCATGTGTTCGGCCGTGGTACTGGTCGCGTTCACCCTGGTGGGCCTGCTGGACTCCGTGCATTACCGTCCGCTGCTTCCGCCCGTGCCGGGCGCTGCCGCCGGGGCGCCGCCGGTCTACGCGCCCGTCGTCAAATCGGCATTGGACGGCCTGCTGTCGGACACGGTACTGACCCGCCCCGAGAAGAATTATTCGCAGCCGCTGGCGGCGAACCTGTTCCTCAAGGAAACCATGGTGGTGGACGGCAAGCCGGTGCGCGACTACCCGCGCTTGCGCGGCGCCGCCACGCATCTGGCCGACGTCGAAAAAGAACACACGGGCGATGTCCTCAGGCGTCTGGCGATCGGCCTGGCCGCCGGACTCGGCGTGGCGCTGCTGGCGGCGGCCATTTTGTACGCGTGCCTGGCGCGGCACGCCGGATCGGCATCCGAGGCGGCCAGCCAATTGCTGGGCGGCCAATCGGATATCCCCTGGCGCGCGATGACGGTCACGTTCACGTTGCTGTGTCTGGCGGCCGGCGCGCTGGCCGGGCTGTCCAGCGGTTATCACGCGCTGGGTACCGACCGCATCGGTAACGACGTGCTGTGGCAAGCGCTTAAAAGCATCCGCACCGCGTTGGTGATCGGTAGCCTGACCACCATTGCCATGCTGCCGCCCGCCATCATTTTCGGCATCGCGGCGGGTTACTTCAAGGGCAAGGTCGACGATGCGATCCAATACCTGTACACCACCATCACCTCGATTCCCGGCGTGTTGCTGGTGGCGGCCTGCGCGCTGATGATGCAGGTCTACATCGATAACCATTCCGATCTGTTCGACACGTCGGTGGCTCGCGCGGATCTACGACTGTTCCTGCTTTGCATGATCCTCGGCCTGACCGGCTGGGCCGGTTTGTGCCGCCTGTTGCGCGCGGAAACGCTCAAGCTGCGCGAACTGGAATACGTGCAGGCGGCGCGCGCGTTCGGCGTATCGCACTGGCGCATCATGACGCGCCACCTGCTGCCCAACGTGGCGCACCTGGTGCTGATCACCGTGGTGCTGGAATTTTCGGGTCTGGTGCTCTATGAGGCCGTGCTGTCCTACCTGGGCATCGGTGTGGATCCCAGCATGAATTCCTTTGGCTCCATGATCAATGGCGCCCGGCTGGAAATGTCGCGCGATCCCATGATCTGGTGGAGCCTGATGACCGCTTTCATTTTCATGCTGGCGCTGGTGCTGGCGGCCAACCTGTTCGCCGATGCCGTGCGCGACGCGTTCGATCCGCGCACGCGCCGCTACAAGCCTAGCCGCCTGGCGCGCCTGGGCGGTTTTCTGGGCCGCCGTCCGGCGCTGGCCGCCGGCCCGCGTCCGTCCAAATCCGGAGAAGCGCCATGAGCCGCGACACGCCTTTGCTCGAGGTGCACGGTCTTGACGTGGACATCGCCGGCGAAAGCGGCATGACGCACGCGGTCAAGCGTCTGCAGCTGGCCATCTCCCAACGGCAGACCTTTGCGCTGGTCGGTGAATCCGGATGCGGCAAGAGCATGACGGCGCTGGCGTTGCTGCGCCTGTTGCCCGACGCCGGCCGTATCGTCGGCGGGCAGATTGCGCTGGACGGCGAAGACCTCAACCGCCTGCCGGAAAGCGCCATGCGCGGCGTGCGTGGCGGGCGGATCGGCATCATTTTCCAGGAACCGTCCACCAGCCTGAATCCGGTCATGCGGGTGGGCGACCAGATCATCGAAACGTTGACGGCGCACACGCCCTTGCGCGGTGCTGCCGCCCGCGCCCGCGCGGTGGATTGGCTGCGGCGGGTGGGCATTCCCGAACCCGAGCGGCGGGTGGACGACTACCCGTTCCAATTCTCGGGCGGGCAGAAGCAGCGCGTCATGATCGCCATCGCGTTGGCGGCCGAGCCGCTGCTGCTGATCGCGGACGAACCCACCACCGCGCTTGACGTCACGGTGCAGGCGCAAGTCCTGGATCTGCTGGCGGACATCCAGCGCGAGATGGGCATGGCCGTGCTGCTCATCACGCACGATCTTGCGGTGGTGAAGAACGTGGCGCATCACGTGGCGCTCATGCGCGGCGGAGAAATCGTTGAAAGCGCCAGCGCCGACGCGTTCTTTCACGCGCCCAAGCATCCCTATGCCCGTCAATTGTTCGAGGCCATTCCTACATTCGAAAAGCGCGGCATTCCGCTGACCGCACAGCGCCGGCAAGCGATCGCGCGCGAAGCCGGCATCCCGGCAGGCCCGCGCGCGGCGCGCCAGGCCGGCGAGGTCGTGCTGGACGTTCAAGACCTGAAAGTGCATTACCCCGTCCGCAAAGGCCCGTTGCGCCGGATCGTGTCCTGGGTCAAGGCCGTCGACGGCGTGACGTTCTCTCTGCGTGCGGGCGAAACGCTGGCGCTGCTGGGCGAATCCGGTTGCGGCAAAACGACGACAGGCAAGGCGCTGCTGCGCCTGATCGAGGGCGCGCGAATTTCCGGCCGGGCGATGTTGCAGGGCAAGGATGCGCTGTCGGCCGACCGCCGCACGTTACGCAACTTGCGTCAGGACCTCCAGATCGTGTTCCAGGATCCCTATGCGTCGCTGGATCCGCGCATGCGCGTGGGCGACATCCTGGACGAGGGCTTGGCCTCTCTGCGCCGAGGCATGGGCAGAGAAGCGCGCGCGGCGCACGCGGCGCAACTGATCGAGCGGGTGGGCCTGCCTGTCGATACGCTGACGCGCTATCCGCACGAATTTTCCGGCGGCCAACGCCAGCGCATTGCGATTGCCCGGGCGTTGGCGGTTGAACCCAAAGTGCTGATCTGCGACGAACCCACGTCGGCGCTCGACGTTTCCGTCCAGGCCCAGATTCTGGACCTGCTGCGCGAACTTCAGGACGAACTCGGTATCGCCTACCTGTTCATTACGCACAATTTCGGCGTGGTCGAATACCTGGCAGACCGGATCGCCGTCATGGATGGCGGACGCATCATCGAACTGGGGCAGGCCGACGCCGTGCTGCATGCGCCGCGCCAGGACCTCACGCGCCGGTTGCTGGCAGCAGTTCCGCGCTTGCAGTTCGGCACGTTGCCTGACCAGGAGCCATGAAAAACACGCCCTGATCCGGGTGGATCAGGGCGTGCGGGGCAGTCTGCGTACCGCGCGAGGTTCGGGGTCAGTGATCCTCGTGATGCGCGCTGCGCGTTTCCAGCCAAACCAGCGTGTCGTGTCTCAAGGTGCGGACGCATTGGGCCAGGAAGGCATGTACCGTTTCCAGTTCGGTGGTGTCGTAGCGGCGCGCCATCAGCATCACCGCGTCGGCGATCCACTGCCGTTCCTGGGATAGATGCTGGCATTGTTCCTCGACCGGCCGGATCACGATCATCCGGCGATCCAGCGGGTGGCGGCCGCGCTGCACATAGCCTGCCGCCTCCAGCCGGTTGATCAAGGCGGTCGCGCCGCCGGAGCTGATGCCCATCAACTGGGCGAGCTGCCCGGTGGGCAGGGCATCGAACTCCATCACCAGTTCCAGCGCCTTCAGATCCGCCAGGGGAATACCCAGCTTTTCCGCCAACGCCGACTGGCACGCGGCGTTGTACACCGAAAACTGCCGACCCAGCATCAGGGCGATATCGTCAAGCATTCCCGGGCGCAGGTCACTCGTGCGAGATTCAGGCATCACGGTCACATGCTCATGGTGAACGATGGTTTCTTGTTGCAGCATGATGTCGCTCCCTTGCGAATGTGGTGGTTTACTTCTTGGCCGACAGGCCGCCCAGCAGGCCACCCAACAGGCCGCCGTTCGTCGTGCCGCCGGTGGTCGTCGACGATCCCGTCACGCCGCTCGTCACGCCGCCCAGCAACCCGCCCAGCAAGCCGCCGTTGGTCGTGCCCGCACCGGCTGCGCCGCCCGCGCTGGCGCCCGCGCTAGCGCCCGTGCCCGTGGTCGCGCCGACCGAGACACCGCCAACCACGCCGCCCAGCAAGCCACCCAGCAAGCCGCCGTTGGTCGCGCCGCCCGACGTTCCGCCGGTTGCGCCACCGGTCGCCCCTCCCGTCGTTGCGCCCGTCACGCCAGCCAGCAGGCCACCCAGCAGGCCCCCGTTGGCAGTGCCGCCGGTGGTGCCGCCGGTGGCGCCACCGACTGCGCCGGTCACCCCGCCCAGCAAGCCCGTCACCGGCGCCAGCAGACCGCCCACGCCGCCCGCGGCCGGGGTGCCGCCCACGCCGCCCACACCACCGAGAATGCCGGTGATCGGGCTCAGCAAACCGCCCGTGCCGCCGGCGCCACCCGTCAGGCCGCCGGTCACGCCGCCCAGACCCAGGCCTGCGGTCAATGAAGCGACTGCGCCCGTGGCGTTCGCCAGCGTCGCGCCCAGCGGGTTCGGATTGGCCGGCGAGGCGTTCAGCAAGCCGCCCGCGCTGGCGACGGCGCCACCCAGGCCTTGCAGCACGCCGTTCAGCCCGGCCGTATTGCCCGGCAGCGAAGTGCCGGCCGAAGCCAGCGTGCCACCCAGATTCGACAACAGGCCGGCGACGGGTGCGCCCAGCTTGGTGGTCGCGCCCAGTTGTTGCGTCAGGCCGGTGACCGTGCCAGCCAGCGGGCTGGCCGTGGGGTCAAGCGCGGCGCCAATGCCGGCCAGCGTCGGCTGCAATCCCAGGGGTAAAACGTTATCCACGGTCTTGCCTACGTTGCCCAACGCCGGCTCCAGGAGCGGCGTGGAGGGGCCACCCAGCACGCCGCCCGTGATGCCGCCAACGGCTTGGGTGACGGGATTCAACAGACCGCCCTGGCCGGAAAGGCCGGCGGTCAAGGCGCCCACGGCACCCGTGGCGTTACCGAGGATTGTCGTGAGTGGTTGCGGATTCGCGGGGTCGGCGTTCAGCAGGCCGCCGGTGCTGGCGACCGTCTTGCCCAAACCATCGACCAGGCCACCCAGGCCGGTACTCAGCCCGCCTGGCAGGCCGGTGCCCTTGACGGTGGTGCCCAAGTCGCTGACCAGGCCGCCCACTTGCTTGGTGACGCCGTCCACGGGTTGGCCCAAGCCGGTCGTGGCGCCCACTTCCTGGGTCAGTCCCACCACGGTATTGACGACGGGCGCCAAGGTGGGGTCCAGCGCTTTGCCCACGCCGCCCAGCGTCGTGTCCAGATTCAGGGGCAAGGTGTTGTCCACGGCACCGCCGGTATTGCCCAACGTGGTTTGCAACAGGCCGGCCGTCACGGGATTGACGGGTGTGTTGGGATCGGTGCCGCCAGGATTCGTCGGATCCGTACCGCCCGGGTTGGTACCGCCGGGATTGGTGCCGCCAGGATTAGTGCCGCCAGGATTGGTCGGAATATCGGTGCCCGGCAGGCCGGCGGACTTCTTGCCGCCTCCGCCGCCTCCGCAAGCCGCCAACGCGCTCATCAGCGCTGCGGCCATGACGGTGGAGGTCAAAATACGTTGAATGCGCTTTGCGTCGACTTTGGTATACATGGCGAGCTCCAGGGTTGGAAGGTCAGGCAATGAAACTGCCCGATACGTCTCTACATGCATAAACCGTGCCAATATTTTGCAATGGCGCTGTCGCGTCGCTTGCGTTCGCGATTTATCGCCAGGAAAAGCCTTGAATATCAGCGAGATAGCAGGGCGTTAAAGGGTTTGTACCAATATTGGGAAACCCTCATTTTTGCGACGGCGAAAACCCTGCGAATGTTACGAATGACGGGTTATTGCCCGTTACGTTACGGGCAACGTTACGTAACGTCAGGGGTGGAATAGGCGAAAAAAAGCGCCTGTGAAAACAGGCGCGGGTCAGTCCGGCAGGGCGGCCGTCAGGTCAGAACGCGTCGTAGAACAAGGAATAGTTGGCGTTGAAGCGCACGTTCCGATCATCGCTGACGGGGGCCGAGCCGATGGGCTTGGCCACGTTGAAATCGAATAGATAGTATTTATCGTCCGTGAACCGCAGGCCCAGGGCGACTGAAGACAAATGCCGCTGGTTCAGTTCCTGCAAGCCCTTGTTGTTGTACCAGGTGCGCGCGTAGTCCACCAAGGCATACGGCTGTACGCTCGACAGGTATTCCCAGCCCGTGCCAAAACGGCGGTTCACTTCGGCCGATACGCCGACGCCTTTGTCGCCGCTTTGCTCGCCTTGCGCGTAGCCCATGGCATATCTCCAGCTGCCGAAAGAAACCTGCTCTGACGAAGGCAGGATATTGCTGGAGTATTGGGCGGCTCCTGAAAACGTCAATCCGAACTGCGCCGGCAACGCAAACGTCTGTTTCGCGTTGAGGTTGTATCGGGTGAAATCCAGGTCAAGGATCGGCGTGGCCGAATACCCGTAATTGGTCGAGATGTCTTTTTTGGCGCCGGCTGCGTCAAACCCCTTGGAAACGCTTGCGGTAACGTCCGTGGTCTTGCTTTCCGACACCTGGATATATCGCAGCTCCATGTTCGCGGCACGGACCCTTGCGTCCTGCTGCAGCCACAGGTCCGAGGTCCGGGAATCGTACCGGTCCTTGGAATTGGCCGCGTAGACGCCCAGCGTGCCGGTCAAGGACCGCGTGTTGTTCAGCAGAAACGGATAACTGACGCCGACGCCGATGCGGTCGTTTTTCACCCGCCGCTCGAATCCCAGATATTCGATGGCATCGTCCTGGGGTTTGGCGTCGTAGTGATAACCGTCGACCTTGATCGCCAGGCCGTCCGGGCCGATCGGCACGCGGACCTCGCCCATGACGTATTTAACGTCGTCGGTGTTGAACGGCACGGACGCGGTCAGTTTCACCTGTTCGCCCAGCGGTGTCAGGCTATTGGTGCCCATATTGACCAGCGGTTGCATGCCGGTGCCAAGATCGGCAATACCGGCCGTGACGCTAACCGGCTGGCGAGTGGCGCTCAGCACCAGTTCCGTCGCACCATCCGCGCGGCGTGGCAGGTCCAGGTTCGGCGTGAACTTCACGCCGGGCACGGTACGCATCAGATTCAACTGGCGTTCCAGCGTGGCCTGCTGCAAAGGCCGGTCTTCTGTCAACGGGCCGGCCAGTGTTTCCAGACGGTCCAGCGCGTTGCCGATATCGCCTTCGATCCGCACGTTTGCGATATAGCCTTCAACGACCGTCACCACCACCAGCCCATTGGCGAACGTCTGGTTTTGCACCAGCGCGAACGACAGCGGGTATCCCTTGTCGCGGTATAGCTGGGTGATTTTGTCGACCTGTTGCACCAGTTCGCCCAGGCTGATTTCTTTCCCTGACAACGGTGCAAGGATGCCGGACACCTCGTCAAACGGAATGGCGTGTACGCCGCTTACGTCGAAGTTCAGGGGCACGATGCGTTGCGCCAGCCTGGCTTGCAGCGCCAACTGCTCGGGAGTGGCCGTTTCCACCACGGGGGGCGGTTGCTTGGCGCCGGGCGGTGTTTCCAGCCGCGGAAGCGAGTCTACGGGGTTGCCTCGTAGCGGCCCGTCCGCGCGCACATTCGCACTGAAGGCAAGGGCGCAGATTAGGGTGAGGGTAAGCGGACTTGCCGGGTACGTACGTCTCATGCCTTTTATATCTCTCGTTTCTGCGGGCGCCGTTCTGTCGTGCTCCGATATTAGTTAAATATCGAAAATATTCAGGGACATAACATTAGTAAAAGTGCTTCCGTGCGCCGTAGGCGGTATGGTGCCAGCCGCTCCAGATAATGACAATTTATTTCATTGTGACCAATCGGACACGACCAGATAACAACATTGCGAAATGCTTAGCAACCGATGCGTAATCGAAATATCAGGGTTAACTAGCGGTTTTTAATACGATCGATATGAATTTGGGGATATCCGTTACATGTCTGTTGCCTGAGTATCGCGAATATCGGTGTAAACCCTGATGTGTATTAAATGTTAATAGATAAGACTATATAAACGTATCAAAACACATCGATTTTTCAGGCTATCGGGAGTCCACAAGATGGGCGCGTGTGACTGCAGTACTTCTCGGAAAAGCCTGCCGGCGCAACGCCACGATTGCGGACTATTTCACTGGGGCCATGCATGAGCCCGGGTGATGTCGTTCCCCTGTCGTTCCATGCCGGTCTGGTCGCGCTGTCGTTCCTGACCGCGGTATTGGGCTCGTACGTGGCACTGCTCGCCGCGGCGGGCATTCGCACCGAAACGCAGGACGGTGAAATACGGATCGGTTACATCCTCATTGGCGCTGTCGCCATGGGCGGGGTGGGTATCTGGAGCATGCATTTCATTGGCATGCAGGCGCAGAACCTGCCTTTCGAAGTGGGCTACCAGGTTGGCCTGACCATACTCAGTTTCATCGTGGCCGCCGGTTTTTCCGGCTGGGCATTCTGGTATGTCGGCCGCGACCGTTTCACTTTTGGGCGCTGCCTGGTGGGCGGTCTTGCCGCCGGCTTGGGCGTCGCGGCGATGCATTATCTGGGCATGGGCGCCATGCGCATGCCGGCGGTATTGCTTTGGAATTTGCCGATGGTTGTTTTATCGGTGCTTATCGCGGTAATCGCGGCGTCAGCCGCGCTGTGGCTGGCTTTCAATACGCAGAATGAGTTTCAGCGCGGCGGAGCCGCCATTTTGATGGCGATAGCCGTGTGCGGCATGCATTACACCGGCGCTGCCGCCGGTACGGTCATTTGCACAACGCCTCGTGACTATTCCAGTCTGCAAATCGGCGGGCTCATGTTGCCGTATATCGCTTTCGTGCTGTCCGCCGTCACGCTGCTGATCATGCGTTGGCAGTTGCAGCGGGCATCGACTCGCTTTCGCGCCCGCATGGCGCAACGGATCGACTCGTTTATTGAATCGGCGCCGGTGTCGGAGCCTGGCAAGGTGCCAGGGTCCACGCTAGGGCCGGGTTAGCAGGGCCCCGGTTTGCACGCGGGCAAGGAATGCTCCCGCAACGCAGGCAGTTCCGGGCATAGGGGGCTGGTGTCGCATAACGGCGCAGCTCAATTATCAATCGAGTGTCAGGAGCTCGACATGAAAGCGAAACTTGCGCAGTTCTGGAATGACGAAGATGGCATCACTGCCCTGGAATATGGGCTGATTGCTGGGCTGATGGCGGTAGCGATCATCGCTGCAATAGGCTTCTTTACCGGAGGCCTGACCAGTCTGTTCACCGACTTGGGCGCCAAGCTTACCTCCCAAGGCGGGGCCGTTTAACGCCCGGCAAGCCGGTCCATGTCGCGATGGCCCTTTGGGCCATCCGACAGGCAGGCTGCTTGACCCGTTCATGGGTTTTCAGCTGAAACGCTGAAGCCCGGTTTTTGAATTATCGGAAGGTCCCGCCTTGTATCCAGGGGAAGTGTTGTGGTGGCTGCTATTCGCAAGCTGGAGTCTGGTGCTGATCTACAACGATCTGCGCTATCGCCGTGTTCCCAACGCGTTAATCGTTGCCGGGTTCGTGGCACAGCTGCTTTGGTTGGCGGCCGCGTGGGTCATCCCTGGCTGGCTCTACCCGCCCAGATGGACTGGCGGACTCATGGCGCTTGCCGGATTCCTGGCGGCGATTCCATTCCTGTTCTTGTGGAGCCGGCGCCTGATGGGCGCGGGCGACGTCAAAGCCATCGCCATCATCGGGCTGCTTCTGGGGATCGCGCCGCTGATCCTGGTGCTGGTACTGGCGAGCCTGCTGGCCGGCTTGCACAGCTTGCTGGCGCTGATCGCTTCGCGGTACCGGGCGCTGCCTCTCCGCATTCGCCAAGTTCCCTATGCCGCCTACCTGGGAGCCGCCGCGCTCAGCGTGGCGTGTATGCCGTTGAATTCGGCTTGGTATTCGTGGTGTTCTTCCTGGTGTTCTACGCCATTCTGACGTACTCGCTGGTGGCGGCCGCACAACAATCCGTGACGCTTGCCGCGCAAGAAGGCGCGCGCAAGATCTTGCAGTGGCAAGAGGGCGTGCCTTCCTCATTGACCACGCGTGCCAATGCCGGGCGCGATGCCGCCCTGTATCAGGCGCAATGGATTAGTTCCATGTCGGCTGCCGGCGTCCAGGTGGCGGTCTGCGGCAGTACGGGCGCGCTGAGCAGCTCGGCAGGCGGAGCCTGTAGCGGCCGCGCGCTTGCAGAAGGGCAGGTGGAAGTCACGGTGTCTTACGCCTACGGCGCCCATCCGCTGATTCCGGCGCTGCCGCTGCTGCAGGCGGTGCTGATGCCGGCCTCCGGCGTATTGAGCGCCCGCGCCACGGTGCATCTGAATGGGGAACGCTGATATGGACGCCCACGCCCGGCACCGCGAAGGCGGCCCTCGACGCTCCCGTCAGCGCGGTATCGCGGCGCTGGAATTTTCGTTGACCTTGATCATGCTGCTGATGTTCATCTGCGGCGTGCTCAGCTTCGCGGTGCTGTTCTGGATGCAACAGCAATTGGCGTCGGCCGCCACTGATGGCGCCCGCGCGGCGGTGTTCGCCCGCTTCAACGGTCAGCCGAATGTGTCGGCGGCAGCGTGCTCGGCCGCGATGAGCGCATTTTCTTCGGGTTCGGCCGTCGTCTGCGCGACGACCAGTGCGCCATGCGCCTGGAGCGGCTCCGGGGGGCAGCAAGCCAATTGCGCCACCGTCGGGCTGACCTACAACACCCAATCCTGGCCGCTGCTGGCCACCCTGCAGCGCCTGATCACCACGTTGCCCGGAATGGGGCCGAACTGGATTCCTACCCGATTGCATTCGCAAGCCGTTGTTCAGATATCGCAAGGGACACCATGAGCAGTTTGAGCAAGATCGTCGCAGGGTTTTTGTTGGTGGCGGGCCTGGTGCTGGCCTTCGTCGCTTGGCGGCTCGCGTCCGCACCCACCCGTCCGCCGGCAAGCGTCGCGCCCACGGCGTCCGCGCCGGCAGCTGCAGCACCGGTCAAGCTCTATCCGGTCGTCGTGGCCAAAGCGGCGATCCCGGCAGGCTCCAGCATCAACAGCGAGAGCATGCTGAGGGTGGACGAATGGCAGGCGCCGCTATCCGGCGGATACAACGCCGTCGCCGCATTGGAAGGCGCGGTGACGAAGGTCGATATCGCCGCGGGCGATCCGATCCTGCCCAGCTTGCTGGCGCAGGGGCTGGCGCGCCAGTTGAAGGCGGGCGAGCGCGCCGTGGCGATCGCGGTGGATGAAGTGATCGGTGGCGGCAACCGCGTCGCGCCCGGCGACTGGGTGGACGTGTTCTTCATGATCGAAAAGGGTCAGGAAGTGCCTGGCGGCCAGTCGCGGCTGCTGCAATCCCAGGTGCGCGTGTTGGCGTATGGCAAGGATTCCGTGGATGGGCCCGAGAAGGGCTCGGTGGCGCAGCCGGGCGTGCCCGCCCAGTCGGCGCAGCCCGCCAAGACCGCCGTGCTGGCCGTGCCGGTGGAGCGCGTGAATGAACTGATACTGGCCAGCCGTTCCGGCCGCCTGCAATTGGCGCTGCGCCCGTTGAACGACGACAGCGTGCCCGATACGCAATTGTTCGCTCAGCGCGGCACGGTGTTGCCGACGCGCGCGGATTTGACGCCGGAGCAGCGCGAAGCGCTCAAGCAGGGACCGAACCGCGCGTTCGCCGGTGAAAGCCTGGTGCAGCTTGACGGGACGACGACTGCCGCGCGAGTTCCCGCGGCGCCGGTGCGTGGCGCGAATTCCGGCGGGGGCGGCGGCAGGACGGTAGAGATCTTGCGCGGAGACAAATCCGAACGTGTCCGTTATTGAACGTGGCTCCGCGCGGCTTGGCGCCGCGTGTGGCCGGACTCTCTCTTATGACTAGATTCAGCACCATGAAGAACACTCAGCGCACCACCTTGATCTGCGTCCTGTCGGCGGCAGCGGCGATGTCCTGCGGGGGCCTCGCCACCGCGCAGACCGCGGCGTCATCGCCGGGCTCGAATGCGCCGGCGCCGGCCCGCGATCTTGCGTTGTCGGTGAAGGGGCAGCAGACGCTGTTGCTGGACGGCGCGGCTCCGTCCCGCATCGCCATCGGCGACCCTGACGTCGCTGACGTGAAAGTCCTGCCCGCTTCGGGCAAGCGCGCAGGCTCGATACTGGTCTATGGCAAGAAGGCGGGTACGACACAGGTGCAGATATGGAGCGGCAACAATGCGGCGCCGCAGGTGTGGAACGTGCGGGTGGGCGGCAGCGTCCAGGGCGCGCTGGCCACGCGCGGCATCGCCGGCGGCGCCAATGTGGACATCGCCGGAGACCGGGCCGTCGTGTCCGGCCATGCCGAGACCCCGATGGGGCAGGTGGCCTCGGCGGCCATCGCGGCCTCCGCGGTGGGCGGGGAAAAGAACGTCGTCGACGTGTCTTCCGCCGGCACCAGCGGCATTGTGCAGGTCGAGGTCAAGGTCGTCGAGGTGTCGCGCTCGGTGATGAAAGAGGCGGGCATCAACTGGAGCGCCGGCGGCAGCGGCCCGTGGAGCGCATCAGCCAGCCTGGTTCCGACCAACTTCGCGGCGGCGGCATCCGGATTCTCGTTGTTCTACGACACCAATAATTTCAGCGCCAGACTGCGTCTGCTGCAGACCAATGGCATGGCGCGCGTGCTGGCCGAGCCCACGCTGGTGGCCATGACCGGGCAGAGCGCCAGCTTTCTGGCAGGCGGTGAATTGCCTATTCCTGAAGCCGGCGGGCTGGGGACGGTGTCGGTCACGTTCAAGCCGTTCGGTATCGGCTTGACGGTCACGCCCACGGTGCTGTCGCGCGACCGCATTTCGCTGAAAGTGGCGCCCGAGGCCAGCGAGCTGGACTACAACAACGGCGTTACGCTGCACAGCGGCACCGATGGCACCACCTCGACCATACCGGCGTTGCGCACCCGCCGCGCCGACACGACCGTTGAATTGGGCGATGGCGAAAGCTTCGTGATCAGCGGCCTGGTTTCGCGCCAGACCAAAGCCATGGTCAGCAAGGTGCCCTTGCTGGGCGACTTGCCGATCATCGGCTCGTTCTTCCGCAGTCTCGACTACTCGCAAGAGGAAACGGAATTGGTCATCGTCGTGACGCCGCGCCTGGTTCGCCCCATTGCACGCGGGGTGAATCTGCCCTTGCCGGGCGACAAGCAAGAGCGTGCCGATAACGGCTTCAACGCCTGGGGCTACTACCTGACGGGGCCCATGGGCGGCCAGCAAATGCCGGGCTTTTCGCGGTGAACAATATGAAGACACATGCAAGCGAGTGGGTGGGCCTGCAAAACAGCAAGCGATTTTTATTCTGCTCCAAGGGGGCGGATGTCGCGGTGCAATTGGGGCAGGCGCTGGGCGAAATGGGGATGCTGACCCAGGAGTCGCCCAGTACGGAAGAACTGGCGCGGCGTCTGGCGGAAATTTCGCCGCAGGTGGTGTTCCTGGATTTCACGCTAAGCGAAGACGAACCCGGCAAGCTGTTCAAGTCCGCTGAATTGGCGCGTCTGCTGGCGCGCATCGCACCTACACTGCCGCGCGTCGCGGTCGGCCTTTTGAGTCAGCCCGAGGGCGCCATTGCCGCGCTTCGCGCTGGGGTCAGCGATTTTGTCGACCCCACGATCGCACCCCAGGAAATCAAGGACATCGTGCTGCGGCTGCTGGACGCCCAGGCAGACGGCGGACGTGCGGACGGGTCGCGGCGCAGTGTCTTGCTGCTGGGCGCGCGCCCCGGGGTGGGCGCCAGCACCTTGGCCGTGCACCTGGCCCACATGGCCCAAGACCGTCTCAAGCAGGCACACGGGGCACGCGCCATGGCCAGTGGCGGCAAAGGCGCCAAGGCGGCAGCGGCCGAGCCGGGCGCTTCGCTGCCCCTGTCCAGCCGCGTCGCGCTGATGGACCTGGGCTGGCCGGTGGGCGATTGCCAGCTTTATCTGAACATCGGCGGTGAGTTCGATTTCTCGGAGGCGGCGCGCAACCTGCGCCGTCTGGATCCCACGTTGCTGGCTTCGGCCATGCCGCATACGGCCAACGGCCTCAGCGTGTTGTCGCTGCCGCGTGATCTGGGCCTGATGCGCGATGTTTCGCAATCTGATTCGCTGCTGGTGTTCGAACGCATGCGCCAGCATTTCGGTGTGGTGGTCGCCGATTCGGGCGGCTTCACGAATCCGGAGTTCGTGGCCGGCCTGGCGCGCGCGTCGGAACAGAACTGGATCGTGACCGACCAAAGCGTCGGCGCCCTGGTTTCGCTGGCCGGGTTGCTGCAAGAGCTTGAGCACATGCATGTGGACCGCCGCAGCCTGGGCCTGATCGTCAACCGGTATGACGAACGCTACGGCATGACCGCGCAGCAGATCGCCGAGCGCTTCCAGCTGGAACTGGTGGGCACGTTGCCGGACCGCACGCTGGCCTTGATGGTCTGCACCAACCAGGGCCATCTGCTGCATGAGGACGCCGAGCGCGATATCTACGTGCGCGCGGTGCAGACGCTGGTGGAAAAGCTGGGGGCGGAAGAAAGCACGCCCGGTGGGCGGGCAAGCTGGCTGGCCACCTGGCTGCCCGGCGTGCATCGCCGTATGGTCGTCGGTTAACGGAACGACGCAAGGACTGCAACGGAAGCCGACATGATCATGACAGCGACGATAGAGTTTGGCGGTGATGGCGATAAGGGGTTCTCGGCGTCGAACCGCTTCCAGGAAGTGAAGACGGCGGCGTACGAGCACCTGCTCTCGCGTATCGAGGAATTGGGCGCGGAGTTCGGCCGGTGGGCACGGTCCGCGATCCAGGAATTCGTCGACATCGAGGTCGCGAGTTTCGTGCGCCTGCGCCGGGTGCCGATCAACGAAAGCGAAATGCGGCAGATCGCGGAGGCCCTGACCAAGGAATTGGCAGGCCTGGGGCCGCTGGAAGACTTGCTGGCCGATCCGGCGGTCGAAGACATCCTGATCAACGGCTACGACAACGTGTTCGTGTCGCGCCGTGGCGTGCTGGCCCGCGAAACGTTACGGTTCACCGATAACCAGCATGTGCTGCGCATCGTGCGGCGCATCCTGGCGCCGATCGGCCGCCGCCTGGACGAATCCAGTCCCATGGTGGATGCGCGGCTGCCCGACGGTGGCCGCCTGAACGTGGTGATCGAGCCGCTGGCCGTCGATGGGCCGATGGTGTCGATCCGCAAGTTCCGCCAAGACCCGCTCAAGCCCGCGGACTTGCTGACCTTGGGCTCGTTCGACGAAGAGATCTACCGGCTGCTGCATGAAGCGGTCAAGAACCGCTGCAATGTGCTGGTGTCTGGCGGCACCAGCTCCGGCAAGACGTCGCTACTCAATGCGCTGGCGTTTTTCATCCCGGAAACGGAACGCGTCGTCACCGTGGAAGACACTGCGGAACTTTCGCTGAACCACCCGCACGTGGTGCGGCTGGAATCGCGCCAGGGCGGTTTCGACGGCAGCGGTGCAGTCAGTATTCGCGAGCTGATCCGCAACAGCCTTCGGATGCGCCCGGACCGCGTCGTGGTAGGCGAAGTGCGCGGCGCCGAAGTCATGGACATGCTGCAGGCGATGAACACGGGCCACGAAGGGTCGATGGCGACGATTCACGCGAACTCTCCGCGCGAATGCCTGTACCGGATCGAGATGCTGGCCGGCTTTGCCGGGTTCCAGGGAAGCGAGGACAGCTTGCGCAGGCAGATCGCCAGTGCGCTGGATTTCATCGTGCAGATCGGGCGCCTGTCCAACGGCAAGCGCCGCGTGCTGTCGGTGACCGAGGTCACCGGCATGGGCGACAACGTGATTTCCACGCAGGAACTCTATCGCCACGAGACCTTCACGACACCCGAGGGTGAAGAGAAGGACCGCTGGAATTGGCTGGGCATCCACCCCCACACGCCCAAGCTTGCCAAGATGCGCACCGAAGCGCGCGCCAACGATTCCGCGCCGGGCGATACCGACGGCGGCGGATTCTGGAGCCGGAGGCGCTGATGATGCAAGCCCTGGTGCTGGGATGCCTGGCCTTGGTGCTGGCGATTGGCGCGGTGCTGCTGTGGCGCCATGCCGACAGCGGCGCCCGCCGGGCGGCGAGCTCGTCCTTCCTGGAAAACCAATTGAACCGGGGGCGCGACGCGGCTTCCAAGCCGGTTCCGATCTTCGAAAGCGCGCGGGCCGTGCGCAGCGGCCTGCCGGGATGGGACCGCTTGCTGTTGCTGGCGGGCGTGCGCCAAAGCGCCGGGCTTTACGTGCGGCTTGCGGTGCCCCTGGTGGGCCTGGCAATGCTGGCGTGGCTGACCTTGGGCGTCGTGTCGGGCATCGTGACGCTGCTGCTCGTGGCTATCCTGGAGTACTTCCTGCTGTGGCTGCGCGCCGACAAGCGCCAGCGCCGGATGATCTCGCAATTACCGGCGTTCCTGGACAACATCGTCCGCCTGATCACGATCGGCAACAGTATGGGCGCCGCGTTCCAGACGGCGTCGGCCACCACCGATGAACCGTTGCGCGAGGTCGTGGAAATGGCCGCCAGCCTTAGCCGGTCCGCCAAGGAGCTGGATGCTGCCCTGGTGCACGTGTCCCGCCTGTATGGGCTGAAAGAGCTTTACATGGTGGCCGCCGTGGTGTCGCTGGCAATGCGATTCGGCGGCCGCAGCGACCAGGTGCTCGAGCGCATGGCTGCCTTCATGCGCGACGTGGCGCAGGCACGCAATGAACTGTCGGCAAGCTCGGCCGAGATCCGTCTGTCCGCCTGGGTGCTGGCGCTGCTGCCGGTCGGGATCGGGGGCTTCATCATGCTGACGAACAACGATCTTTTCATGAATCTGTGGCGTGACCCGGCCGGATTCAAGATGCTGGTGACCGCCGTTGTCCTGCAGATCGTCGGCAGCTATTGGCTGTACCGCATGGCCAAGTCCATTTGATGGGAGCGGCGAGATGAATATTCTGAACTCGTGGAGCGTCTCCTCCGTGCTGGCGATGGGGCTGATGCTGATCGCAGCGGCCATGTTGGTGTTGGGCGTCGGCATCGTTCGCCGGCTGCGCGGCCAAAGCAGGACCCGGCGGATCGTGGACCATGCGCTGGCGTCGCGGCAGATGGGCGGCGCGGCGGTGTCGGCGTTGTCGGCGCAGGACGGGCAGGGCAGGTTCGCGGCCGCCACGCGCGCGGCCGACTCGTTCGGCAAGCGCCTGAGCGAGGGCCGGTTGGCCGAAGCCCTGTTGGCCGCCGAGGACCGCAAGCTGGTGGATCTTGCTGGTTACGCCGATGCGGCAACCGCAAGATCGCGGTTCGTCGTGTTCCGGTTCGGCCTGGCGATCCTGCTACCCATCGCCGCGGTGACGCTGGGCATCCGCTATCACTACGTCGATTCCCTGTCGGGAATGCTGCTCGCGGCGTTCCTGGGCTTTGCCGTCGGCTACATGCTGCCCAAGTGGTTCGTGCGACGGCGCGTGGCGAAGCGCCGCCGCATGGCCGCGGACGAACTGCCGTTGCTGATTGACCTGTTGCGTTTGCTGCAGGGCGTGGGCCTGTCGATCGATCAGAGCATGCAGGTGCTGGTGACGGAGTTCGGGCAGGTGCTGCCGGTGCTGTCGCAGGAATTGCGCCTGGCCTCCGAACTCTACGTGCGGGGCCGCACCCGCGAGCAATCGCTGGCGCGGCTGGCTGCCGGATTCGACAACGACGACCTCTCCGCCATCTGTCGCCTGATCGCTCAGGTGGATCAGCACGGCGGGGCGGTGCAAGAGCCGCTGAACCGCTTCGGTGAAAGGCTGCGGGATTCGCGGCGCCTTGAATTGAAAGAAAAAGTGGGCAAGACCACGGTCAAGATGACGGGAGTCATGATCGTGACCTTGCTGCCCGCGCTGCTGATCGTTACCGGCGGATCGGGGTTCGTGGCAGTGATACGCGCGATGTCGCGCATGGGGGGGACGTGATGGCGGGCGCTATGGAAAGTCGGCAGGGCGCATTGCGCTGGACCCTTTTAGCCGCGGCGTTATCCGTGGCCGCGGGATTGAGCGGATGCAAGACCAACAGTGCGGAAACTGCGTGGCAGTTGATGCAGCAACAGCAGCAGGATCAAGCGCTTGCCCGTCAGAAAGAGGAAGAGGCAGAGGGCCGGCGGCGGCCCAAGGAACCGGAGATGATGCTCTCGCTGATTGCCGAGGCGCAGCGCCAGGAACGCTATTTCGCGTCACTGGCGTATATCGAGGCGTTTCAGCAGAAATTCGGCAACGACAGCCGGGTGGCCGTGATGCGGGCGGATGCCCTGCGCCAGACCGGCCAGACCGCGCTAAGCGAGCAAGCCTACCGCGCGTTGACCCGCGGCGAGCAGGCGGCTGACGGGTGGCATGGCCTGGGTCTTATCGCAGGCGGCCGCGGCCAGTTCGATCAGGCAGTCGATGATTTTTCCCGCGCGGCCAGGCTGGCCCCCATGAACGCGAGATTCCTCGGCGATCTTGGCTATGCGCGGTTGCGTGCCGGTGACGTGGATGGCGCCCGGGTGCCGCTTGGCCAGGCGGCCGAGCTGGCGCCGGAGAACGGCAAGGTGCTGGCCAACATGGCGGTGCTGCTGCTGGTCGAGGGCGATTCGGTCAAGGCCCAGCAATTGATGGATCGGGCGCAGCTTGGCGAAGACGCTCGCGGCCAGGTTCTGCGTCTGGCCTCCGAGATCCGGGGCCATCGCGCGCCGGCCGCCATGCCGTCGGCCGCGGTGCCCGGTGGCACGCCTACGCGCGTATCCAGCGGCGAGGGCGCCGTGATGCCCATGATGAGTCCGTTGATGGATGGCCTGGGCAATGGGCCCATCGTGCGTTAACTCCGTGTTCAGGAAACTCTTATGTCTCAACCTCGATTGACTCGTTCGTTCACCCTGGCGCTGGCGTTTGCGGCGCTGGCTCCGCTGGCCGCCCAGGCCCAGTCGAACGCGCCGCTGACCGGAAATCCGCCGGCTGGCGGAGCAGCGGCGGTAGCGCCGCAATCCGCGCCACCGCCCGCGGCGGCCTTGCCGACCCGGCCCGTGGTGCAACAAGTACAGACGTCGATGCCGCAGGCGGATGCCGCGCCCGCGGCCGCGCAAACCGCAGCGCCGGCGGCGGCGCAACCCGCTGCGCAACCGGCTGCCGCCGAGGTCAGGGAAGGCTTTGGCGATGTGACGCGGGGCTTGTTGGCGGCCCAGGCCGACGGCCGTCGCGGCGGTGGCGCGCTGCCGATACTGGGGCCGGTCTCGTCCGCGGCCTGGACCCGTTACGTGGACAGCTTCCGGCAGCCGATCCCGGAATGGTTCCAGAAGCGGGTGGAAACCAGGAACACGAATTAAGGCTCTGTCTCGAGCCGGAGCCGCCAAACCATGCCAGCCGTCCCGTCGCATTCCCGTTCCTTGTCGCGCCAGCGCGGCAGCATCACCGTGGCTGTCGTGTTCGCGGTGCTGGTGGGGCTGGTATTGCTGGGCGTCGCGCACCTTTCTTACAGCTTCTACATGAAGCGCGAAATGCAGAAGGGGGCGGACCTGGCGGCGTTGTCGGCGGTGCAGGTGCTGGGCATGGGCGCCGCGGCGGACTGCGCGCGGGCGGGCACTGCCGGCCGGACGTCGGCATTGGCGAACCTGCCCGGCTTTTTCCAGAGCTTCACGGCGGCCGACGTCACGGTCGAATGCAAGGTATGGGATTCAAGCCGGGCCGACGCCTCCGGGATGCATGTCTTCGATGCCGCCAGCGGACAGCCGTTCAACGCCGTGCGCGTGATCGTGCGCAAACGGCTGACCAGCATCGTTCCCAGTTTTTCGGGCGGCGCGGACAGCGGCACGCTGGTCACGACCACCGCCGTGGCGACCAACACCCGGCCGGTCGCGGCGTTCATGGTGGGGTCGCGCCTGCTGCGCCTCGAGCGGGGCGGGCTGCTGTCGCAACTGCTGGCCTCCGTTGGGGCGACGCCCGCGCAATTGGACGTGCTGGATGCGGCAGGCCTGGCCACCGTCAACATCACGCCGTCCGGTTTGTTGAAAGCGCTGGGACTGCCCCTGTCGGTGGCGACGGGCGTGGGCACCCCCGCGGAACTGGCTGCGGTCAATAACCTGACGCTGGGCCAACTGTTGAACGCCACCCTGACGGTGGTCAATCAAAGCGGCACTGCCGAGGCCGGCGTCGGCCTGCTTAACAACGCCATCAATACCGTGCTGGCCGTGATGCCGCTCAATCTGCCCGTCAAACTGTTCGGAGATGGCGGCGTGCTGAACCTGTCGGTCGTGGGCGGAGACGCCACGGGCGCCTTGGCGGCGAACGTCAACGCATTGAACCTGCTTGAAACGGCCCTGGTCATCGCCAACGGGCAGAATCTTATCAACCTGGGCCTGAGCGTGCCGTTGCTGGGCGTGGATGCCCGGGTGCGCGTGGTGGAACCCCCCACGCTGGCTGTCGGCGGCATCGGAACCCAGGCCACCAGCGCCGGCATTCGCGTGTATCTGCGCGTCAACACCAGCAACATTCCGCTGGTGGGCCCGTTGCTGGCGACGACGCTGGGCACGAAGGTGGACCTGCCCATCATCATCGATGTGGCGCAGTCCACCGGCACGTTGACGAACCTGTGCCAAGCTCCCTTGACGGAGTCGCAGGCCACGATCGCCGTGACGTCCTCCGTTGCCAACGTCTGCCTGGGGCGTTTCCCGGGCATGACGTCCAGCACCGATCAGAACGCCGCAAACTTCGTGTCGTTGACCAATAGCTGCCAACCCAGCTCTTTTTCAGCCATCCAGCGTCACCAGGTGTTGAATGTGCTGGGCATCCTGCCGTTGACCGCAAAGGTCACGCTGCCGATTTTCAATTCCGCCGCGCCGGTTTCCGTCACGCTGACAGAACCGCCCGGCACCCCGTCAACGCAGACGGTCAACGCCACGTCCATCAATCTGGGGGCATTGGCTTCCAATCTGTCGGATGCCTTGGTCGGCGGCATCCTGGGCGATCTCCTCAATAGCGGCACGCCCCTGACGGCGGATGAACGCACGGCCCTGGCGACGGACCTGGTGGGCGGCGGTGGCGGCAGCGCTGGCAATTCCATTTCGCAGGTGGTCAACAACCTGCAATGGTCCACGACCGCGCTGAACCAGCTAAGCACGCGCCTGTCGACGGGCGGCTTGACGGGGGTGTTGGGCGGCACGCTGCAACTGGTCGGCAATGTCTTGAACTCACTGCTGGTGGCGCCGTTGAATGACGTGGTGTGCGCCTTGGGTATCACGCCAAGCGCTGTCCGGCAGTGCCGCATCAACTCGGTGGCGACCCTGGCGCTTAGCGGCGGTTCGCAGGTTAGCGGCGTGCTGTCCATTGTCGTGAACCTGTTGCAACCTGTTCTGGCACCGCTGTCAGGTCTGCTGCAGCAATTGCTCAACACGCTTGGCCTGAGTGTCGGCCAGACCGATGTTTCGCTGCTGTCCGTGGATTGCGGCCAGCCCCGTTTGGTGTACTGATGACGAAGCCCGTTATTTCCGCTGTTTTCCCGGCGTACAAGCCATGACCCAGAAATTCGCCCGCGACGAGTTCGACGTGTATGTGTGGGAAGGCACTTCCGATATTGCCTCGCGGGCAGAGCGTTGCCTGGCCGGCATGGATGTGTCGCTGGTGCGCGCGGACGCGGGCACCGCGTTTCCGCCGCCGCGCGACCCGACGCGTCCCGCCGTGGCCCTGGTGTCCGTATCGGTCATGGGAGACAACCGCTTCAGCGGCTACGACTGGCTGGCGGTGCAGGCCATGCCGGTGATCTGGGTGGCGGCAGAGGCCCGCGGGCGCGATTCGCGCTACTACCCTCCTGAATATTCCTACACGTTGCCGCTGGCCTTCACGACGGCGGACCTGCGCAAGCTGCTATTCGAATTGCTGGGCACGCTGGATCAGTTCCGCCGCACTGCGCCCAAACGTGAACAGCCGTTGATCGCCGTGTCAGAGCCGATGCGGGCATTGCTGGCCGAAGCCGAGATGTTCGCCGACTGCCGCAGCAATGCGCTGGTCCATGGCGAAACGGGCGTGGGCAAGGAACGCATTGCCCGGCTGTTGCACGACCGGGCGGAATGGTCGGACGGGCCTTTCGTTGCGGTCAATTGCGGCGCCATCCCGGAAGGCCTGTTCGAAGCGCATTTCTTCGGCCACGCGAAGGGCGCCTTTACCGGCGCGGTCGGTGCGCACAAGGGCTATTTCGAACAGGCGAACGGCGGCACGCTGTTCCTGGACGAAATCGGCGACTTGCCGCTGTATCAGCAGGTCAAGCTGCTGCGGGTGCTGGAGCAAAGCGCCGTCACGCGCTTGGGCTCCAGCGTGGAGATCCCGGTGGATTTCCGGCTGGTGGCGGCAACCAACAAGGATCTGCGGGCGCTGGTGGGCCAGGACGAGTTCCGGGCAGACCTGTACTACCGCCTGGCGGTGATCGAACTGCGCATTCCGAACCTGGAGCAACGCGGGCAGGAAGAGAAGATCGCCATTTTCCGCGCGTTGCTGGAGCGGCTGGGCGTCGAAGGGGAGCCGCCGGACTGGCTGCTGGATCGGGTGGCGCGCACCCGCTATGCCGGCAACGTGCGCGAACTGTCCAATGTGGCGGAACGCGTGGCGATCATGCGGCGGCAGTTCAAGAGTTGGGATCAGGCGCGCATTGAACGCATATTCGATCAGATCGGCGAGCCGCTGCGCGCCGCCGGCACCCTGGGCGGGGCCAGCACGCTGTGCGAACCGCCCGTCTTCACCGATGCCGAGCGCGCCGAGCGCGCCCGTATCCTTGCCGCGCTGGACGTCAACGGCTGGCGCCGCCAGGACACCGCCAACACCTTGGGCATCAGCCGCAAGGTGCTGTGGGAAAAGATGCGAAAACTGCATCTGGGCGGCGGGCAGGGCGAAACGGCGGAAGGCACTGTCGAGGCATCCTGAACGTGCAATAGGGAAAGGCCCGTAGGGGGCCACAGATTCGCTTGCGACGAATGTAAGTGGATCTGCCGCGAGCGAAATAAATTGCTATAGTTCCGCAACGATTTTTTTGGGGAAGGCATGAACGTCCAATTTATCCGTGCCGCCACTCGCATGGCGCTGTTAGGCACGGCACTGTCCGGCCTGGCGGCTTGCGCCAGCGCGCAATCCGAAGCGCCGCGGCCCACGGTTAAGCAGGTCGAGGACAAGCCGGCCGACTCCACGCCCGTGACCCCGCCGCCTGCGGCTGCACCGGCCGCGGCCGCGCGGCCATCGTCCACCGTGGCGGAATTGCAGGGCTTGATCCAGAACCGCCAAGTGTCGGAACTGCGCACGGCCTATAACGGCACGTATGGCGCCAGCCTGCTGTTCAAGCCCGACGATCTGACCTATTACGTCGCCCTGTTCCAGCAGAAGGATTTCTGGCGCGTCCTGAAGACCTTGTCGGAAAAGCAGGCTGAATCCACGTATCGCGCGTTCGCCGCGCAATCGGCCGACCTGGCCGAAGTGGACATCAAGCGCATCAAGCTGCAAGCCGAATATGCGAACGCCGAGAAGCTGCTTGCCAGCCGCAGCGCCCAGCTCAGCACCTTGCAGGCCGACCGCACGCTGCGCATGCAGCAGGAAGAGCAGGTCGCGGCTCGCCAGGAGCAGTCGCGCCAGGAAACCACGGCATTGGCCGACCAGCAAAAGGACGTGCGCCAGCAACTGCGCGACCTGCAACGCCAGATCGATTCGTTGCAGGCGCAGCAGGCGCAAATCGACGGCAGCGCGGCGGCCAAGCGCGGCAAGTGAGCCAGCGCCCATCGCCAGGACGGGCCTTCGGGCCCGTTTTTCTTGGGCGCTACCTGAAACCCGGCTTGACGCGGCGGGATGGCGCCCCTTGCGGGCGGATTCTTGTATTCTGGCTGCTGGACCCCATATAGCAACCATGGCTCTCAAAGTTTTCGACCTCCAGTGCGAGCACAGCCACATTTTTGAAGGCTGGTTCGGATCGCACGACGACTATGACGCGCAGCAGGCGCGTGGCCTGGTCACGTGCCCGGTTTGCGGGTCGGCCAGCATCACCAAGCGCCTGTCGGCGCCACGGCTGAACGTATCCCATCTGCATGCGCCGGCCCAGCCGCCCGCCGTGCCGGCCGGCGCGTCCGACGCCGAGAAAATGGCCGCCTTGCAGGCCGTCGTGATGAAGCAGGTGCGTGCCTTGCTGCGCAACACCGAAAACGTGGGGCCGCGTTTCGCGGAAGAAGCGCGCCGCATTCACGAGGGCGATGCCGACGAACGCCCCATTCGCGGCACGGCTACGCCCGAAGAGCGCGAGGCGCTGGCCGATGACGGCATCGACGTCATGGCCGTGCCCGACTTCCTGGACGACGAGCGCTTGCAGTAAGGGTTGCCATACCGGCGCCGGACATAAAAAAGCCAGACCCGAAGGTCTGGCTTTTTTTATCGCAGGGCGGTCCCAGGACAATGGATTGCCCCCGTGGGGGCAATGCGCGCACGAAGCGCGCCTGGCGTGGGCGCCTTTGCCGGATCAGTTGTTGACGCGGCTGCGGTATTCGTTCGTGCGGGTGTCGATTTCGATCTTGTCGCCGATGGCGCAGAACAGCGGCACGTTCAATTCGTAGCCGGTGTTGATCTTGGCCGGCTTCGTGACCTTGCCCGACGTATCGCCACGGACGGCGGGTTCGGTGTAGGTGATTTCGCGAACGAGCGTGGTGGGCAGTTCAACCGAGATGGCGCGGCCGTCGTAGAAGACCACTTCCACGGGCATCGCTTCTTCCAGGTAGTTCAGGGCGTCGCCCATGCTTTCGGCTTCGATTTCGTACTGGTTGTACTCTTCGTCCATGAAGACGTACATCGGGTCGCCAAAGTAGGAGTAGGTGCACTCCTTGCGATCCAGTTGGACGACTTCGAACTTTTCGTCGGCCTTGTAGACCGATTCGCTGGCCGAGGCGGTCAACAGGTTCTTGAACTTCAGTTTCACAACAGCAGCGTTACGGCCAGACTTGTTGTATTCGGCTTTCTGGACCACGAGGGGATCCTTGCCGACCATGACCACGTTGCCGACTCGCAATTCCTGAGCGGTTTTCATCGATAAAACTCCGGGGGTGATGGGTGCACTCGCCGTGCTTGCAAGAAGCCGCCTTCGCGAAAAATCACGAGCTAAAGGTCCGGGCCAAAAGTCCCTGACAGCGGTTTCATGCACACCCCGGGAGGCGTCATAGTTGAGGCCCGACAAATCCAGGGCGACTCAGAAAACTCTCTATTCTAACGTTTCTTGGCCAAGTCTGCGCAAAAGTCCGCCAGATTTTCGGCCAGATCCGGCCGGGCCGCCTGACTGGCATCCCAATGCCGGGCGGCGGCGGACCACGCCTGCCAGGCGGCGGGCGCCAGGGCTTGGGCAACGGCCGCGGCGGCCTCGCCCGTTTCCGGCTGGTTCCACGCGCGGATCAGCGCTTGCGCTGATTCCGGGGCCGGATAGCGGGCCAGCCACGCTTCCAGTTTTTCAAGATGGATGTTCTCGTCTTGCGGGTAGATCTGCCATACCAGCGGACGCCCCGCCCAGGCCGCGCGGATGAAGGAATCTTCGCCGCGCACGAAGTTCAGGTCCGCGCACCACAGCAGGCGGTCGAAATCCGGCTGCGCCACGAAAGGCAGGCGCGCCACGAGGGGCGCATCCGCCCCGACGCAGGCCGCTTCCAGCCCGGGCGCGACGCCCTCGGGAACCAGCAGCACGCCAGGCCGGCTGTCGGCCGTCAGCGCCTGGACAAGCGCATCCGTGGGCGCCGTGGGATAGCAAAACAGGGACACCGTGCGGGCGCCGTCGCGGCGGCGCAACAACACGGCTTGATCCACGCCGAGCGACTGCAGGAAACCGTTCTGAAGGTCTGTCGACGCCTGGAAGGCGTCGCGTTCGGCGCTCAGGCCGGGTTCGCGCAGCAGGCCGCCCGTGGCCGCCGTGAAGCCGGGAAAGAAAAAGTGCTTTACCAGGCCGTCGGGACGCTGCGAAGGCAGGCCGTGGCAGTTTTCCACCCAGGCTTCGGCGCTTAAGTATTCCAGGTTGATCCAGGCCGGATGCACGTGGCGCATGCTGTTCACGAACGCAGGCGGGGGATCGCAGGCAAAGGCTTCTATGACGACATCGCGCGCGGTCAGGGCGGGGTCGGGCGTTTCGGACCAATGCACGATGTCCACGCTGCCCAGCCGCTGCCGCGACGCCTGGATGTCGATGCCGGGCTGGATGCGCGCAAAGCTGGCAAGGTCATCCACCCACAGGCGGATATCCCAGCCGCGGCCTTGCGCCAGCCGGCGCGCCAGCCGCCAGCAGACGCCGATGTCGCCGTAGTTGTCGACGACCCGGCAAAAGATGTCTGCTTGCATGGCGGCTTAGTGGAACTTGGCGGGGGCCGCTTCGGCGTCTTCGGGCAGTTCGGCGTGGACCAGTTCGCCCAGCGGATTCGGGAAGTAGGGCGCGCCGCAGTCTTCGCAGTATTCGGCAGGCAGCACGCCGGGGATGCGGCGCACTTCGGTGACGCCGTATTCCTTCAGCAACGCCGTGATGTCGTCGACCACGTCGGCTTGGCCTTCGTCGGACGGCAATTCTTCTTCGCGTCCGTACAAGGGCCACACGCAACCGTAATAGACGTCGTTGCTGCTGCGTGCCGTGAAGCCGATGCGGTATTCGTCGATGCGGCTTTCGCCGCAGCCGGCGACGACGGCGCGCAACTGCGAGGCTTCCAGGCTGACCGCGCCTTCCAGCCAGCTGATGGCTGCGCGCAGGGACAAGGGGCGCACCCGCCGGTCGGCTTCGCGGTTGCTGACGTAATAGGCGTCGGGCAGCAGCGCTTCAAAGCCGCAACCCGGCAGCAGCGCGGCCAGGGTGGGCTGCGCCTGCGTGGCCCATTGTTGCTGGCACGCGTCGCGAGAAGCCTCGGCGTCGCTCATTTGTTCCTGCCAGCGGAAGATCGGCGCGTTCTCGGGCACGGCCACGGCGCCGATGATGTAGCGCGTGTCGGCCAGCATGTTGGCGGTTTCGGCCTCGGTGTTCAGGACCGGCTTGGTGGTTTCCGCGCCCAGCGCTTGCGAGCCCAGGCGATGCAGCCATTGCCAGGTTTCACCGAAGGTGCGCGGCATCTGGTCCACGCTGACCAGCATGGGCATCAGCGCGGTGCGTGCCTGGCTGGCCAGCACATGGCCATGCAGTTGCGCCAGCAGCGCCTGCTGGGCCGACGCGGAGACCGGGCCGGTGGGGATCGCGTAGCGGGTCCAGGCGACGATGGGCGCCACGATCAGCAGCACGTCGTACCGGACGCCATTTTTCTCGATCTTCATCGATTCGGACAGGGTTTCGGCCTGTTCGATCAGGACCTCATAGGCGCCTATGTCGCTTTGCGCGAGGTGGTCCAGGGCCGCTTCCAGCGGGGCGTCCTGCCCAGCCTTCAGCAGCTTGGGAATCGCTTCGCCAAGCTGGTTCTCCCAGAACACGTCTTCGACGCGGCTGCCCGAGCGGTTGAGCGCCTGGGCAAGCGCAACCAGGCGGGTCGCGTCACGGGTCATGCGGGGAGCGGATTGGCTGCGGGATCGGGCCATAACTTCGGGGGACGTCCAAGTAAGTGTGTAACGACGTAGTTTAACGCCCGCGGCGCGCGTCGGCATTCGGGGCGGACCCGGGCCTGGCTGGGTCAGCTCCGCCCGGGCGGTCGGGCCGGCTCGTCCGCGAGGGCTGCGCCATTGATGCGTATATGGCAACAGAGCATCCCCGAGAAGGGGGTTTATTGCTGATCCGAAACGTTCGAAAATGCTCTCATCGACATTATTTCTGGAGGCAGCGCCATGCGTTGGCCTACGCTTTTCGTTTCCCACGGCTCGCCGATGCTGGCCGTAGAACCCGGTCTGACCGGCCCCGTGCTCGCGGCGTGGAGTCTTGCGCAAGGCCCGAAGCCGCGCGGCATCCTGGTGGTGTCGCCCCACTGGATGGGTGAAGGCCTGGCACTATCCACGCGCGACCAGCAGGTGGCCTGGCATGATTTCGGGGGCTTCCCGCCCGAGCTCTACACGCTGCAATACGCCGCGCCTGGCTCGCCCGAACTGGCGGCTCGCGTGCAGGCGTTGCTGGCGGAATCCGGCATCACCGCCGACCGCGATCCGCGCCGGCCGCTGGACCATGGCGCGTGGGTGCCGTTGCGCTATCTTTACCCCGAGGTCGATGTGCCGGTGGTGCAGTTGTCGCTCGACATGGGGCGTGATGCCGCCGGGCAGCTGGCACTGGGCCGCGCGTTGGCGCCGCTGCGCGACGAGGGCATCCTGATCATCGGGTCGGGCTCCTTGACGCACAATCTGCGCCACGTCCGGATGCCGCAGAATGCGCCGGCCGTGCCGTACGTGCCGGCGTTCCAGGATTGGTATGCGCGCCGGCTTGCCGAGCACGACGTGCCGGCTTTGCTGGATTGGCAAGCGCAGGCGCCAGGCGCGATGCAGGCGCATCCGCATGACGACCACCTGATGCCGCTTTACGTGGCATTGGGGGCGGGCGGAGCGTCCGCCAAGCGGTTGAACGACGAGATCTCGTACGGCGCGCTGGCGATGGACGCCTATCAGTTCGACGACTGACTCCGCCGTCCAGCGGCAAGAAAAAAAGCCCCAGAACCGCAAGGTTCCGGGGCTTTGTTCAACCTGAAACGCCGCGAGGGGCTCAGGCCGCCAGCAACTGGCGCAGCACGAAGGGCAGAATGCCGCCGTGCTGGTAGTAGTCCACTTCGATCGGCGTATCGATACGCAGCAGTACCGTCACGTCCTGCTTCGAACCATCCTTGCGGGTGATCGTCAGCGTCACGTCCTGCATCGGCTTGATGCCGTTTTCCAGGCCCGAGATGTCGTAGGTCTCTTCGCCGGTGATGCCCAGCGACTGCACGCTGTCCGCGCCCTTGAACTGCAGCGGCAGCACGCCCATGCCCACCAGGTTGCTGCGGTGGATGCGTTCAAAGCTGCGCGTGATCACGGCCTTCACGCCCAGCAGCTGCGTGCCCTTGGCCGCCCAGTCGCGCGACGAGCCCGTGCCGTATTCCTCGCCGCCGAACACGACGGTGGGGGTGCCCTGGGCCACGTACTTCATGGCGGCGTCATAGATGGACATCTGTTCGCCGGTGGGCTGGAACAGGGTTTCGCCACCTTCGAAGCGGCTGCCATCGGGCAACGACGGGATCATCAGGTTCTTGATGCGCACGTTGGCGAAGGTGCCGCGCATCATGATTTCATGGTTGCCGCGGCGCGAGCCGTAGCTGTTGAAATCGGCCTTCATCACGCCGTTTTCCTTCAGCCACTTGCCGGCCGGCGACGTTTCCTTGATGGAGCCGGCGGGCGAGATGTGGTCGGTCGTCACCGAGTCGCCAAACACGCCCAGCGCGCGGGCGCCCTTGACGGCGGGCATCGCGGCCGGCGTCATGCCGAAGCCGTCGAAGAAAGGCGGTTCGGCGATGTAGGTCGAATCGGGCCAGTTGTAGGTGTCGCCGGCAACGCCCTTGATGTTCTCCCAGAGCTTGCCCGGGTTGCTCTTGACCTGGCCGTAGTTGGCCTCGAAGACCTTCGGGTCCAGCGCATGCTTCATCAGCGCTTCGACCTCTGCCGAGGTCGGCCAGATGTCGCCCAGCCAGACGTCGCCGTTCTTGCCGCGGCCCACCGGTTCCGTCATCAGGTCGCGCGTGACGGTGCCGGCCAGCGCATACGCCACGACCAGCGGGGGCGATGCCAGGAAGTTGGCCTTGATGTTCGGGTGGATGCGCGCTTCAAAGTTGCGGTTGCCGGACAGCACGGCCGAGCAGACCAGGTCGTTGCCGATGATGGCTTCGTTCAGGTCCGGGGTCAGGTCGCCCGCATTGCCGATGCAGGTGGTGCAGCCGTAGGCGGCCACGTCGAAACCCAGCTTTTCCAGGTAGGGCAGCAGGCCGGTCTTGGTCAGGTAGTCGGTGACGACGCGCGATCCGGGAGCCAGCGAGGTCTTGATGTGCTTGGGCACTTTCAGCCCGGCTTCCACGGCCTTCTTGGCAAGCAGGCCGGCGGCCAGCAGCACATTGGGGTTGGATGTGTTGGTGCAGGACGTGATCGCGGCGATCAGGATGTCGCCGTTCTTGACCTGGGTGCCGGTGCTGGTGGTGAAGGTCTGGTTCAGCTTTTCGGCCGGCTGGTTGAAGCCGTTTTCGGCAACCGGCTTGGAGAACAGGTCAATGAACGTGTTCTTGACGTTGCCGATTTCGATGCGGTCTTGCGGGCGCTTCGGGCCGGCCAGCGACGGGGCCACGGTGGACAGGTCCAGCGTCAGCAGCTTGGTGAAGTTGATGTCCTGCGCGGCCGGGATGCCGAACATCTTCTGCGCCTTGAAATAGGCTTCGAAGGCGGCGATCTCGTCTTCCGTGCGGCCGGTGCCGCGGAAGTAATCGATGGTGCGTTCGTCGACCGGGAAGAAGCCCATCGTGGCGCCGTATTCGGGCGCCATGTTGCCGATGGTGGCGCGTTCGGCCACGGTCAGGCTGGCGGTGCCTTCGCCGCAGAATTCAACGAACTTGCCCACCACTTTTTCACGGCGCAGCATTTCGGTGATGGTCAGCACCAGGTCGGTGGCGGTAACGCCGCCGCGCAACTGGCCCTTGAGTTCCACGCCGACCACGTCGGGGGTCAGGAAGTACACGGGCTGGCCCAGCATGCCGGCTTCGGCTTCGATGCCGCCCACGCCCCAGCCCACCACGCCGATGCCGTTGATCATCGTGGTGTGGCTGTCGGTGCCCACCAGCGAATCGGGGTAGTAGACATTGTTCTTCTTGTCCTGGTGCACGCCGCGCGCCAGGTATTCCAGGTTGACCTGGTGGACGATGCCGAAGCCCGGGGGCACGACGCCGAAGGTGTCGAATGCCTGCATGCCCCACTTCATGAACTGGTAGCGCTCTTGGTTGCGCTTGAACTCCAGCTTCATGTTCAGGTCCAGCGCATCCTTGGTGCCGAAGTAGTCGATCATGACCGAGTGGTCCACCACCAGGTCCACCGGCACCAGCGGCTCGATGCTCTTGGGGCTCTTGCCCATCTTGTCGGCCACCGAACGCATTGCGGCGATGTCGGCCAGCAGCGGCACGCCGGTGAAGTCCTGCAGCACCACGCGGGCGACGACGAAGGGGATTTCGTCTTCGCGGCGGGCGTTGGCTTGCCAGTTGGCAAGCTGCTTGACGTGTTCTTCGGTGACCTTCTTGCCGTCACAGTTGCGCAGCACGGATTCCAGCACGATGCGGACCGAAACCGGCAGCCGCTGCACATCGATGCCGAGGGACTTGCCCAGCGCCGGCAGCGAATAGTACTGACAGGATTTATTGCCGATCTTGAAATTCTTGAGAGTATCTAGGGTGTTGTGCGGCATGATGGACTCCGTGGTTTTGCCTGGCTCAATCTGCCCGAGCGCAGGCGGCATTTTTTTGGCGTTTTGGCGCGTTCGTCATTGTAGGGGAGACAACCCCGTGTGCGGCGGTATGTCTTATATCTTATATAAGACTTGGCTCGCACGTCAAAGTTCCGCCCCTGTTCCGGTAACCGGCATCCGGCACTGCAAAACCCCTACTTTGGCGGACATGGGCCAAGCCCGCAAGACCCCGCGGTTTTACCAAGGAAGTCCTACAGTTGGATGGCGGGTCGTGCGCGCGGCGGCCGCCAGCTGGTGTGGCCGGTTCAGGCCGGGGAGTCAGGCCAGGAAATCGCGCAGGAGCGGCTCGAGTTCGGTCTTCAGATAGTCCACCAGCGCGCGTTGGGCGGTGGAGGGGTAGGGGGTCGGCGAGGTCAGGATGAACAGCTTGTCGCCCGGCCCCTCGGCCTTGTAGGCCGGCAGGACTTCGCGCAGGCGCCCGCTTTCCAGGTCGGGCCGCACGATGTAGGCCGGCAGCAGCGCTACGCCGGCGCCGTCGCGGGCGGCATCGGCCAGGAACGGGAAATACTCGGATTGCAGCCGGGGCGCCAGCTTGATCTCGTAGACCTGCCCCTTGCGGTGCAGGCGCAGCGCTGCCTGAGGCTTGGGCCCGGGCGGGCAAAGAAAGTCCAGCCGCCCCAGATCGCGCGGGTGCGTGGGCGTGCCGGCGCGGTGTAGATACGCCGGGGCGGCGCACAAATGCCATTTCACTTCGCCCAATTCGCGCGCCACGTAGTCCTGCGGTGGCGACGAGACCACGCGCAAGGCCACGTCGATCTCTGACGAAATCAGGTCGCTGACCCGGTTCGAGAACAGCACGCGCAGGCTCAGGCTGGGGTGCTCCAGCGCAAAGCGCACCAGCAGCGGGCGCAGGGCATCCAGTTCGCCCAGGCCGGTGGGCAGCGATAGGCGCACGTGGCCGGTCGGTTCGGCGCCCAGTTTCTGCAGGGCATGGCGGGCGGATTCCACTTCGCGGGCCATGCGGGCGCCGTGCTCATACAGCACGCTGCCTTGATGCGTCAGTTCCAGGCGGCGGGTCGTGCGTCGGATCAGTTGCGCCCCAAACACCCGCTCCAGTTTCTGCAGGTTGCGGCTGACGTGCGACCGGGTCACGCCCTGGCGCAAGGCCGCTTCGCTAAGCGTGCCCGCTTCCACGATGGTGACGAACAGCTGGATCAGGTTCAGGTCTAGCGCGGGCAAGGCGGACATGGGCGTCGTCAATTGTTGCCTGTGAGGAAACAGAGTTTACTCACGGCGAAGGATTGTCGCGATATCCGTCGATTGATATTCTGACCTTGAACCGTATCGGACCCATCCGTCCGCTACCGGCATGCCACATCACAACAGGAGACAAACCATGCGGCAAAGCATGTTCCGGGCCGACTTGTTCCGCGGCCAGCGCATCCTCGTCACGGGCGGGGGCACCGGCCTGGGCTACGCCATGGCGGCACAACTGGCGTCGTTGGGCGCCACCGTCCATCTGTGCGGACGCCGTTTGTCGGTGGTGGAAGAGGCCGCCGCCGCCCTGCGCGCCGAGCATGGGGGGCAGGCGTATGCCCACGCGGTCGACATCCGTGATGCGGATGCGGTCGATGCGATGGTGGCGGGCATCTGGACCCGGCATGGAGGCCTGGACGGCCTGATCAACAACGCCGCCGGCAATTTCATCAGTCCGACCGAAAAACTCTCGGCGCGCGGATTCAATGCCATTGCCGACACCGTCTTTCGCGGCACGTTCTATATGACGCAGGCCGTGGGCAAGCGCTGGATCGCCACCGGCGCGCAGGGCGCGGTGGTGTCCATCGTGGTGACGTGGGTGTGGACCGGATCGCCGTTCGTGGTGCCGTCGGCCATGTCCAAGGCCGGCATCGACGCGATGACGAAATCGCTGGCCGTCGAATGGGGCCGGCACGGGATCCGCATGAATGCCATTGCGCCCGGCGTGATTCCCACCGAAGGCGCGACCGCGCGGTTGCGCCCGAACGGCGACGGCCAGGACGCCCTGATCCAGCAGAACCCCATGCAGCGCCTGGGCACCGGGCACGACATTGGCGAACTGGCGGCTTTCCTGCTGGGGCCGGGCAATGACTGGATCAACGGTCAGACGATTGCGCTGGATGGCGGCGATTATCTGGCCAATGGCGCCTACTTCAAGCACTACTTCGAGTGGACCGAGGAAGATTGGGCCGCCGCCCGCGCGGCGATCGAGGCGCGCACTGCGCAGGACAAAGCGCTGCGCGCCGGAAAGCCGGCATGAACGCACGGATCATTGCCGGCAACGTCAACCTGGACCGCGACGCGTTGACGGCCCGTGGCGAGCAAGTCGCGGCGGGTCTTGCGGCCATGGGCGTGCGCGAAGGCGACGTCATCGCGGTGCTGCTGCGCAACGGCATGCCCTATCTGGAAATCATTCAGGCCTGCAAACGGCTGGGCTGCTATTACTGCCCGATCAATTGGCACTACACGGGCGACGAGGTGGCGTTCCTGGTGACCGACAGTGGCGCGAAACTGCTGATCGCCGAAGCAGACCTGTGGCAGGCGGTGCGGACGGCGCTGCCGGCCGGACTGCCGGTGCTGCAAATTGGGGGCGCGGCGGACGCTGCCCTTGAAGCCACCGACTACGACGCCTGGCGCAACATGCAACGGCGTCATGACGGCCCGCTGGTCGCCCCGCGCGGCCACATGGCCTATACCTCAGGCACGACGGGCCGCCCCAAGGGCGTGGTCCGCCAGCCCTTCCCGGTGGAGCGGTTGGCCGAGCACCTGGCGGCGGTGGAGGACGTGGTCGAACAGGCCTACGGCCTGCGTCAAGGCAGCCGCGCCTTGTTGCCCGCGCCGATCTACCACAGTGCGCCCAGCGTCTTCGCGCAGGTGGCGCTGCGCGTATGCGACACGCTGGTGCTGATGCCGCGTTTCGACCCGGTCGAGGTGCTGCGCCTGATCGAACGGTACCGTATCGACACGATCTATCTGGTGCCCATCATGTATGTGCGCCTGCTGAAGCTGGATGCACGCACGCGGGCCTCGTTCGACTTGTCGTCGCTGCGATTCGTGGCCTCGACCGGCGCGCCCTGCGCCCCGGAACTCAAACGCGCCATGATCGACTGGCTGGGGCCGGTGGTGCATGAGACCTATGCGTCCAGCGAAGCGGGCATGGTGACGGTGATCGATTCGCACGAGGCGCTGGCGAAGCCGGGCAGTGCAGGGCGGCCCATCGGTCCGGCGCAGGTTCGGATCTACGCCGAGGACGGTTCCCTCTGCGCGCCGGGCCAGGTCGGGCGCATCTACGTGCGCCAGCCCGCGTATGCCGACTTCACCTATCGCAACCATCCCGAGGCCCGTCAAGCCGTCGAGCGCGATGGCCTGATCGGGCTGGGCGATCTGGGCTATGTCGACGAGGACGGCTACCTGTTCGTGTGCGACCGCGAATCGGACATGGTGATTTCGGGTGGCGTGAACATCTATCCCGCGGAAATCGAACACCAGCTGATGCAGTACCCGGGCGTGGCCGATTGCGCGGTCTTCGGCGTGCCGGACCCCGAGTTCGGAGAACGCCTGCTGGGGCTCGTGCAGCCCGCGCCGGAGGTGGTGCTGGACGTGGAAGACTCCATGCGCTGGTTGTCTGCCCGAATCGCCCGCTACAAGGTTCCGCGCGAACTTCAACTGCGGCAAGCCCTGCCGCGTGACGACAACGGAAAGATCGCCAAGCGCCGGCTCCGGGCGGAATTCTGGGAGGGCCAGGCGCGCAAGGTGTAGCGGGCGCGCGGCCATTGCGCGCCGCCGCCGGTTCCGTCGTCCAATTCCTTCAGGCAGTACCCATTACAAGAGTCCGCGAAGACTCGGGAGACAAGCATGTCACAGATGAATCGTTGGTTCGGCCGCGCCGCGGCCGCGATGTTGGTGTGTGCCGCCAGCATCCCGCAAGCCTGGGCGGCGTTCCCGGACAGGCCGGTCAAGCTGGTGGTGCCCTACACGCCGGGGGGCGCCGCCGACCAGTTGTCGCGCGTGCTGGCCGAACGCCTGTCGCGCGAGCTTTCGCAACCCGTGGTGGTTGAAAACAAGCCGGGCGCCAACACGATGATTGCGGCCACGCAAGTCGCCCGCGCGCAGCCCGACGGGTACACCGTGTTCCTGGCCAGCAACGCCAGCATGGTGCTCAACCCCATGCTTTATCGGAAGATAGCCTACGACGCGGCGCGCGATTTCCGCGTGCTGTCGGTGGTGGCCGAGTTGCCCCTGGTGGTCGTTGCGAACAACGAGGTGCCCGCGGCGACGCTGGCGCAGTTCGTCACCGTCGCGAAGGCGCGCCCGGGCAAGTTGAATTACGCGTCGGTGGGTATCGGCAACCCCTTGCAGCTGGCGACTGAACTGCTCAAGGCCCGGACCGGCATCGACATGGCGCACATCCCGTATAACGGCAGCGCGCCGGCGCTCAGTTCCCTGATGGCGAACGACACGCAGTTGATGGTGGACGTCATCAGCACGTCGTTGCCCTTGGTGAAGGAAAACAAGATCAAGGCGCTGGCGGTAACCACGGCCGAGCGGCTGCCCGTGCTGCCGGACGTGCCCACCGTGGCCGAAAGCGGGTTCCCGGGTTTTCGCGCGGCCACCTGGTTTGGCATCGCCGTGCCGATGGCCACGCCCGCCGCCGAGGCGCGCGTCTTGCAGGATGCCATTGCGCGGGTAGTGGTTCAGCCGGATTTCCGAGAGCGCTTCCAGACGCTGGGGCTGGCGATCCAGGCGCCGCGCGACCAGGCGGCGGTCGACCGGTACATCGCCGAAGACCGCGAACAGTGGGGGGCGGTGATCCGGGCGAACGCCATCACGCTGGACTGAACCGACGCCACCACAGTCGGGGCGAGGGTGCGAAATTTTTGGATTGCGCGGGTTGCGCGGAACCCATAAGCTTCGCGTCAGCTAGGGGCTGCCACACACAGAAAGGAACGCCTTTCCGTGT
>NZ_JBHFII010000039.1:60564-83695 GCF_057334215.1 Achromobacter maghribensis | reverse complement strand
CCTTTCCGTGTGTGGCAGGCCCTAGCGTCACTCCCTCATCAGGCAGCATTTTTTGACTATCCATCTCAGCAACGTCGTCGCCGGCCAGCTCCAATCGGCGGGCGATGCCTGCACGCGGCGTCCGTTCCTGCACACCGATTTTTCCCATAGCCCGTCGCCTGTCGTCATGGTGGACCACTTCATCATGACCGAGGCGATGGTCGTGCCCCAGCCGCACGCGGGATCGTGCGCGGCCACGCTGTTGCTGGAAGACGCCAAAGGCGTCATGCAATGCCAGGACAGCGAAGGCAACGACCTCGCGGCACAGGCAGGCGACCTGCACTGGACCGTGGCGGGCGCAGGCATCTTGCAGACACAGCAGCCCGTGGGGCCGGCGCGCTTGAATGGCCTTCGCATCGTCCTGAATCTGCCGGACCGGCTTAAGTCACTGTCTCCGGCGGTCTCGCTGCTTCGCGCCTGGGAGATGCCGGTCATCCAGACGAGCGCCGGCCGCACCCGCGTCGTGGCGGGCAGCCACGGCGGCTGGCAGTCACCCCTTGCGACCCCCGAGGCCCTGATGATCCTGGACGGCTGGCTGCGCCCGGGAGCGACACAGCTGTTGCCGTTGCCGCCCGGCTGGAACGCCTGGGTCTACTCGGTGCAAGGGGACCTGGGCGTGCGCGCCCGGCATTGTCTGAGTGGGGCGCCGCCCTTGCCGAAGCGGCAAGAAGGGGATCCCGACTTCGCGGTACTGCATGCCGGCTCAGCGTTGGTGGCATCCGCGCCGTCGGCCGACGACGAAGGCGTGCTGCTGATGATGGCGGGGAAGGCGCCCGCCCATTACGTGCTGATCGCAGGTCCGACCGTGGATGAACCCGTGTTTCGGCACGGCACGGTCGTGATGGCCAGCCAGCGCGCCCTGACCCGTGCGCTGGCTGCCCATGAGGCTGGCGATTTCGGGAAAATGCGTCAGGATCAAGCGGCTTGACCCCGTAGGCTTGCCTGATTTCTGTTGCGTCCAAGCAACGGTTCGCGTTTCTAAAATAGGGACGGAATGAGAATGATTCTCTGTTTGATACCATTTCCGACGTAAGACCACAAGATTCCGTGCGTGACTCCATCGGGATTTTGCGTTTCTTTGCGCAACGACGCGCTTCTCTTGCCCCTCGTATCCCGATATGAAAATCAGAACTCTTGCCTGCATGGCCGCTACGCTGCCGTGCCTGGGCGTTGCCTACGGTCAAACCTCCCCCGAAACCCAACCCGCCGCCGCCAACGGCTCCGTCGTGTCGATGGAAGCCATCAAGGTCGAAGCCAGCGCCGATGCGTCGGCCGGCGGCCTTGCCGCCCCTTTCGCGGGCGGGCAGGTGGCCAGTGGTGGCCGTGTCGGCGTGCTGGGCACGCAAGATAACCTGAGCACGCCGTTCAGCATCACCAGCTATACGAACGAACTGATCCAGGACAAGCAGGCCCGCAGCGTGGGCGACGTGCTGCAGAACGACGCCGGCGTGCGCGTGGCGCGCGGCTTCGGCAACTTCCAGGAGTCGTACTTCATCCGCGGCTTTATCCTGAGTTCCGACGACGTGGCCTACAACGGCCTGTACAGTCTGTTGCCGCGCCAGTACATCGCCACCGAACTGTTCGAGCGCGTGGAAGTGCTGCGCGGCGCATCGGCGTTCCTGACGGGCGCCACGCCAAGCGGCGGCGGCATCGGCGGCGTGATCAACCTGGTGCCCAAGCGTGCACCGAACGAACCCTTGACCCGCGTCACCACGGGCATTGCAAGCGGCGGCCAGTTTCAGCTGTCGACCGACATCGCCCGCCGTTTCGGTCCTGACGACAGCACCGGCATCCGCCTGAACGCCGCGCAGCGCAGTGGCGATACCGGGATCGACGACGAACATTCGCGCACCAGCCTGGTGTCGCTGGGCCTTGATTGGCGCTCAGCCGATACGCGCCTGTCCGGCGACATCGGTTGGCAGGAAAACAAACTGAAGCGCGCGCGTCCGAACGTGACGATGGGCGCGGGCGTCACCAGTGTGCCCGACGCGCCGGACGCCAGCTCCAACTACGCGCAGCCGTGGTCGTATTCCAACGAACGCGATGTGTTCGGCACGTTGCGTGCCGAGCATGATTTCAGCGACAAGCTGACGGGCTGGGCGGCGTACGGCTTTCGCCGCAGCGATGAGGCGAACTCGCTGGGCAACGTGACGTTGACCAACGGCAGCACGGGCGCAGGCAATTTCTACCGCTTCGACAACACCCGCGAGGACAGCGTCAACACGGGTGAACTGGGTCTGCGCGCCAAAGTGCGCACGGGACCGGTGGGCCACGAGTTCGTTGTGTCGGCATCTTTCTTCGACCTGAAGAAGAAAAATGCCTACATCATGGATTACGCGAACACGTTTGCGACCAACATCTACGACCCCGTGTCCTACGACAAGTCTGCCTTTAGCGCCGGCGCGTTGCGTGGCAACGATATCGACAACCCGGCGCTGCAAGGGCGCACGCGGATGAGCAGCTACGCCTTCGGCGATACGATGTCGTTCCTGGACGACAAGGTGCTGCTGACCCTGGGCATCCGGCATCAGCGTCTGTCCCAACGGGACTACGCCTACAACACCGGCAAGGAAAACGGCGCCTATGACGCCAGCCACAATTCGCCCGCGGCCGGCATCGTCTTCAAGGTGGCGCCCAGCGTTTCGCTTTACGCGAACTACATCGAGGCGCTCGTCGCAGGACCGACCGCGCCGGCCAATGCGAACGGCAAGCCCGTGCCTAACGTCGGCCAGAGCCTGCAGCCATACGTTTCCAAGCAGAAGGAAATCGGCGTGAAGTACGAAGGCGATGGCCTGGGCGCCGGATTGGCGCTCTTCTCCACCGACAAGCCGCGCGCCATGTACAACGCCAACAACGAGCTGACCACCTCGGGCAAGGACCGCCATCAGGGCGCGGAACTGACCGTCTACGGCGAACCGATCAAGAGTGTGCGCGTGCTGGGCGGCTTGACGTGGCTGGATGCCGAACAGCGCTCGACCGGCACGGCTTCGCTGGACGGCAACCGCGTGATCGGTGTGCCGCGCTTCCAGGCCAACATGGGCGTGGAATGGGACATCCCTGGCGTGCAGGGCCTGGCCGTGGACGGCCGCGTCGTCTACACCGGTTCGTCCTACGCGAACGATGCCAACACCCTCAAGGTGCCGGGCTGGACCCGTTTCGATGCCGGCCTGCGCTACATGACGGACATCGACGGCCACGTCCTGACCTTGCGCGCTCGCGTCGAGAACATCGCCAACCGCAACTACTGGTCGTCGGTGGGCGGATACCCCGGCAACGGCTACCTGGTCCTGGGCGGCCCGCGCACGTTCCTGCTGTCGGCCAGCATGGATTTCTGATCCCGTCCGGCTGATAAGCGGCATGATGAAAAACCCCGGCCTGGCGCCGGGGTTTTTGCTGGGAACGACCCGGTCCTACCAGAACCATCCCCCCCTGGTCAGGTCGGCCTCGCAGCTCTTGTATTGCGACGTGAACTTGTCCGCGCGAGCCTGCACTTTCTGCGATACCGTCTTCAGCCATGCCTTGCGGTCGAAGCTACGGTTGCGGTAGCCGGTCCAACCTTCGTGGTAGTTCAGGTACTGGCCGTAGGCGTCCCACTTGGACACGCCATTGATGCGCTGCGACTTGCTCATGTACCAGCCCATGAAATCCAGCGCGTCCGCGAAGTCGTCGCGGCTTGCACCCCAGCCACCGGCGTCGTTCTTATAGTCGGCCCAGGTCTCGTCCTTGGCCTGCGCATAGCCGTAGGCCGAACTGACGCGGCCCCAGGGAATAATGCCCAGGAAGTAGTAGCGGGGCGGCACGGCGTCCTGCTTGAACGAGGACTCCTGGTACATCATGGCCATCGGCACCGGGACCGGGGCGCCCCATTTCTTCTGTACTTTCAGGGCGGCGTCGTGCCAGTCTGGTTTTTCACGGAAGATCGCGCAAATGTTCTCGGGGTTGGATGGTGGCGCCGTGGCGCAACCGGCAAGCGCCAGCAGTAGCAGGGGCGGCAGCAAAAGCCGGGTCATTGGCAGGCGTCCTCCAGAAAAGGGCACGGGCGGCAAGCCGCGCGGGTTAGGGGCGAAGTGTCACAAGGTAGCGCGATTGTATGAAAACGTATCGCCGAAAAAGTTCCGTCCCCGAAATTTATGAAAACGCGCGAGGCCGCCAAGCCGCCGAAACCCGCCGTCCCGCCCAAAGAAAACGGCCCCGGATTGCTCCGGGGCCGTCATGCAGGCAACAAGGCCTGGCTGGCGATTAAGGCTTAGACCTCGATCACGTCCGCCACGTCCTTGTAGTCGGCGATCTTGTCGAAGTTCAGGTACTGATAGATCTGGTCGCCGCTCTTGTTGATGACGCCCATATCGGTCATGTACTCGTCCTTGGTCGGAATCCGGCCCAGCTTCGAGCAGATGGCGGCCAGTTCGGCCGAACCCAGGTACACGTTCGTGTTCTTGCCCAGGCGGTTCGGGAAGTTGCGAGTGCTGGTCGACATCACGGTCGCGCCTTCGCGCACTTGTGCCTGGTTACCCATGCACAGCGAGCAGCCCGGCATTTCGGTGCGTGCGCCGGCCGTGCCGAAGACGCCGTAGTGGCCTTCTTCAGTCAGCTGCGTGGCGTCCATCTTGGTCGGCGGGGCCACCCACAGCTTGACCGGGATATCGCGCTTGCCTTCCAGCAGCTTGGACGCCGCGCGGAAGTGGCCGATGTTGGTCATGCAGCTGCCGATGAACACTTCGTCGATCTTGGCGCCGGCGACTTCCGACAGCGTCTTGACGTCGTCCGGGTCGTTCGGGCAGGCCACGATGGGCTCGTGCACGTCGGCCAGGTCGATGTCGATGACGGCGGCGTATTCGGCGTCGGCGTCCGGAGCCAGCAACTGGGGATCAGCCAGCCAGGCTTCCATGGCCTTGATGCGGCGGCCCAGTGTGCGCTCGTCTTCGTAGCCGTTGGCGATCATCCACTTCAACATCACGATATTGCTGTTGATGTATTCGATGATCGGTTCCTTGTTCAGGTGCACCGAGCAACCAGCGGCCGAACGTTCAGCCGAAGCGTCCGACAGTTCGAAGGCTTGTTCGACCTTCAGGTCGGGCAGGCCTTCGATTTCGAGGATGCGGCCCGAGAAAATGTTCTTCTTGCCTTGCTTGGCAACCGTCAGCAAGCCTTGCTTGATGGCGTACAGCGGGATGGCGTTGACCAGGTCGCGCAGGGTGACGCCAGGCTGCAGCTTGCCCTTGAAACGGACCAGCACCGATTCCGGCATGTCCAGGGGCATCACGCCCGTGGCGGCGGCAAAGGCGACCAGGCCCGAACCGGCGGGGAACGAGATGCCGATGGGGAAGCGGGTGTGCGAGTCGCCGCCGGTGCCGACGGTGTCGGGCAACAGCATGCGGTTCAGCCACGAGTGGATCACGCCATCGCCCGGGCGCAGCGAGATGCCGCCGCGGGTGCTGATGAATTCCGGCAGCGTGTGGTGCGTCTTGACGTCCACGGGCTTGGGATAGGCGGCGGTGTGGCAGAACGACTGCATCACCAGGTCGGCCGAGAAGCCCAGGCAAGCCAGGTCTTTCAGTTCATCGCGCGTCATCGGGCCGGTGGTGTCCTGGCTGCCGACCGAGGTCATCTTCGGTTCGCAGTAGGTGCCCGGGCGGATGCCCGTGCCTTCCGGCAGGCCGCAGGCGCGGCCGACCATCTTCTGGGCCAGCGTATAACCGCGGCCGGTATCGACCGGATTCTTGGGCAGGCGGAACAGCGTCGACGGCGCCAGGCCCAGCGCTTCACGCGCCTTGCTGGTCAGGCCACGGCCGATGATCAACGGAATGCGGCCACCGGCACGCACTTCGTCGAACAGCACGTCGGACTTCACTTCGAATTCGGCGATGACTTCGCCGTTCTTCAACGCCTTGCCATCGTAGGGGCGCAGTTCGACCACGTCGCCCATTTCCATCTTCGACACGTCGAGTTCGATCGGCAGGGCGCCGGCGTCTTCCATCGTGTTGTAGAAAATCGGGGCGATCTTGTTGCCCAGGCAGACGCCGCCAAAGCGCTTGTTCGGCACAAACGGGATGTCTTCGCCCGTGAACCACAGCACCGAGTTGGTGGCCGACTTGCGCGACGAACCCGTACCGACCACGTCGCCCACGTAGGCGACCAGGTGGCCCTTTTCCTTCAGCGATTCAATGAACTTGACCGGGCCGCGCTTGCCGTCTTCTTCCGGTTCGAACGCGGCGCCGTCGCGCTTGTTCTTCAGCATCGCCAGGGCGTGCATCGGGATGTCGGGGCGGGTCGTGGCGTCGGGCGCCGGCGACAGGTCGTCGGTGTTGGTTTCGCCAGGCACCTTGAAGACGGTGATGGTCAGGCTTTCCGGCAGTTCCGGACGGCTGGTGAACCATTCGGCGTCGGCCCAGCTTTGCAGCACGGACTTGGCGTTGGCGTTGCCGCGGTCAGCCTTTTCCTTCACGTCGTGGAAGGCGTCGAACATCAACAGGGTCTTTTTCAGCGCATCGGCGGCGATGGTGCCGATTTCCGCGTCATCCAGCAGATCGACCAGCGGGCCAATGTTGTAGCCGCCGAGCATCGTGCCCAGCAGTTGCGTCGCCTTGGCACGGCTGATCAGCGCACAAGCTTCCTTGCCCAGCGCCACGGCGGCCAGGTAGGACGCCTTGACCTTGGCGGCATCGTCCACGCCGGCCGGCACACGGAAGGTCAGCAGTTCGACCAGGTTCTGCTCCTCGCCAGCGGGCGGGTTCTTCAGCAGTTCGATCAGTTCAGCGGTTTGTTTAGCCGTAAGGGGCAGCGGGGGAATCCCCAGAGCCGCGCGTTCGGCAACGTGTTGGCGGTAGTTATCCAGCATGTGAGGCCTGCTCAAAGTCGGGTTGGAAGAAGGGTTGTTGACGGAATTGTAGAGGGAAGACGGGGAGGCAAGCAAATGTCTTATATCTTATATAAGACTTGGGTTGATAGCTGTTGCTTACGAGAGACGGCGGGCCGTGGCTCTGCGCGGGGCAGGCAAGCAAAAGGCGGCCTTGCGAGCCGCCTTTCCGCAGGGTGCGCCCCGAGGGCGGCGAGGTACCGGCCTAGCGCGCGGTGGCGTCGTAGACCAGGCCCACCCGGGCAAAATTGCCGCCATGTTGCTTGACCTGGACCTCGAACGGGACGCTTTCCCCCGGCTTCAACTTGGGCAGCCGCAGTTCCTTGAACGTAGCGCCGGACACCTGGTCCTGCGCGTCGTACAGGGTGATCCAGACGCGCACGCCGTCGACCTCCGCCTGGTCGTCATTGCGTACCCGGCCGTGGACGGTGACGTATTTGTAACGGTAGCGGTAGGTGAAATTGAGGGTGCCGGTGCCGACGTTGGCTTCGGTGTTCTCGACGGAGACAGCCAGCTTCGGTCGCGGGCCGGGCAGGGCGGCGCGCTTGGCGGGCAACCAGTCCGGCTTGATCTCGGTCACGCGTTCATAGCGGCCGCCGGGCAGCGCCACCGTCACCCGCTCCCCCGGATACAGGTGGGTCGGCAGCGGCCAGTCCTGGCGCACGTCCACCGCACGCGACCCATCGAACACGGCGATCTTCACCCGTGGCGACAAGGCGACGTAACGGTCGCTGGTGTTGACGACTTCGGTATACAGGACAGGGCGCTCGATCTCGTCCATCAGCCGACGCGGCGCCGACAGGCTGAATGCCTTGGGGTCGAACAGGGCGAAATCCGGGTCCAGCAGCTCTTCGGTGGTCAAACGGACCTGGTCGATGACCCGGATATTGGCCGGGCTGACCCGTACGATGCGGCTGGCGGGCCCCACTTCTTTAGGCGGGGCTTCTTTGGCCGGGGGCGTGGCTTGCGGCGGCGCTTTCTGGGCGAACTTCTGCGCGGCCCAGGGGCCCAGCGCGGTGTGCTTGTACAGGGCGAAACCGATCGCCGCCAGGATGATCAGCGCCAGCCCGGCCTTGGCTGGCCAGGAGAGGGGTTTGCCTTCGAGGCGGTCAGCTTTCACTTTGCACCATGTAATCGTAGGACGCGACGTTGCCGTCGCCGAGCATTTCGCAGCGCGCGTCGAACGACGTCAACGCGCCTGGCGCCAGCGGGCTGGCGGTGGCGTAACCGATGCCGGTGCCGATCATCGCGCCGTCGTCGCCGTACAGAATGACGGTGATCTGAGTGCTGTTGGCCTCCGTCGCGCCCTGGTTCTTCAGCAGGCCAACCAGCCGGTATGCTCCGTCGTTGCGCACCAACTGCACCTTGCTGGACACGACATCATTGGTCTTGCCGCGCGCGGGCGACGGCGTGGCGACCTCCAGCGCGTAGCGGCTATAGGCCTTGTCCGGCACCGAGATCAGCACGGGGGCATATTCGCCGGGCTGCAAGGTGTGCGTCGACGGCGAGACCATCGACGACGACAGCGTCATTTCGCCCTGAAAGAACGTGGCGTTCACGCGGGGCGTGTCGATCTTCTTGCCGGTCTCGTTGCGCATCAGCATGACCAGTTGCTTGCGGCCGCGCACCTGCGTTTCGCGCACATCGGTCAGCTTGACCAATGAGGCGTCGATCGGCGGCTCCTGAACCAGGCGCGGCGGCGGCGAGGAACGGCCAGGACTCAATAGAGCGGCCACCAGGGGGATGGCGATCACTGCCGCCACCGCCAGCCCGATGGCCGCAAGGGCGTTGGGCTTGACCTGCGGTTGCTGAGGCGGTTGCATGCCTCGCAGGATCTTCTCCAGCCGCTGGGCGACATCGTCCTCTACCAGCGTCAAGGCGTGGCAGTGGTTGCATCGGTATTCGTTGGAGGCCAATTTGGTGAACTGAGCACTGCCGCACGTGGAGCAGGTCAGGGTCACGGTATTGATCGTGGTCTGTTTGGGCGTCATTCAGGCAAGGGCTTACCGGCTAGGACTGACAGGGCGGCAAGGATAGCGGCTGTGCGCGGCAGGCAGGTTCGGGGACGCTTCCATTTGTGACAAGATATGTGGTCGCGCGGCCCGTTGCAGCGACGGGGAGGGCGGTACCCCGGTGATATCATCGCCGCCTTGGACAGCCCCCGCGCCGCGTACGCCATGCGTGCCGCTGCCCCCGAAATCCGACGCATGAGCCTTACCCAACACCTACTTTTCCTGGCCTGCGTGGCGCTTGCCACGTATGCCCAGACCATGACCGGCTTTGCATTCGGGCTGGTACTGCTGGGTCTGTCCGGCGTGTTTCAGTTGGCGTCGGTGTCTGAAGTGGCAAACGTGGTCAGCGTGTTGTCGCTGGTGAACGCCGCCGTGACCCTGGCGCGGGCCAAGCCGCAAGTGAACTGGTCGCTGATGGGCCCGGCCATGATCGCCAGCCTGGTCGGCGTCGGCGTGGGCGTGGCCGTGCTGACCTGGATCAGCGGGTCGACGACCGTGTTTTTGCAATTGCTGTTGGGCGTCACGATCCTGGCTTGCGCGGTGTTGCTGGTGGCGCGCGCCAAGCCGCTGGAGCGGCTGTCGTCCAAGGCGTCTTTCGTGTTTTTCGGCGGGATATCGGGCGTGCTGGGCGGCTTGTTTTCAAGCGCGGGGCCGCCGATGGTCTATCACTTGTACCGCCAGCCCCTGCCGCTGGCATCCATCCGCAACAGCCTGCTGGTGCTGTTTTCGCTGAACGCCGTGGTGCGCCTGGGCCTGGTGACCGGGCAGGGGGCGTTCATGGCGTCATCGTTCTGGCTCAGCGTGCAGGCGTTTCCAGTCGTGATCGGCGTGACGTGGGTGGCGCGCCGCTATGGCACGGTGGGTTCGATGAAAACCATCAAGCGCATGGTGTTCGTGCTGTTGCTGGCCGCTGGCTTGGGGCTGATCGTGCCGGCGGCGCGGATCCTGGCGGCGGGCTAGCCCGCGCCTGCCAGGTCCGTGGTCCAGGAGGCTCAGGCGTGGCCGCCGCTGATGTAGCGTTCCAGTTCGTGGATGATGAACTTCTGTTCGCTCATGACGTCCTTGACCAGGTCGCCAATGGACAGCAGGCCAATCAGCTTTTCATTGTCGATGACCGGAAGATGGCGAAAGTGCCGTTCCGTCATCATGGCCATACAGTGTTCTCGCGTATCGCCAGGGCCCACGTAATAGACCGAGTCCGTCATGATGTCGCGCACCTTCGTGCTTCGCGACGAGCGATCCTGCAAGACCACCTTGCGGGCGTAGTCGCGCTCGGACAGCATGCCCAGCACGGTATCGCCCTGGACCACGACGACCGCGCCGATACTGCGTTCGGCCATGGTCTTGATGGCGTCGTACACCGATGAGTCCGGTGAAACCGTCACGACGGAGGGGTTCGGCTTTTCCCTGAGAATCTCAGCAACTGTCTTCACGATGTGCTCCCGAATCGCTGGCAAGGTTCAAACTTGGGCCGCGCCGCCACCCCAGCCCCGCAGGGCGCCAAGGCACGACCATGCTCCATCCTAAGCCTGCCGGCCACCTTGCCGCAAGCGCGGCACCGGATATTTGGCAGGCTTGTCGCGGAATGCCTGGCTGGCCATCTCGCGCAGGTTGCGCGCCGCGCTGCGTTCCGTGTCGGGATTCCACGCCAGCGAAATGCCGATGGAGGCATCGGCGGGAAAGTCGGCCAGCGATTTATAGACGACATTGGGCCCCGGATGGCGTCGGCTGCCGGCGGGCACCAGCGCCACGCCCAATCCGCTTTCAACCAGGCTGAGCAGCGTCTGCACCTGTACCGCTTCCTGAGTGATGCGGGGCGTGAATCCGCGCAATTGGCAAGCGTTGATGGCCGCCATGCGCAATCCGGCCGCCTCGGTGGCCGTGTACATGATGAATGCCTCGTCCGCCAGGTCGGTCAGCCGGATGCTGCCGCGCCGTGCCAGCCGGTGCCCCTTGGGCACGGCAAGCGCGAAGTTTTCAGTGGTCAGCGGGGCCAGGCGCACGTTCGACCCCATGGCCACCGGCACGCGCACGATGCCGACCTCCAGTGTGTCTTCCGCCAGATCCTGCATGATGCGGATCGACGTTGCTTCGCGCAGCACGACGGTCACGCCGGGATAGCGCTGTCGGAACAGGGGCAGGATGCGCGGCAGGATGCCGTGCGTGGCCGACCCGACGAAACCGATGCGCACGGTGCCGCCTTCGCCCGCCGCGCCGGCGCGCGCCGCCAGCTTGAACTTCTCGGCATGGAACAGCGCGCGGCGCGCTTCGTCCAGGGCGGCCAAGCCGGCTTCGGTCAGTTGCACGCCCTGGCGTCCGCGCACGAACAGCGGTACGCCCACCATGTCTTCAAGCTTGCGGATCGAGACCGATAGCGGAGGCTGCGACATATGCAGCTTTTCCGCCGCGCGGTGGAAGTTCAGCGTCTCGGCAAGGACCAGGAACTGCTGTAGATGGCGGAAATCCATGAGGGCGGCCCGGGGTGTTGGTTGCCCTGGATGATACGGCGCGCGTATCGGCGGCGGCATCCGTGCTATCCCTTCGGTATCAGCGCGTCATGCCGCCCCGCACAACGCCGTGCGCAGATACGTCAGCGCGTCTGCGCCACTGCCCAGCGCGTGGGCGCCGATGCGCTCGTGCCAATGCGATTCCGATCCGCCCGCCAGCCGCCACTCGCGCAGGCGCCGGGTGTACAACTGCAAATCGTATTCCGCGGTGATGCCGATGGCGCCATGCACCGCGTGAGCGATATCCGCGACCATCGGCGCGGCCTGGCTGGCGCGCGCCTTGCCCATGGCGGCCAGCATCGCTTGCGGCAATCCGCCATGGCCCTGGAACGCCAGCTGCGCCGCCATGCGCGCGGCCCAGACCTGCTCGGCCATCACACTGATCTGTTGCTGCACGGCCTGGAAGCGGCCGATGGGTTTGCCGAACTGCGCGCGCGTGTTGGCGTAATCCAGCGTCAGCGTCAGGACCCGTTCCATGGCGCCAGCCATGAGACCGGCATAGGCGGTGGCCGCAAGCTCGTCCAGCGGGCTGCCGTTGCCCAGGCATTGCGCGTCCGCCAACGCCCACCACGCATCGCCGTCAAGACTGCCATGCACGCCGTTCGGCTGCGCGTGGCCGGCGGATGTTGCCAACAGCCACACCTGTCCGTTGATCTGCGCCAGGATGTGGTCGGCGGCGCGGATCCAGGGAACGCTGGCGCCCGTCACCCGCTTGCCCTGGATCGCGAGGCCGTGCGGGGCGAGGGCGATCGAACCCGCTGGCCGGGGCCGTCCCAGACGGGCAAGCCAGGCGCGGGCCAACATGGTGTGGGCGATCGGATACGGGCAAAGATGACGGCCGGCCGCCAGCACCACCGGCAATGCCTCGGGAAGGTCCAATCCGGCACCGCCCAGCGTTTCAGGCACCAGCGCGTCGGCGAAGCCGGCGTCTTCGCAGGCCTGCCAGGCCGGGGCGGCCGGCTGGCCTTGCTCGATGCCACGCATCACCGCGGGCGTGCAGGTTTGCGCGAACAGGCGTTCGGCGGCGTCGCCAAGCAGAGAGTCCATGGGGGTCGTCCTTATCGAAGTCCAAGGCCACGGGCGATGATGCCGCGCAAGATCTCGCGCGTGCCGCCGCGCAAGGAAAACGTGGGGCCCACCTGTTCCAGGTACGCCAGCGTGCGCAGCAGCGGCAACGGCGGTGGCACCTCGGGACGGCGGCCCAGCGCATCGCCGATCAGGCGGGGAATGAGCTGTTCCAGTTCCGTGCCCAGGTCTTTGACCAGCGCGGCCTCCGTCGCCGGGCTGGCGCCGGCCGCCAGTTTGCCCGCCACCGCCAGCGACATGGCGCGCAGCACCGCCATCTGCGACAGGATGCTGCCCAGCGTGGCGCGACTGCTGGCGTCGTCGGACAGCGTGCGGCAATGCGTCAGCCAGCACTCCAGGAGCGCAATGCTGGAATAAAGGCGCTCGGGGCCGCTGCGTTCGAACGCCAGTTCGGCATTCACTTGGGCCCAGCCTGCGCCCGCTTCGCCGATCAGCGCATCGGCGGGCAGCTCGACGTTGTCGAAGAAAACTTCCGAGAAATGGGCATCGCCCGCCAGGTCTTCGATGGGGCGGATGGATACGCCCGGCAGCGACAGGTCCACGATCAGCTGGGACAATCCCTGGTGGCGGTCATCGGCCGTGCCGGACGTGCGCACCAGCGCGATCATGTAGTGCGAGCGGTGCGCATTGGTGGTCCAGATCTTGCTGCCGTTCAAACGCCAGCCGCCACCCGACGGTTCAGCGCGGCTGCGGATGCTGGCCAGGTCGGAGCCGGATCCCGGCTCGCTCATGCCGATGCAGAAGAATGCCTCGGCGCGGCAGATCCGGGGCAGGTAGAACGCCTGCTGAGCCGTCGTGCCGTACTTGTGGATCAACGGTGCGCTCTGGCGGTCGGCGATCCAGTGCGCCGACACCGGCGCGCCCGCGCCCAGCAGTTCTTCCGACAGCACGAAGCGTGCGAAGTGGCCGCGCGCCGCCCCGCCGACCTCGCGCGGCAGGGTCAGGCCCAGCCAGCCTCGTTCGGCCAACTGGCGGCTGAACCCCGCGTCGAAACCCATCCATGAGCGCGCGCGTTCGTCGGGTTCCAGCCCGTCCAGCGTATCGGCCAGGAAGGCGCGCACCTCGGCGCGCAAGGCCTCATCCTCGGGCGGGATGGCGGTAAGTTCCAGCGTATCAATCATGGGCGCTCCGAAGCGAACGGGCGCCCCGCAGCGGGGCGTCCACGGCCACTATCAGGCCGCGCGCTGACAGCCGTCCAATATTATTTATTTGATATTTGATACGAATCTCATATCGGCAGCCGGCCGCCGACTGATACGAGGTTGGTATCGCTTGCTCAAAAACTAATATTAGACGTCACCTGTCCGTATGCCTACGCTGCTTGCTGCGCCGTGCCGCGTCCAACGCGCTCGGCGACGACAACAACAGGAGACAAGCAATGAACAAGCTGATGCGCCTATTGGCGCTGGCGGGCGCCGCATGGCTGGCGCTGCCCGCGGCATCCGCCCAGGCCGCTTACCCCGACAAGCCCATCCGGTTGATTGTGTCGTTTCCGCCGGGCAGCGGCACGGACAGCAATGCACGCTATGTCGCAAAGAAAATGGAAGAAAAGCTTGGCGTGGCCGTGACGGTGGAAAACCGGCCGGGCGGCAACAGTTTCATCGCGGCGCAGGCCGTCGCCGTGGCCCCACCCGACGGCTACACACTGTTGCTGGCCAGCAATTCGCCCGTGGCGACCAATGCGGCGATGTTCAAACACTTGCCCTATGACCCGGTCAATGACTTCGCGCCCGTGGCGCGTCTGGGTTACGGCGCAATGGCGCTGGTGGTCAAGGCCGATGCGCCCTACAAGACGGTGGCGGATCTGGTGAACGCGGCGCGCCAGCGGCCGGGAGAACTGAATTTCGGCAGCGGCAGCGCGTCCTATCAAATCGCTACCGAGTTGTTTCTGGCCATGGGCGGCATCAAGGCCAACCACGTGCCGTATCGCGGCGCGGCCCCCGCGTTGACGGATCTTGCGGGCGGGCAGGTGGATTTCGTGTTCGCCGATTATGGCGCCGTCATCCCCTTCGTGCAGAGCGGCCGCATGCGTCTGCTGGCGGTTACGGGGGATGCGCGGCTAAAGAGCGCACCTGATACGCCGACGTTGCAGGAATCGGGATTTCCAGGCTATTACATGGTGAACTGGACCGCGGCGTTCGCGCCGGCCCGCACGCCGGCTGCCGTCATCGATAAGCTGGCTGGCGTGCTGCTGGACATATACCGCACGGCGGACGCCGCCGAGTTCCTGGCGCGCACGAACTGGGAAGTGTTTCCCGTCGGGCCGAAGGAACTTGGTGTGTTCCAGCGCGACGAAATCCGCAAATGGGACGAGGCTGCCCAGCGTGCCGGCATCCCGAAACAATAACGCGCAAACCAGGAGAAAGACATGACGGAACTCGTGCATTACGAGCAGAGCCCGGAGGGCATCGTGACGCTGACGCTGGACGATCCGGCCACGCGCAACGCGTTGACGGGCAGCGGCATCGTGGATCAGTTGCTGGCCGCGTTCGCGCGGATCGAACGGGATCCGGCGGTGCGCGTGCTGATCCTGACGGCGGCGGGCAATGTGTTTTCGTCGGGCGGCAACATCAACGACATGCAGCGGCAGATTGGCCCCGAGGTCGGCAGCGCCGCCTTGCGCCAGGAATACCGCCACGGCATCCAGCGCCTGCCGTTGGCCCTGCATGCGCTGGAAGTGCCTACGATCGCCGCCGTCAACGGCCCCGCCGTCGGCGCGGGCTGCGACCTTGCCTGCATGTGTGATGTGCGCATCGCCGCGGAAGGGGCGACCTTCGCGGAAAGTTTCGTCAAACTGGGGATCGTTCCCGGGGATGGCGGCGCGTGGTTCCTGCCACGGCTGATCGGGTCGGCGCGGGCGGCCGAGATGTCGTTCACCGGCGACGCCATCGATGCGGGGACCGCGCGCGAATGGGGGCTTGTGTCGCGCGTCGTGCCGGCCGTCGAGTTGCTGTCCGCGGCGCGGGCGCTGGCCGCGCGCATGGCGGCGAATTCGCCCGACGCCGTGCGGCTGACCAAGCGCCTGCTGCGCGAAAGCCAGCATGTGCGGCTGGATACCTTGCTGGAGCTGTCGGCGGCGTATCAGGCGCTGGCGCACAAGACGCCGGCGCATGCCGAGGCGGTGGATGCCTTCATCGCGCAGCGGGCCGCGCGCAAGCCCCGCGCCTGACGCCCGGGACATTCCGGGGCCGGCGGGCCGGCGGTATGATGGAACGCATTACAAGGAGGAAACACCATGAATGAAGTCATCGTCGCTTCGGCCGTCCGCACCGCCATCGGCGACTTCGGGGGCGCGCTGAAAGACGTGCCGCCGTGCGACCTGGGCGCCACCGTCATCCGCGCCGCGCTGGAGCGCGCCGGCGTCAAGGGCGACGAGGTCGGCCATGTTGCGGTCGGCCACGTCATCAATACCGAACCGCGCGACATGTACCTGTCGCGCGTGGCCGCCATGAACGCCGGCATCGCCAAGGAAACGCCCGCCTTCAACGTCAATCGCCTGTGCGGTTCCGGCCTGCAGGCCATCGTGTCGGCGGCGCAGACCATCTTGCTGGGCGACACCGAGATCGCGATCGGCGCCGGCGCCGAAAGCATGAGCCGCGCACCCTACATCGTGCCGTCGCAGCGCTGGGGCGCCCGCATGGGCGACAGCGTCATGCTGGACATGATGACCGGCGCATTGTCGGATCCGTTCGGCCGCATGCACATGGGCGTCACGGCCGAGAACGTGGCCGCTAAATATGGCATCAGCCGCCAGGACCAGGACGCGCTGGCCGCCGAATCGCATCGCCGCGCGGCAGCCGCCATCGACGCCGGGTATTTCCGCGACCAGATCGTGCCGGTGGTGCAGAAGACGCGCAAGGGCGAAGTCGTGTTCGACACCGACGAGCACGTGCGCCGCGATGTCTCCGCCGCCACCATGGCCACGCTCAAGCCGGTTTTCCAGAAAGAGAACGGCACCGTCACGGCGGGCAATGCCTCGGGCCTGAACGACGGCGCGGGCGCCGTGGTGCTGATGAACGCCTCGGTGGCCGCCAAGCGCGGCATCAAGCCCTTGGCCCGTCTGGTGGCTTACGCCCATGCGGGTGTCGATCCCGACATCATGGGGATCGGCCCGGTGCCGGCCACGCAGGCGGCGCTCAAGCGCGCCGGCCTGACCGTGGACCAGTTGGACGTCATTGAAGCCAACGAAGCCTTCGCCGCGCAGGCTTGCGCCGTGTCGCGCGAACTGAAGCTGGACCCGGCCAAGGTCAACCCGAACGGCAGCGGCATCGGCCTGGGGCACCCCATCGGCGCCACCGGCGCGATCATCACCGTCAAGGCGCTGCATGAACTGCAGCGCGTGGGCGGCCGCTATGCGCTGGTGACGATGTGCATTGGCGGGGGCCAAGGCATCGCCGCCATTTTCGAGCGCGTTTAACGCGGTTTGCAAGTTCGGTCCGGGCCGCTTTGCCCGGACCGCGTTCCGTCGTCAGCGGCGGAACGTGCCGCCGGAGGCGTGGCCCAGGTAGTCCTGGCCCCACGCCAGGCATTCGGCGCGCAGCAGCGCGCCCATCTGCACGCGGCGGGGGCCATCCAGCCGGCTGCTGATCGCCCCGAAGCTGAACGCCACCCAGGTCAGTTCCGACACTGGAAACGCCACCCCCACGCCCGACACGCCCGGTGTGATCGTGTCCACGATCTCGGAATACCCGGCTGCGCGCGTCTGCTTCACGGCCTTCATCAGGGCGCCGCTGGTGACGCCGATCTGCGCGTAGCTGGCCGCGTGGCGGGCGTATAGCGCTGCGATGTCCTCGTCCGGCAGGCTGGCCATCAGCGCCAACCCGCCCGCGCCAACCCCCAGCAGCCGGCGTTCGCCCTGGTCGATGGTGAACACCTTCACGGGGAACGACCCGGCTTCCCGCAACAGGCACAGAGCGTAGTCGCCCTGGCGGATCACCAGGAAAACGGTGTCGCCGGACAGGCGCGCGAGCTTTTGCGCGAACGGCCGCAACGCGTCCAGCAAGGGCGTGCGGCGCAGGGCGGCAAACCCCAGCTGCATGGAGTCCACGCCAAGGCGGTAGCGCCGGTTGCCGTGGTCGCGTTCGGCGAACTGTTCCTCTAGCAGGCAACTCAGCAGGCGGTGCGCGGTGGAGCGTTCCAGCCCGGTGGCGTTCATCACGCCCTGCAGGTCGATGCCGTCTTCCTGGTGCTGCGCCAGCACACGCAGCAAGCCCAAGGCGCGGCGCATGCTTTGGGTGCCCCCTGTGGCGGTTGGTTTGTTCATATAGTGGGAAAAGTTTATTGAATATTTTGTATTCTAGGATTCTCGGTGCGTTAATTCAATCCAGTCGATCCGCGCCGGTGTCGAGCGTGGACATAGCAAAGACGAGGAGACTATGGAATACGCCACCCTGGCCGTCGAACGGCTTGACTCGATATGCCGCATCAGCCTGGCGCGCGAATCCGCGCGCAATGCGCAAAGCCAACAGATGCTGGACGAACTGGACGACGCCCTGACGCGCGCCGAGCAAGACGATTCCGTGCGAGTGGTCGTGCTGGCCGGTCGCGGCGCGCATTTCTCGGCCGGGCACGACTTGAAAGAAGCGCAGGCCAAGCGCGCCGACTTCACGGTGGAAGAGCGCTGGGACTACGAGTCGCGCCGCTACTACGGCTATTGCCTGCGCATCTGGGACTTTCCGAAGCCGACCGTCGCGCAAGTGCAAGGCGCCTGCGTCGCCGGCGGATTCATGATCGCCAACATGTGCGATCTGGTGGTGTGTGCCGACACGGCGTATTTTTCGGATCCGGTGGGCCACACCCTGGCGGCCGCCGCGACCGAGGTGCTGATCCACCCGTGGGTGATGGGCCTGCGCAAAGCCAAGGAAATGCTCTACACCGGCGAAAAGGTCGACGCAGCGGAAGCGCTACGCATCGGCATGGTCAACCGCGTCGTGCCCGAGGCCGAACTGGATGAGGCGACGCTGGCGCTGGCGCGGCGGATCGCCCAGGCGCCGCCGTTCGGCCTGCGCTTGATCAAACGGTCGCTGAACCGCACCGCGGATGCCCAGGGGTTCCGCACGGCGTTGTCGGCGCACTTCGATACGCATCAGCTATCGCATCTGAGCGAAGAATTTCAGGCGGTACGCGAGCGTGGGCTGGCCCAGGCCATCCAGCGCAACAAGAAGGGCGAAACGGCATGAGGACGGCCCTGGATTGCCTGCTGAACCCCCGGTCCATCGCCATGATCGGCGCCAGCACGAACGCCGGGCGCATTGGTGGCATGCCGTTGGAACTCTTGACCCGCTTTGGCTACGCCGGCGGCATCTACCCCGTGAACCCGAAGTACCAGGAAGTGTTCGGCAAACGCTGTTGGCCCGATATCGAGGCGGTGCCCGAACCGGTGGATCTGGCGGTGCTGGCGATTGCCGCCGCCGAGGTTACGTCCATGCTGCGCCGCTGCCACGCCCGGGGCGTGCGCGCCGCCATTGTGTACGCCGCCGGGTTTGCCGAGGCAGGTGCCGATGGCGCGCGCCTGCAGGAGGAGCTGGAAGCGTTCGTGGCCGAAAGCGGCATGGCCGTGGCGGGCCCGAATTGCATGGGCTTCGCCAACCTGAACACGCAGGCGCATACCGCGTTTGCCTCGGTCTTCAAGACCGCGCCGGCGCAAACCGGGCCGGGCGTCGTCAGCCTGCTGACGCAAAGCGGCAACGTCTGCGCGGCCGTGTACGCCATCGCGCGCAGGCTGGACCTGCCTTTTTCGCACTTCATCAACACCGGCAATGAAGCGTGCCTGGATTTTTCACAATACCTGGAATACCTGGCCGCCGATCCGCAGACGGAAATCGTCCTGGGCTATATCGAGCAACTGCGCGACGGCGGCCGTTTCGCGCGCGCCTGCCGCGAGCTTGAGCGCCAGGGCAAGCTGCTGATCGCGCTGAAGGCGGGCAGCACGGACAAGGGCGCGCAAGCCGTGCGGTCGCACACGTCCGCGTTGGCCGGCGATCGGCGCGTGTACGCTGCCGCCTTCCGGCAGTTGAACGTCATCGAGGCCACGGACTTCGCGCAGATGGCGCATCTGGCCAGCCTGGCGACGCTGCGCCACCGCAGCGCGGGCAAGCGGGTGGCCGTGTTGACGATGTCGGGCGCGCTGGGCGCGATCCTGGCCGACAAGTTCATCGGCGCGGGACTGGACCTGCCCGATCTGCCCGATTCCTTGCAAGCCGTGTTGCGCGGCGGCATTCCCGATTACGGCATGGTTGGCAATCCCGTGGACGTGACCGGCAATGTGGTCAATGATCCCGACTTCGTGCGCACGGTGCTCCAGGCGCTGGCGACGACCGACGCGATCGACGCGGTGGTGGTCTACGCCCCGGGCTACATGCTGGACCGCATGGCGGATGCGCTGGCCGAGGCCTCGCGCCAGCATCCGCGCCTGTTCGTCGCGATCGATACCGGCCTGGCGCAAAGCAGGGCAGCGTTACGCGACGCCGAGGTGGCCGTATTTGAAGACCTGGGCCAGGCCGTTTCCGCCCTGGCGCCGTATCTGCTGTGGTGCGACGCGCGCGCCGCCAAGCGCATTGCGCCGATGCCGCGCCTGGACGCGACGCCCGTGCCGGCGCTGCCCTGCAACGAAGTCGACGCGCGTGCCTACCTGGCGGCCTTCGGACTGCCGCAGGCGCGGGCGCATGCCGCGCGCGACGCCGGCGAGGCGATGGCCGATGCGCGCGCGGCGGGGTACCCCGTGGCGCTGAAGATCCTTAGCGCCAACATCGCGCACAAGACGGAAGCCGGCGGCGTGGTGTTGGGGCTGGCCGACGACGCGGCGGTGCAGGCCGCTTGCGGCCAGGTGATCCACGCCGCCAGGCAAGCGCAACCCGATGCGCGCATCGACGGCGTGATGGTGCAGAAGATGGAGCGCGGGGTGGCCGAAATCATCGTGGGTGCGACGCGCGATCCGGTATTCGGCCCTGTCCTGACGGTGGGCCTGGGCGGCGTGCTGACCGAGCTCTACCAGGACACCAGCCATCGCCTGCTGCCCGTCGACGAAGACATCGCCTTGCAGATGTTGCGGGAGCTTAAGGCGTTTCCGCTTCTGGACGGCTACCGCGGCAAGCCTCGCGCAGATCTGGCGGCGGCGTGCCGCAGCATCGTGGCCGTTGGCAACGCCTTGCTTGCGGCGCCCGCGGACGTGGCGGAAATTGAAGTCAATCCATTGCTGATCAAAGAGGCAGGACAAGGCGTCGCGGTATTGGACGCGTTGATCCTGCCCGCAACCCCGTAGCGCGCACCCGCAATCACGCGACCGCGCGCCGCGTATCCCCAGGAGGAGACAAGCATGATGAAGAGACTATTGGCCGGCGTTGCGCTGGCCTGCATCGGCGTCGCGAACCCGGCGCTTGCCCAGGATGCGTTTCCCAGCCGGCCCGTGCGTATCGTGGTGCCGTTTTCGCCCGGCGGCGCGGCGGACATCATGAGCCGGCTGCTGGCCGAGCGCCTGACCGCGAAGCTGGGACAGCCCGTGATCGTCGAGAACAAGCCCGGCGGCGGGACGATGATTGCGTCGGACTACGTGTCGCGCGCGGAACCGGACGGCTACACCCTGCTGATGGCGGCGTCCTCGCTGGGCATCGCGCCAAGCATCTACGCCAAGGTCAACTACGACCCCATCAAGGACTTCGCGCCGGTCAGCCAGGTGGCGTCTGTCGTGCATGTGCTGGAGGTGCATCCGTCGATCCCCGCCAAGAACGTGGGTGAACTGATCGCCTATCTGAAAGCCAATCCGGGCAAGGTCAGCTACGGGTCGGTCGGCACCGGCAGTTCAACGCACCTGGAAGCCGAACTCTTCAACAGCATGGCGGGTGTGCAGATGGCGCACATCCCGTACAAGGGCAGCGCACCCGCGCTGAACGACCTGGTGGCCGGCCGCATCCAGGTGATGTTCGACGCGTGGGCCTCGTCGGGGCCCTTCGTCAAGGATGGCAAGTTGCGCGCGCTGGCCGTGACCACGACGCGTCCGTCGGCGTCCGTGCCGGACCTGCCGACGGTGGCGGCGTCTGGCTTGCCGGGCTATTCGGCGATGCCGTGGCTGGGACTGGTGGCGCCGGCGCGCACGCCGCAGCCGGTGATCGACAAGCTCTACCAGAACCTCGCGCAGATTCTCCAGCAACCCGATGTGAAGGCGCAGTTCGTGGGGCTGGGGCTGGACATCATCGGCAGTGATCCCAAGACGTTCTCGGCGTTCATCCGGCAAGACGTGACCACCTGGGCCAAGGTGGCGCGCGATTCCAACATTCGCCTGGAGTAGTACGCATGAGCCGATGGGAGAACGCGGCGCAGGATGACGCCGCCTTTCGCCAGCAACTGCGGGAGTGGCTGGCCTCGGCCTACGCTGGCTTCGTCCGGCAGTGGCCGGGCGGGGCCGCCCCGCGCGATCTGGATTTCAGGCGCGCCTGGGAAGACACCCTGTGTGCGAATGGATGGTCTGGCCTGGGCTGGCCCGAAGCATATGGCGGGAAAAACCTGCCGTTGTCGCGGCAGGCCGTGTTCCACGAAGAGCACGCCCGCTGCGGCGCGCCGCTGGGCGTGAACCTGATCGGCCACGGCATTCTGGCGCCGACGTTGCTGCACTTCGGCACCGAGGCGCAGAAACGCCGATTTCTGCCTGGCATCCTGGCCAACCGCGAGGTTTGGTGCCAGGGCTATTCGGAACCGGGCGCGGGCTCCGACCTGGCGTCGGTGCGCACCCGCGCCGAACCCGCGGCGGGCGGCTATCGGCTGAACGGCCACAAGATCTGGACGTCGTTCGCCGACCGGGCGCAGTGGTGCTTCGTACTGGCGCGCACCGATTCGCAGGCGCCCAAGCACCGCGGCCTGAGCTTTTTGCTGGTGGACATGGGCAGCCCTGGCGTGCGGGTCGAGCCCATCCGGCAGATCACGGGCGAAGCGGAATTCTGCGAGGTGTTCTTCGAAGACGTCTTCGTGCCGCAGGACCTGCTGCTGGGCGAGCCGAACCAAGGCTGGAAAGTGGCGATGGCCGCGGCCAGTTTCGAACGCGGCACCTACTTCATCCCGCGCCTGGTGCGTTTTGCGCAGGAACTTGACGTGGTGCGCCACCTGGCGCTGCGCCCCGACGCATACGGGCACGTGCCGGCCTCATCGGCCGCCGTGCGGCATAAATGGGCGCGGTTGGCGGCCGACAGTCATGTGCTGGCGCTGAAGTCGCAGCGCGCACTGGCCGGCGCCATGCGGGGCGACCCGCCCGGCCCCGAAGGATCATCCACCAAGATTCACTGGAGCGAAGCGCACCAGCGCCTGCTTGAACTGTCGATGCAATTGCTGGGTGAAACGGCTTGCCTGCCCGAAGGCGCCGACGCGCAAGCAGCGGCGCTCACGCATGCCTATCTGTGGTCGCGCGCGGAAACCATCCTGGCCGGCACGTCCGAGATTCAGCGCAACATCATCGCCGAACAGATGCTGAGCCTGCCCAGGGGCTGACGCCCGATGGCCCGGCCGACCGCATCGTTGCCTCTTCATTGATTTCGATCCCTATGACTCTGCCTTTGACCGAAGACCAGCGCATGCTGCAAGACGCGGCCCAGCGCTTCCTGGCTGAACGCCATCCTTCTTCAGCGGCGCGCGGCGCGGGGTTGCGG
>NZ_JBHFII010000039.1:48549-60499 GCF_057334215.1 Achromobacter maghribensis | reverse complement strand
GCCTTGCGGCCGCCCGGCGCCCGGCTGGCGCTGTGGGGCGAGATCGCCGAGCAGGGCTGGCCGGCACTGCTGGCACCTGCCGCAGCCGGCGGCTTGGGGTTGGGCCTGCGCGAGGCCTGGATCGTGGCCGAAGCGGCGGGGCGGCACCTGTTGAGCCTGCCGCTGACGGCCAACATGGTCGTGCTGCCTACCTTGTGCGAAGCAGGCATCGACGGGGTGGCCGCGCAATGGGCGCGGACCGTGATGGACGGCGGCGCCTATTTCGCCGACGCCGCCGTGCGCCCGGACGGCTCGGCCTTTTTCGAAGGTGCGGGCGAGGGCGTGCCGGCGCTAGGCCTGCGCCATCTCGGCCCGAGGACGTTGCGGCTCGAACGGTATGCGCCGGTACCGGGTGCGGCAGGCCTGGACCCGACGATGCCGGTGGCGCAGGCGACGCGGCCCGAATTGCTGGACGGTATCGATCTGCCCGTCGAGGCTGGCACGTGGCGTCGGCTGCGGACCCGGCTGTGCCTGCTGCGTTCCGCCGAACTGCTCGGTGCCGCGTCCGCAGCGTTGGACATGGCGGCCGCCTATGCGCGCGAACGGCGCCAATTCGACCGTGCCATCGGCGCCAATCAGGCGATCAAGCATCGTCTGGCCGACGACTGGATGGCGCTGGACGACGCGCGCCTTGCCGGCATGGCGGCGGCGTCGGCGCTCGATGCCGGCGCTGCTTCGGCGGACCGCGACAGTCTTTACGTGCCCTTGCTGGCGGTGGAAGGCGGGCGCCGCGCCGCCCAGAACGCCATCCAGGTGCACGGCGCGATGGGCGTAACCTGGGAGTGCGACGCCCACCTGTACCTGAAACGCGTGCTGCGCCTGTCGGCCAGCCTGCATGCGGAGGCCTCCTGCTCGGAATTGCTGGAGCGCATCTGGGAAGGCGGCGACGGCGGCGGAGTCGTCCGCCCTACAATGCCGCCATGAATAAATCGAACTTTCCCTCTGAACTGGACCAACCCACGCTGTCCGAAGTGGATGGCGTCCGCTATCTGCACTTCAACACCGAATGGGTCCAGGGCGCCATGCGCATCAAGAACCCGTCGGAACTGGTGCTGGAATACACCGGCCAGATGATGGCGTGGCTGCTGTTCCTGGAGCCGCCCAAGGAAGAGGCCATCGGCATGCTCGGCCTGGGCGCGGGATCGCTCGTGCGGTTTTGCGTGAAGCACACGCGCAGCCCCTTGCTGGCGGTGGAATGGAACCCCCGGGTGACGGCGGCTTGCCATATGTTCTTCCGCTTGCCGGGAGAAAACCGGCTGCGGGTCGAGCACGCCGATGCGGGCGCCTGGGTGGCTGACCCGTTGAATGCCGGGCGCTGCCCGGTACTGATGGTGGACCTGTACGACGCCGCGGCCGAAGGGCCGGTGCGCGACAGCGTGAAGTTCTACCGCGATTGCCGGCGGGTGCTGGGCGACGTGGGCGTGCTGGCGGTGAACCTGTTCGGCCGCCACGACAGTTTCGGCAAGAACATCGACAACCTGTCCAAAGCGTTCGACGACCGCGTGGTGCTGCTGCCAGAAGTCGACGCCGGCAACCAGATCGTGCTGGCGTTTTCAGGGCCGAGCCTGGCGATCACGCCGGCCGAGCTGCTGGAGCGGGCCGAGGTGGTGGAATCCCGGTACGGACTGCCGGCGCGTCGCTGGGCCCGCGCGCTGACCCGCCATGCCGTCGACGGCGTGCTGCATTTTTAAAGCGTAGGGCGGCCAGTCGGCCGTGCTGACCCTCCGGGACGCCCGGGGGGCGTCTATCGGGGTGTCCATCGGGAGCGTCCATCGGGGGCCGGACCCCGCCTTCCTATTAGGGTAGTCACGGGGCGGGAAGGGGGTTTACCTTTTCCCCGGCCGGGATCTATCATGGGCTTCTTCATAATTATGAATTACGGTGTAGTCCAAACCGCCTCCCCATGAGCCAACCCATCGTCCGTCAAGCCCTGTACCTGGAAGTCGCGGATCGGCTGCGCGCCATGATCCACGCGCGCGCGCTGACTAACGGCGAATGGATCGACGAACTGCGGCTGGCGGGCGAGCTGGGCATTTCCCGCACGCCATTGCGCGAAGCCTTGAAGGTGCTGGCCACCGAAGGGCTGGTGCGGCTGGAGCCGCGGCGCGGATGCTTCGTCAACGAACTGTCCACGCAAGACCTCGAAGACATCTTCCCGTTGATGGCCATGCTGGAAGGGCGCTGCGCCTTCGAGGCCGCGCGCAAGGCCACTGACGCCGAACTGGCCGCGCTTGAGCCGCTGCACGCCGAACTGGCGGGCCATGCCAAAGCCCGCCGCATCGACGCCTACTACCAAACCAATTACCTGATCCACGAGGCCGTGCAGGCCCTGTCCGGCAATCAGTGGCTGAACGACATGGTGGGCAACCTGCGCAAGGTGCTGAGCCTGTCGCGGCATCGCAGCCTGGCGCGGCCGGGGCGTATTGAACAATCCTGCGCCGAACACCTGGCCATCTTCGCCGCGCTCAAGGCGCATGACAGCGAGGCCGCGCAGGCGCTAGCGCACACCCATTTGATGCGGCAGCTGGAAGCGCTGCGCGCATTAGCCCATGAAGACGCCGCCGATCCGGCGTTATCCGATCCCATCGTCATCCAGGAGCCCGCCCATGTCCGTACCCGCCAATCTCGCGCCCGCGCGGGGCGCACGCACGCCTGAGCCCGAGGCCGAAGCGATCGACGCTGCGTCGGCCGCCGAAGGAGCCAGCCTGATCACGCGGTTGGGCCGCTTGTGGGAGCGCGGGCGTCTGCCCAGCGAATCCGAAGTGCGGCGCCTGTTCGAAGCACGGTTGACCGATGTCGCCGCGAACAAGCTGGCGCGCCGCTGGTGCGAACAATACAGCGCCGCCGACGGCAAGGACCGCCGGTTGATGCTGGCCGCGTTGGCGCAAGTCCGCGCCACGTACGCGGGCGACGGCGGCGAGGGCGCGCGCTTGTTCAAGCGCTTCAACGCCCAGGCGCAGGGCCTGCGTTTTCTGGTGGAATTGCGCGCCGATATGCTGCGCTGGCGCAAACAGGTCGCGGGTATCCAAAGCCTGGACAAAGAGCTGGAAGGCCTGCTGTCGGCCTGGTTCGACGTGGGGTTGCTGGAACTGCGCCCGCTGACCTGGGATTCGCCGGCGTCGTTGCTGGAAAAGCTCATCCTGTATGAAGCCGTGCATGAAATCACGTCCTGGGACGATCTGCGCCGCCGTGTATCCCCCGACCGCCGCTGCTACGCTTACTTCCATCCGCAGATGCCGGGCGTGCCGCTGATCTTCGTGGAAGTGGCCTTTGCCAGCCAGATGGCCGACAACGTGCAGGTGCTGCTGGACAGCACGCTGCCGCCCCAAGACCTGGACAAGGCCCGTTGGGCGATCTTCTATTCCATTTCCAATACGCAACCCGGCCTGAAAGGCATCAGCTTCGGCAATTTCCTGCTTAAGCGCGTGGTCGAACAATTGCTGGACGAACTGCCCAAGCTGAAGTCCTTTGCCACCCTGTCGCCCATCCCCGGGTTTTCGGATTGGCTGGGCAAGCTGGACGCCGAAGCCGTCGAAGGCATCGTGCGCGAAGACAAGGCGCGCGCCAAGGAGCGCAAGCGCGAGGGCGTGCCGGACGGACAGCGCTGGGTGTCGCGCCTGGCCAAAGCCGCCCAGGGCCGCGCGCCCGACGTGGTCAAGCGCGCGGGTTTTCGCCTGGCCGCCTGCTATCTGCAGTCCATGAAGAACAACTTGCCGCTGGATGCGGTAGCCCGCTTCCACCTGGGTAACGGCGCGCGCATCGAACGCCTGAACTGGGCGGCGGATACGTCGCAGAAAGGCCTGAAGCAGTCTTGCGGGCTGATGGTGAACTATCTGTACGACCTCGATGAACTGGACACGAATCTGGCCAAGCTGGGCGACGGCAAACCGCAGGTCAGCCGAAGCGTGGGCCGCGTAGCCTGATCGCCGGATACACGGCGCCAACCATTAATAAGAAAGGGCAGGGGACATGACGCAAGACGTGACTGGCCGCGTGCGGCTGGAACGCGAAGGGGCGCTGGCCTGGGTGACGCTGTCGCATCCCGGCCGCCTGAACGCGATAACGGTGGGCATGTGGCGCGAACTTCAGGACGTGTTCACGCAGTTGGCCGCGGATGACACCCTGCGCTGCGTGATCGTGCGCGGCGAGGGCGGCAACTTCGCGGCGGGCGCGGACATCCGCGAGTTTCCCGTTCAGCGGGCCGACATGGCCGGCGTGCAGCGCTATCACCGCGAAATCCTGGCGCCCGCGCTGCAGGCCGTGGCGCAATGCCCGCATCCCGTCATCGCGCAGATCGAAGGCGTGTGCGTGGGGGGCGGGTTGGAAATCGCCAGCCAATGCGACCTGCGCATCGCGGGCGCGTCGGCGCGTTTCGGCGTGCCCATCAACCGCCTGGGGTTTCCCATGGCGCCGGATGAAATGCGCGGGCTGTTGGCGTTGGCCGGGCGCGCGGCCACGTTGGCCATCCTGCTCGAAGGCCGCGTGTTCGGCGCCGAAGAAGCGCTGGGCCTGGGCCTGTTGACCCGCATCGTCCCCGATGACCAGGTGGACGAGGCCGCGCGCCGCAGCGCCGGCCGCATTGCCCAGGGCGCGCCGTTGGCGGCCCGCATCAATAAACGCTTGTCCGCAAGGTTGGCCCAAGGCGGCGCCTTGACCGAGGACGAGTATCGCGATTATTTCTCCTATGCCGAAAGCCGGGACCACAAGGAGGGCGTGCGCGCCTTCCTGGCCGGCGTAGACCCTTCCTTTTCCGGAGACTGACCAAGGTGAGCAACGCCAACCTCTATGCTGTCCTGCAAGGCGGCTTTCCCAAAGACCGCAGCAAAGTCGCGCTGGAAACGCCCGACCTTGAATACACCTGGGACGACATCGACCGCGCCACGGCGTGCCTGGCCAACCTGCTGACGTCGCTTGACCTGCCCGACGGGTCGCGCGTGGCGGTGCAAGTCGAAAAATCGCCGGAAGCGCTGCTGTTGTACCTGGCCACGCTGCGTGCGGGGCTGGTGTATCTGCCGTTGAACACGGCGTATCGCGAAGCCGAGATCGAGTACTTCCTGGGCAACGCCGAGCCGGCTGTGGTGGTCTGCGCCAGCAAGAACCATGACTGGGTGCAGCGCGCCGCCGGCAAGGCGGGTTGCGCGCATGTCTACACCCTGGACGAAGACCGCACCGGCACGCTGTTGGACGCCGCGGGCGGCTTGCCGCAAACCTTCAAGACCGTCGTCCGCCAGCCCGATGACCTGGCCGCCATCCTGTACACGTCCGGCACGACCGGCCGCAGCAAGGGGGCGATGCTGTCGCACGGTAACCTGGCTGCCAACGCTCGGGTGCTGCACGAATACTGGGGGTGGCGCGAAGACGACGTGCTGCTTCACATGCTGCCCATTTTCCACGTGCACGGCCTGTTCGTGGCGTCGCACGGCGCGCTCCTGGCCGGCGCCAAGATGATCTGGTTGCCGAAGCTGGACGCCGACCAGGTGCTGCATTACCTGCCGCGAAGCACGGTGATGATGGGCGTGCCGACGTACTACGTCCGTCTGTTGGCGGACCCGCGTTTCGACCGCGCGGTGTGCGCCAACATGCGCCTGTTCATTTCGGGTTCCGCGCCGTTGCTGGCCGAAACGTTTTCCGATTTCCAGACGCGCAGCGGCCACGCCATCCTGGAACGTTATGGCATGAGCGAGACCGTCATGCTGACGTCCAACCCCTACGATGCCAAGCTGGGCGAGCGCCTGGCCGGCACGGTCGGCCGCGCGCTGCCGGGCGTGCAGGTGCGCGTGGTGGACGATGCCGGCATCGCGCTGGCGCCGGGCGAAATCGGCAATGTGCAGGTGCGCGGACCCAACGTGTTCTCGGGCTACTGGCGCATGCCGGAAAAGACCCGCGAGGAATTTACCGAAGACGGTTGGTTCAAGACGGGTGACGTGGGTCGTTGGGGCGGGGAATCCGCCGGACGCGACGTGCCGGCGGACTACCTTTCCATCGTGGGCCGCAGCAAGGACCTGATCATTTCCGGCGGTTTCAACGTCTACCCGAAAGAGATCGAGACCTTGATCGACGACATGCCCGGCGTGGCGGAATCGGCGGTCATCGGCGTGCCGCACGCGGATTTCGGCGAGGCCGTGGTGGCCGTCGTCGTGCCCAAGGACGGCGTGTCGCTGGACGGAGCCGCCATGCAACTGGAGTTGAAGTCGCGCATCGCGAACTTCAAAGTGCCCAAGCGCGTGCATATCATCGACCAGCTGCCGCGCAACACGATGGGCAAGGTGCAGAAGAACGTGCTGCGCGAAACCTACAAGGCGCTTTGACGCCGACCGGGATGCCGGCCTCCAGGGGCCGGCATTTTTTTTTCAAGGAGGCCCATCCCACATAACGCAACGCCGTCCTGGCAGCTTCATTCCATAAGAAATTCAAGAGACGAGACGCACAAAATCGCGCCGTCCCCATGATGCAGCAAGAGGAGACAACATGAAAGTTCGCACGACCGCCGCGGCCGTATTCGCCGTGGCAGCCCTGAGTTTCGGCGGTGTGGCCGCCGCGCAATGGCCCGAGCGCCCCATCACGCTGATCGTCCCGTTCCCCGCTGGCGGCGGCACGGATACGTTCGCCCGTCCGTTGGCCCAGCAACTGACCACGCAACTGGGTCAGGCCGTGGTCATCGACAACAAAGGCGGCGCGGGCGGCACGGTGGGCGCGGGCGTGGCCGCCAAGGCCCGGCCGGACGGCTACACCTTCTTCATGGGCGGCGCGCACCACGCGTTGGCCCCATCTCTTTATAAAAGCCTGAACTACAACATTCAAAAGGACTTCGTGCCCGTCGCGCTGGTGGCGCAGCCGCCGCAGGTGGTCGTCATCAATGCCACCAAGCTGCCGGTGAAGACCTTGCAGGAATTCATCGATTACGCCAAGAAGCACCCGGGCGAAATCAACTACGGCACGGCAGGAAAGGGCAGCACGCACCACCTGGCCGGCGAGCTTTTCGCCATGCAGACCGGCATCAAGCTGGTGGACGTGCCGTACCAGGGCGCGGGCCCGATGCTGTCGGCACTGATCGGCGGTCAGGTCGATCTGGCGTTCGATGGCCTGGGATCATCGTCGGGCCACATCCGCGCCGGCGCCATCAAACCGCTGGCGGTGGCTGCCACCGAGCGGTCGGCCTCGTTGCCCGACGTACCGACCGCCGCCCAGGCAGGCGTGCCCAACTACGTCGTGTCGACGTGGTACGCCATCTGGGCGCCTGCCGGCACGCCGAAAGAGGCGGTCGACAGGATGGCCGTTGAAATCACCAAGGCCTTGAACACGCCGAAGCTCAAGGAAACCTGGGCGGGCAATGGATCGTCGATCCCCACGCTGACGGGCGCCGATTTTGGCAAGTTCGTCGACAGCGAGGTGGATCGTTGGGCCAAAGTCGTGAAGGATTCCGGCGTCAAGCTGGATTGATGCAGCCCGCGCCTAACGCCACTCGCTGGCCTGGCTGAGCCGGGTCAGCTGGTCATGCGTCAGCGTCAGGCTGGCGGCCTTGACCAGTTCGTCCAATTGGGCGACCGACGTGGCGCTGACGATGGGCGAGGTGATGCCAGGCTGCGCGATCTGCCAGGCCAACGCGGCCTGGGCAGGCGTGCAGCCGGCGTCTTCGGCAACCTCGTCCAGCGCTTTCAGGATGCGCAAGCCGCGCTCGTTCAAGTAATTGTCGACAATCTTCTGTCCGCGCGTGCTTTTGCCGGCATCGGCCGCGCTGCGGTACTTGCCGCTGAGAAATCCGCTGGCCAGCGCGTAGTAGTTGATCGTGCCCATCTGCTGCGTCTTCACCAGGCTCTGCAAGCCGGATTCGAAAGGCTCGCGGCTATACAGGTTGTATTCGGGCTGGATGCTCTCGTAGCGAGGCAGGTCGTGGCGTTCCGCCGTGATCAGCGCTTCGGACAAGCGCACGGCCGTGTAGTTCGACGCGCCGATCGCGCGCACCTTGCCCGCTTCGATATGCTTGGCGTATTCAGCCAGCGTGTCGGTCAGCGGCGTGTTGGGATCATCCTTGTGGGACTGATACAGGTCGATGTGATCCGTTTGCAGGCGGGCCAACGAAGCTTCCAGCGCGCGGCGGATATACGCGGGCGCCAGGCCCTGCGCGTCGGGCCCCATCTCCATGCCGACTTTGGTCGCGATCAGCACGCGATCGCGTTTGCCGGAACGCTTGAGCCATTTGCCGATCAGCGTTTCGGATTCGCCGCCCTGGTTGCCGGGGGCCCAGCGCGAATAGACGTCGGCCGTGTCGATGAAGTTCAGGCCCGCGTCGACCAGGGCGTCCAGCAGCGAGTACGTGCCGGCCTCGTCGACGGTCCAGCCGAAGACGTTGCCGCCGAAAGTAAGCGGGGGAATTTGCAGGCCGGAACGGCCCAAAGCGCGTTTGATCATGGCGTGGCCTTTGGATGCGTCGACGGGCTGCCGGAAAGGGCGGCCGCGCCGGTTTAGTATATTGGCGCCGCGTGCCCCGGCATGGGGCATGACGTTTTCGGCATGCACCATTTCAGGGATTCCCCCCAAGTTATTTTGCGTGGCGGCAAGTTAGACTATACGGCTTTATGGTCAGCCAGACAGGCGGGAAGCCGCCGACGGGGCCATAACGACGAAACCCCCACGAAAACCCCCAACGAACAACTACCAAGGGTTCAAGGAGCTTAGTATGCTGATCGGAAAAAAACATTTTCTGACGGTTGGCGCCATGGCGCTGGCGATGGCTATCGCCGCGCCTGTGGCTGCGCAGCAGAAGTCGGTGGCGATCACCGCCATCGTCGAGCACCCGGCGCTGGACGCCGTCCGTGACGGCGTGCAAGACGCGCTCAAGCAAGCCGGCTATGAAGCGGGCAAGAACCTGAAGTGGCAATACCAAAGTGCGCAGGGCAATAACGGCACCGCCGCGCAAATCGCCCGCAAGTTCGTGGGCGACAGGCCCGACGCCATCGTGGCCATCGCCACGCCGTCCGCCCAAGCCGTCGTGGCCGCCACCAAGGACGTGCCCGTGGTGTATTCGGCCGTGACCGACCCCGTCGCCGCGCAGCTGGTCGCCAGCATGGACGCCTCGGGCACCAACGTGACTGGCGTGTCGGATCTGTTGGCGCTGGACAAGCAAGTCGACCTGATCAAGAAGATCGTTCCGAACGCCAAGCGCGTGGGCATGGTCTACAACCCGGGCGAAGCCAATTCGGTCGTGGTCGTGAAGAAGCTCCAGGAAATCCTGCCCAAGTACGGCATGAGCCTGGTGGAAGCCGCCGCCCCGCGTTCGGTCGACGTGGCCTCGGCCGCGCGCAGCCTGATCGGCAAGGTCGACGTCATCTACACCAACACCGACAACAACGTCGTGTCGGCCTATGAATCGCTGGTGAAGGTCGGCAACGACGCCAAGATCCCGCTGATCGCGTCCGACACCGACAGCGTCAAGCGCGGCGGCATCGCCGCCCTGGGTATCAACTACCGCGATCTGGGCGTGCAGACGGGCAAGGTGGTCGTGCGCATCCTGAAGGGCGAAAAGCCCGGCGCGATCCCGTCGGAAACCATCTCGAAGCTTGAGCTGTACGTGAATCCGGGCGCGGCTACCAAGCAAGGCGTGACCTTGTCGGATGCCATCATCAAATCGGCCGCGGTGGTCGTGAAGTAAAGCGGTTCCGCAGGCACCCCGCCACGCCTACCCGGCGTGCGCGGGGTTTTTGTTAAGTTTTTTTGGTGTGTCTTGCCTTACCCCATGGTCTTCAGGGCGGCAGCGTTCACAAGATGCTCGCGGCCCGGCGCAGTTTGCTGGTCTTGAATTGCCGGGTGCCCCGCCATGTTGGCGCGCGCCGCACCGGGCGTTTTTGCTCCCTGAACGGTCTTGTACGACTCCGCTTGCGGCATTGCCGACACGCGTGGAGACGCTTTGGCAGGAAACAAGCGAAAATGGCGGACCGGGAAACGTTTATTGCGAAAGCTGGGGTAAAACTGACCCCCAAACGCAAGAAATCCGACGTTTCAAGTCTTTAATATGCACCTTCCTTACCCTGATTGGATTTGACTCATGTCATTGTTCTCGTTGTTAGGCGCGTTGGAGATCGGGCTGGTCTTCAGCCTGGTGGCCTTGGGCGTGTTTATCTCCTTTCGCCTGCTGCGCTTCCCCGACCTGACCGTTGACGGCAGCTTCCCGCTGGGCGGCGCGGTCTGTGCCACGCTGATCGCCTCGGGCACCGATCCGTTTTCCGCCACCATCATCGCCACGTTCGCCGGCGCGGCCGCGGGCCTGGTCACGGGTTGGCTGAACGTGAAGCTCAAGATCATGGATCTGCTGGCCAGCATCCTGATGATGATCGCGCTGTATTCGGTGAACCTGCGCATCATGGGCAAGCCCAACGTGCCGCTAATCACCGAACCCACTGTCTTCACGATCTTGCAGCCGGGCTGGATTTCCGACTACGTCGCCCGCCCGCTGATCCTGATCGTGATCGTGATTCTGGCCAAGCTGGCGCTGGACTGGTTCTTCGCCACGCAGACCGGCCTGGCCGTGCGCGCCACCGGCTCCAACGGCCGCATGGCCCGCGCGCAAGGCGTCAACACCGGCCGCATGATCCTGGGCGGCATGGCGCTGTCGAACGCGCTGGTCGCCTTGGCCGGCGCGCTGTTCGCGCAGACGCAAGGCGGCTCGGACATCTCGATGGGCATCGGCACCATCGTGATCGGCCTGGCCGCGGTGATCGTTGGCGAGAGCATTCTGCCGTCGCGCAAACTGATGCTGGCGACCCTTGCCGTCATCATCGGCGCCATCGTCTACCGCTTCTTCATCGCCCTGGCGCTGAACAGCGATTTCATCGGCTTGAAGGCCCAGGACTTGAACCTCGTCACCGCGGTACTGGTCACGGTCGCCCTGGTCATCCCGATGCTCAAGCGCCGCCTGCTCGGCAAGAAAGGATGATGCCCACCCCCGAAGCGCCTGTGGCGCTTTCCCCTCAAGGGGGCGCCGCTGGCGGACCGGCAAAGCCGGCTCCGCGGCGGCCCCGGTCTGGCTGCGCCGGCTTCATGCGGCGCGGGTGCTGCGACTGCACAATGGAGTACTGAAATGTTGTCCGCTAAAGATCTCAAAATTACTTTCAACGCCGGCACGCCCATCGAAACCCGCGCACTGCGCGGCATGTCGCTGGATATTCCGTCGGGCCAGTTCGTGACTGTCATCGGCTCCAACGGCGCCGGCAAGTCCACGTTCCTGAACGCCGTGTCGGGCGACTTGCCCGTGGATTCGGGCCGGATCGACATCAATGGCGTGGACGTCACGCGGCAGCCCGTCTGGGCGCGCGCCGGCCGCGTGGCCCGCGTGTTCCAGGACCCGATGGCCGGCACCTGCGAAGACCTGACCATCGAAGAGAACATGGCGCTGGCGCAAATGCGCGGCGCGCGCCGTGGCTACAGCCGGGCGGTCAAGGCATCGATGAAGGACGGTTTCCGCGAACGCCTGTCCACCTTGGGCCTGGGGCTGGAAAATCGGCTGACGGACCGCATCGGCTTGTTGTCTGGCGGTCAGCGTCAGGCGGTCAGCCTGCTGATGGCAGCCTTGCAGCCGTCGCGCATCTTGCTGCTGGACGAGCACACCGCGGCGCTAGACCCGCGCACGGCTGACTTCGTGCTGCAGTTGACGGCCCGCATCGTCGCCGAGAATCAGCTGACCACCATGATGGTCACCCACAGCATGCGCCAGGCGCTGGATGTGGGCGACCGCACGGTGATGCTGCATCAAGGCCAGGTGGTGCTGGACGTGTCCGGCGACGAACGCCGCGGCATGGACGTGCCGGACCTGCTGGCCATGTTCGAACGCGTGCGCGGCGAAAAGCTGTCGGACGACGCGTTGCTGCTGGGCTGATTCCGGCTTTGCCCAGAAGACCGTCGGGGGGGCTTTCGGGGC
>NZ_JBHFII010000039.1:47914-48526 GCF_057334215.1 Achromobacter maghribensis | reverse complement strand
CCCCCCCCCGGCCGTTAGAGGAACCGGCCGGGCCGGAAGGCCTGGTAGCGGGATTCCGCTGCCTCGTCGAACATCAGTTCGCCCAAGATCTTCGCCGTGCCCGGCGCCGTGCTGAACCCGATGTGCTGGTGCCCCAACGCCAGCCACAGCCCGGGGTGGCGTGGCGCTTCGCCGATCATCGGGCGGCTGTCGGGCAGGGTGGGGCGGCGGCCCAACCAGGCGGCAGGATCCAGGCGTTCGCCCAACGGGAACGCTTCGCGCGCGCGCGATTCCGCCAGCGCTAGTTGGTCCGGCCGGGCGGGCGCGTCGCAATCGTCCAGCTGGACGCCGGTGGTCAGCCGCAGGCCGCGCGCCATGGGCGACAGCACGTAACCGCCGCCGGTGTCGTAGACGGGCCGGCTCACGCGGGCGCCATCCTTGCCGCCGTAGTGCATGTGATACCCGCGTTCGAAGGCCATGGGCAGGTCGATGCCCGTCGTCTTCAACAGTCCTTTGGACCAGGGGCCCAGCGCCACGACAAGCTGATCCGCCGACAGCGATTCGGAATCCTGGGACCCCTGCACCGTCCAGCGCTGGCCATCGCGGCGGATGGCGGTGGCGGCGGCGGGGTGG
>NZ_JBHFII010000039.1:18635-47852 GCF_057334215.1 Achromobacter maghribensis | reverse complement strand
CGCCCCGCCCGACCGCAGGAATAATTCCGCATAGGCGGCAACGACCTCATGCGGGTCGTCGACCGAATACGATCCCTGGATCCACAGCGCTCGATGGAAGATGGGGCTAAGCGCAGGCTCCATTGCCGCCAGTTCGGCGGGGCTAAGGACCTGCGTCGGAACGTCATGCCGGGCAAAGGTCTCGCGGGCTAGCGCACTACCGTCCCAGGCCGCTGCGCTGCGGTACAGGAACACCCATCCCGTGTCGCGCAAACGATGGCGCGCGCCAGCAGCGTCCAGCAGTTTCAGGTGTTCGGGCGCGGACAGCCGGATCAGGCCGTCCAGGGCCTCGACGGTTTCGCGGAAAACGGCGGGCCGCGCATGCATCAGGAAACGTGCCGCCCAGCCCAGGTTCCGCGCCAGGTATCGCGGGCGGTAGCGGAACTGGACCGTATCGTTTTTCAGCAAGCGGGGCAGTTGCCGCCATAAGCCGGGATGGTTGAACGGCATCAGCGAGCTGCGCGCCAGCACGCCGGCGTTGCCCATCGATGTTTCCATGCCGGGTTCTTGCTTGTCGACCAAGGTCACGGTCGCGCCGCGGCGCAGCAACTCCAGCGCGCAGCAGACACCGACAATGCCCGCGCCCAAGACGATGACGTGCTTTCCCATGAGTTTTTATTCGAAGCGTCGAGGCCGGGAATTGTATTGCAGCGGATGGCGGCGCAGGGGGGAATCCGTCGCGCCCGCCGCATCAGGCTTGCGGCGGCGGTTGCCCAAGAATCCGGCCGGCCGCCACCACGCCCCACCACGAGGCCTCTTCGAAGACGGAATAGCCCGATAAGTCGGCATGCGCGAACAAGATCGGTCCGTCGACCTCGCGCAACGCCGCGAGTCCGGGATTGGACAGGTAGCCGCACCGTGGCGTGGCCATGGCGTGGCCGCGCACCGTGATATCAAGCCGGCGCGCATTGCGCCAGAATTCGCGGCCATACGCGGCCACGAGGTCGGCGGCGGCTTCGTCGCGCAGGTCTTGCGGGCTAGCCGTGGCCAGCCATTGGCGCGCGGCGTTCGGCGTCTGGCCGCTTAGCGCGTGGTACGCGGTGAACACCGTGCGCGGTGACCGCGTCACGCGCAGCAGCTGGTGCGTGGACACGACGTAGCCCAACGCCTGGCCCTGGTAGACCACGTTGTCCCAGGACAGCGGTTCGCCGGGCGCTTCCAGCGGATAGCCTTCCAGCACGAAGTTCGACACCAGCCACGGCGCGTGCGGCGAGGCGTGCGCCGCCGGGTCGTAGCCGTATGCGCGGATGTCCGGCAGGATGCGCTGGGCCACGAACAGCGGCATGGCGCAGACCGTGCGGCGCGATTGCAGCGTGTAGGCCCCGGGGAAGGCGCCCGGGGTCACGCAAGTCGTGAGCGTGCCGCCAGGCGTCTCGTTGACGCGCACCGCGGTGCCCGCCATCAGCCATCGCGCGTGCCCCAACTTTTGCGTGATCGCGTCGCGCATGCGGTCCGTCAGCGCGGACAATCCACCGGGCCAGGTCAGGACCGCGCCTTCGCCCGCGTTGGCGGCGTGGCCGTCGCGGCTGGCGAAGTAGTGCAGGCCGGCCCAGGCCGACACCACGTCGTACTGCGCGCCATAGTCATCGCGGCAGCAGTAGTTCAGGTACCAGTGCAGGGCTGGCGACGTGTAGCCTTCGCGGTCCAGCCATTGCTTGAACGTGATCGTGTCCAGCGCGCGCCACGCGGCATCTTGCGACGACAGCGCGATGGGAATGCTGAAGACCTTGCGGCCGTCGCTTCCGGTCTGCGTATGGAGCCGGTCAATCAATGCCAGGAACCGGCGATGCTGTGCCACGACCGCGTCGGGCAATCCGGTCATGGGCAGCAGGGCGTCTTCCCATCGGCCGTTGCGCAGCAGGCGTTCTTGCGGCGAGTGCACCAGGATGGATTCGTCGTAATACGGGCGCAGTTCGGCCGCGCCGCGTTCGATGATGCCGAAGTCGGCCAGCATCTCGCGAACGTGGGTCGACGCCATGGATGGCAGCGGCAGATAGTGCGCGCCCAACGGATAGTCCAGCTCGTCTTGCCGGCCGGCCGCCGCGTTGCCGGCGAATTCAGGACCTTGGACGACGACGAAATTCGTGTGCCCCTCCCGCGCCAGCTTCCACGCGCAGGACAGGCCGGCCACGCCGGCGCCCAGGATGGCCACGTCGTGCCGGTAGCTGGCGGACGGGACGGGCAGCGCCGCCCCGTCGCGCAAGGCGTGGCCGGCCTGCATGCCGGGGTAATGGATGTGCGGCGTGGTCTCGACGATGCGCGACCGGTAGTAGCCGGCCGTGCCCGCCACCGCCGCGGTAGCCGCGGCCAGCAGGAAGCTGCGACGCTGCATCAGCGGATGACCTTGCGCCAGTCCTCGTCGAAATAGCGCACGAGCGACTGCTCATTCAAACGATTGGGCGGCATCGCCAGGGCTGGCATGTCGGCCGGGAAGTGGAACAGTTCGCGGGTGGTCGCGGGATCCAGGTAGCGGGTGGGGACGGTGATCTTGTCGGGCGGCGTGTAGTCGCGCCGCTTGCTGGCCAGGATGAAGCCCCAGTCGCCGAACGACGGCACGTAGGCGTGGTAGGGCCAGGTGTTCAGCCCCGCCTCCTTCAAGGTGGCGTCCACGCTCCAGAACGAGCGCGGCGCGAAGTAGGGCGAGGTGGACTGAACCACCATGTAGCCATTTTCGGCCAGGTGGCGCGCCATCAGGTGATAGACGGGCACCGAGTACAGCCGGCCCAGCCCGAAGTTGGAGGGATCGGGAAAGTCCACCACGATGAAGTCGTAGACCTCGGCGTGGGTTTCCAGCCAACGGCCAGCGTCGTCGTTGATGACGGTGACGCGCGGGTCCTTCAACGACCCCTGATTCAGCTTGACCAGCGGTTCCGAGCGAGAGAACAGCCCGGTCATGGCGGGATCCAGATCCACCAGCGTGACATGCTCAATGTTCTTGTACTTAAGGATTTCACGCACGGCCAGGCCGTCGCCGCCGCCCAGCACCAGCACATTGCGCGCCCAGGGCAGCGCCTGCAGGTCGTCGTGCCAGCGCGTGACCACCAGGCGTTGGTAGGGCGTGGTTTCGGCGTGCACGACGTCGTCGCCGTACAGTCCTTTCTCGGCCCAGGCCGTCATGGCGGAGGAACACATGAAGCCTAGCGCCAGGAAGCCGATCACCACGCAGGCGCGGATGGCCTTTTCGCCGGGGCGGCGGATCTCGGCGCGGAACAGCCACGTGGTCCACAGCGCCACGCTGGCGTTCATGATGCCGAACAGGAAACTGGTGCGCAGCAGGCCCAGCTTGGGCGCCAGCAGCAACGGGAAGATCAGGGATACGGCCAGCGCGCCCAGATAGTCGAACGTCAGCACCCGGCTGACGATCTCCCGGAATTCGGCCTTGCGCTGATTGAAGACACGCATCACCAGCGGGATTTCCATCCCCACCATCAGGCCGATGACGAAGACGCCCACGTACAGGGCGGCGCGGAAGGGGGCCGACAGCCACGCGAACACCAGGAACAGGACCGCGGCGGAAACGCCGCCCAATAACGCCACCAGCAGTTCGACATCGATAAATCGATTCAAAACGTCTTCGTCTCTTACATATTTTGACAACCACGACCCGATGCCCATGGCGAACAGGTAGCAGCCGATGACGGAAGAGAACTGAAGTATCGAATCGCCCAGTAAATAGCTGGCCAGCGCGCTGCTGATGAGCTCATAGCCCAAACCGCAGGAAGCAACGATCAATACCGATAGGATGAGAACGCGGTCGCGCATGAGGTGTCCGACACGAAAAATGCGTTCGCAGTATATCGAACGCCGCGTATATACTGCGCGCAATTGGGAGGGTGGCAATGGGAGAAGCGATGCATCCGGCGGTGACCTATCTGATCTATATCGTCTCGGCGCTTGTCATGCTGGGCATTTTCACCGCGGTTTACACCGCCGTGACGCGCTACAGGGAATTCGAACTGATCCGCGAAGGCAATATCGCCGCCGTGCTGTCCTACGGCGGCGCGCTGGTGGGGTTCAGCTTCACGCTGTGCTCCAGCATTGCCGTCCACGCCAGCTTCGTGATGTTCCTGGTTTGGGGCATCGCCGCCATGGTGGTGCAGATCGTCGTGTACGTCGTGGTCGCCCGGACCATCCGCGGCATGAACGAAGCCATCGAACAGAACAATATCGCCATGGGCGGCCTGATCGGCGCGATCTCGCTGTCCGCTGGCGTCGTCAACGCCGCCTGCCTGACCTGAGGCAGGCGCGCCGCATCCGATCTGACACGGGAGGACTTTCCATGAGTCTCGGTTCATTTATTCGCAAGCAGTTCATTGACATCCTGCAATGGAACGAGGATCGCGACGGCGTGCTCGCCTGGCGCCATCCGATGCAGGATTTCGAAATCCAGTACGGCGCCAGCCTGACCGTGCGCGAGTCGCAGATGGCGGTGTTCGTCAATGAAGGCAAGGTGGCCGACGTGTTCGGTCCCGGCATGTACAAGCTGACCACGCAGACGCTGCCGATCCTGACCTACTTGAAGAACTGGGACAAGCTGTTCGAGTCGCCCTTCAAGTCGGACGTGATCTTCTTCAGCACACGGCTGCAATTGGGCCGTCGCTGGGGCACGGCGCAGCCGGTGACGCTGCGCGACAGCGAATTCGGCATGGTGCGGCTGCGGGCGTTCGGCGTGTATTCGTATCAGATCTCGGATCCCGCCAAGTTCTACCGCGAAATCAGCGGCACGCGCGACGAATACACGGTGGACGACCTGGAAGCGCAACTGCGCAACATGGTCGTCGCGGCGATGACGACGGCGCTGGGCGGCTCCAAGGTGCCGTTCCTGGATATCGCCGGCAACCAGGGCCTGATGTCGCAGAGCATCAGCGAACAGCTGGCGCCGGTGTTCGACCGCTATGGCGTCAAGCTGGACAACTTCACCGTTGAAAACGTGTCGTTGCCTGAAGAACTGCAAAAGGCGCTGGACACGCGGATTTCGATGGGCATGGCGGGCGACCTGGGCAAGTTCACCCAGTACCAGACGGCCACCTCGATCCCGCTGGCGGCGCAGAACGAAGGCGGCATCGCCGGCATTGGTGCCGGCTTGGCGGCCGGCGCCGCGCTGGGGCAGACGATGGCGGCGGGATTGGGCGTTGGCCAGGGCCAGCCCGCGCAGCCAGCGCAGCCGGCGGCGCCCGCGGCCGCACCCGTTGACCCCGCCGCGCGCCTGCAGCAGTTGAAGGACTTGCTGGACAAGGGCTTGATCACCGCCGCCGACTACGACACGGCCAAGGCGGAAGTCCTGAAGAAACTCACCAGCTAAGGCCCTATGCAGCAGGTTCTGTGTCCGCAGTGCGGCGCTCCGGTCAAGTTCACGTCCACGGCCTCGGTCATGGCGGTGTGCGGCGCTTGCCGCAGCACCTTGCTCAAGGATGCAGATTCGGTCAGGCGCATCGGCGAAATGGCCGATGTGCTGGAAGACTATTCGCCCTTGTGCCTGGGCGCGACTGGCCAGTACGACAGCAAGCGCTTTGACGTGGTCGGCCGCATCCAGCTGCGTTTCGACGAAGGCTTCTGGAACGAATGGTATGTCTGGTTTGAAGACGGCACCGACGGCTGGTTGTCGGATGCGTCGGGCCAGTACGCCCTGACGCGCCGACGCAAGGTCAAATCGACGCAGGGCATGCCGGCGTTTGCCGACATCGCGCCCGGCGACGAATTGAAGCTGGATGGCCAGCGCTTCATCGCCGCCGACGTGCGGGCCTGCCAGGCAGGCGGGGCGCAGGGCGAACTGCCGTTTGTGCCCGGCGACGGTTGGCAAGCCAAGGTGGCGGACTTCCGCAGCCTGGATGCCTTCCTGACGTTGGACTTCTCCGACGGCCCCGAGCCGGAGCTCTACATCGGAAAGGCGTTCGACTTGTCGGCCATGCAGGCGGGCTCGTTGCGCACCAACGAGCAGGTCGAGGAAACGGCCGGCCGGTTCCGCGGCCAGATCAAGGCGCTGGATTGCCCGAATTGCGGCGGCCCCATCAGCTTCGTGGCCGCCATGGCAACCCAGGTGATCTGCCCGTCCTGCGCGGCGACGGTGGATTGCTCGGGCCCCACGGCCGAAGTCATCGAAAAGGCACGCAAGGTCCAGGCCATCAAGACGACGCTGGCGCTTGGCGCAGTGGCCAAGATCGACGGCGTCAGCTTCACGTTGATCGGCTTGATGAAATGCGCCGACCCCGACCCCGAAGAGCCGTCGGACTGGATCGAATACCTGCTGTTCAATCCGCTCAAGGGTTTCATCTGGCTGGTGGAAACGGACGAGGGCTGGGAACGCGTGCAGGTATGCGACACCTGGCCCAGCTACAACAACGCGACCAGCGTGCGTTGGCGTTCCAAGCTCTACCAGAAACTGTACGACTACACCTCGCGGGTCGAGGTGCCGTTAGGCGCATTCAACTGGCGCGTGAAGGCAGGCGACACCACGAAGATCACCGACTACAAGGCCGGCACGCTGAAGCTGACGCGCGAACTGGGCGACGCCGAACTCGGCTGGTCGGCCGCGGCGCCCGTGGCACCCGCGCAATTGGCGGAATGGTTCGGCAATGCCGAACTGGCCAAGCAGAAGTCCCTGCCCATGGGCGGCAAGCGAGGCGGATACGGTAAGTGGGCGTGGTTCGCGACGATCGGGATGGTCTTTTTGAACATGGGCAACATCTTCAGTGGCCGCTTTTTCCCGATATTGATCGGGCTGGCGTTCCTGTGGCTCCCCGCCAAGCTGGCGGACAAGCTTTCCGCAAAGGACGAATAGCACGATGGGCAAGTTCCTGTATGCCATTTATGCCCTGGTCGTGGTGATGGCAGCTACCGGCGCCAGTTCGCCCGGCGTCCGCATGGCGGGTGGAAGCAGCAGTAGCAGTTGGGGCAGCAGTTCGTCCGGCAGTTCGGGCTGGTCCTCGGGCGGCTCCCACAAGTGACGGTGCATGCCACTCCGGGCCGCCACGTCCTGGCGGATTTTCGCGGCGTCGCGGCCGAGCGGCTGACGGACGCCGCCAAGCTGGAGGGCTGGATGATCGCGGCCGCCCGGGCCGCGGGCGCCCAGGTCCTCAGCGCGCACTTCCATCATTTCGGCGAAGGCGCCGGGGTGACGGGCGTGGTGCTGTTGAGCGAATCCCACATCAGCATCCATTCCTGGCCCGAACACCGGTTCGCGGCCCTGGACATCTTCATGTGCGGCCAGGCGCAGCCTGAACTGGCGCTGGCCTGCCTGCAAGACGCGTTGGCGCCCGAATCGGTGCGCGTCACCACGATCGCACGCGGCTGACGCCGTCTTTTCCGTCGTTTGATAAGGCTCAATTTCCGCTTTGGCGGTAAATTGACTAGCGTTATATACCTATATATATTGCGTTACCGCATCGCGATTCTGAAGGAGAAGATCATGTCCCGCCAACGCCCCTTGCTGGCGCTGTCCCTGGCGCTTTCCGCTTTGTGGGGCGCCACCGCCCACGCCGGCGATCTGGTCGTGTCCGCAGCGGCCAGCCTGACCAACGCGTTCAAGGAAGTGGCCCGGGGCTACGAGAAGGAAAACCCCGGCACCCAGGTCATTCTGAATTTCGGGGCGTCGGACGTGCTGCTGCAGCAGATCGTGAAGGGCGCGCCGGCTGACGTGTTCGCCTCGGCCGACCAGAAGGCGATGGACAAGGCGGTCGCGGAAAAGGCCGTCAAGCCCGCTTCCCGCGTGGACTTCGCAGCCAACCAGATCGTGCTGATCGTCCCGACCGACAGCAAGGCCAACATCACGGCGCTTAAGGACCTGGCCCGCGACGACGTCAAACGCATCGCTTACGGCAACCCGGCGTCCGTGCCGGTGGGCCGCTACACGCAGAGTGCGCTGGAGGCCGCCGGGCTGTGGAACGTCGTGCAGGCCAAGAGCGTGCTGGCGCAGAACGTGCGCCAAAGCCTGGATTACGTATCGCGCGGCGAAGTGGACGCGGGCTTCGTGTTCGCGACCGACGCCGCCGTCATGCCGGACAAGGTCAAGGTCGCGTTGCGGGTGCCGTCGCAGACGCCGGTCACCTATCCCATCGCCGTGACGACGCGCGAAGCCGCCGCCCAGGACGCCGCCCGCTTCGTGGCCTATGTGCTGTCGCCGGCCGGTCAGGCTATCCTGTCGCGCTACGGCTTCCAGAAACCCTGAACCTGTTGAATCGCGGAAATTGATGACTGATCCGGTTTGGGTGCCGCTGCTGCTGTCGCTGAAAGTGGCAGGGTGGGCCACGCTTCTGGCCACCCTGGCTGGAACCGCTGCGGCGTTCGCCTTGTCGCGCTGGCGATGGCCGGGCCGCGACCTGCTGGACGCCATCCTGACCTTGCCGCTGGTGCTGCCCCCGACCGTGCTGGGCTACTACCTGCTGGTTCTGCTGGGGCGGCGCGGCATCATCGGCGAAACCCTGGCAGGGTGGGGCATCGAATTGGTCTTCACCTGGCAGGGCGCCGTGATCGCGGCGTCCGTCGTGGCGTTTCCGCTGGTGTTCAAATCGGCGCGGGCCGCTTTCGAAAACGTGGACAGCCAACTGGAGAACGCGGCGCGCGTGCTGGGTGTTGGAGAAGCCGGCGTGTTTTTCCGCGTGACCTTGCCGCTGGCCGCGCGCGGCATCGCGGCGGGCGTGCTGCTGGCGTTCGCACGAGCCTTGGGCGAATTCGGCGCCACGTTGATGATCGCCGGCAACCTGCCCGGGCGGACCCAGACGTTATCGGTCGCCATCTATGAGGCCGTGCAGGCCGGAGACGACCACACCGCCAACCTGTTGGTGTTGGTGACGTCAATCACCTGTGTCGTGGTCTTGCTGGTGGCGGGCAAGCTGGTGCCCATTGGCGCGGGCCAGCGCAACGGGGGCGGGCGATGAGCATCAACATTCAGGTCACCAAGCGCATGGTCTCGGGCGACCGGCAGTTCAAGCTGGACGTCGCCTTCGCATCGTCGTCCAAGCGCATCGCCTTGTTCGGGCCGTCCGGCGCGGGCAAGAGCCTGACGCTGCGGGCGGTGGCGGGCTTGCTGCGGCCGGATGGCGGGCGCATCGAAATCAACGGACGGGTGCTGTTTGATGCGCAAGCGGACGTCTGCCTGCCGTCGCAATCCCGCCGGGTGGCGTACCTGTTCCAGGATTACGCGCTCTTTCCCCATCTGACGGTGGCGCAGAACATCGCATTCGGCTTGCGGCGCGGGTGGCTCAATCCGCCCAAGCGCGGTGTCGGGCCGCAAGCGCAGCGCTGGGTCGATGCCTTTGAATTGGGCGCCATCGTGGGCAGCTACCCAAACGAGATCTCCGGCGGACAGAAGCAACGCGTGGCCTTGGCGCGCGCCCTGGCGCTGCAACCCGACATCCTGTTGCTGGACGAGCCGTTTTCCGCGCTGGATTCCCAGTTGCGCGGCAAGATGCGCCAGGAACTCAACACCTTGCAGCGGCAACTGGACGTGCCGATGCTGCTGATCACGCACGATCCGGCGGATGTCGACGCGCTGGCCGACGAGGTCTTTGAAGTGCGCGACGGCAAGGTGCGCCGCCGCGACGAGGACGTGGGCGTCTGAACGCGGCAGTCTAGTCGAGCACGCCCAGGATCACGCTGGACGCCTTGAAGATCGCCACCGCCGGCGCGCCAACGGCCAGGCCCAGTTCCGTGGCGCTTTCATTGGTGACGATGGCCGCGAGCGTCGCGCCGCCGTCCATGTCGATCAGGATTTCGCTATTGACGGCGCCCGGGCGGATATCGCTGATCTTGCCCTGCAACTGGTTACGGGCCGACAAGCGCAGACCCGGGCCGGGGGCGCCGATGATGACGCTGGACGCCTTCACCAGCGCGATCGCTTCCTTGCCGGGCGCCAGGCCCAGTTCGGCCGTGCTTTCGCGCGTAATGGTGGCCGTGATGATGTGGCCGCCGGCGATGCGCAGCAGTATCTCGTCGTTGACGGCGCCCGTGCGGACCTCGATGACGGTGCCCAGGAACTTATTGCGTGCGCTGGTCTTCAGCATGAAACGCCTCATCAGGTCGATGTCGCCGTTGGCGTCCAGGCCGGCGCGCGTCAGGTTGTCCATGAACTTCCGGTGCTCGCCTTCCAGCGCCCGGAACGTCGTGATGAGGCGACGCGCGCGATCGGTCAACTGTGTGCCGCCGCCGCCCTTGCCGCCGGCGGCCCGCACGACGAGCGGTTCGCCGGCCAGGTTGTTCATGGCATCGATGGCGTCCCAGGCCCCCTTGTAGCTCATGCCGACCGCGCGGGCGGCAGCCGTGATCGACCCCGTGGCGTCAATCTGCGCCAGCAGGTCTATGCGGTTCTTTCCGCCCCACGTCTGGGCGCCGGAACGAAACCAGATCGAGCCGTCTAGTTCCAACATGGTCAGGTCTGTATGGGGTCTGGGAGTCATCCCGGAGTGTAATGGACAGACGTGGGCGGATCCGTGCTTCAGCTGGGGGAAATTGGGGGATGCGAATGAGATTCTGTTGAAACTTTACAGGGTTCGCGGCACTATGTTCAGGCCCTGGGCTCTCGGAGAGAACAACATGAAAGCGTTTAAAGCGTTGAAATGGGTGACGGCGGGTTCCATGACGGCATTGCTTGCGGCATGCGCATCGGGCCCGACGGTGAAAGGCGATTACGACCATCAGGCCGACTTCGCGCAGTACCGCACGTTTGGCTACATGAATCCGCTGGGCACGGACAAGGCCGGCTACAGCAGCCTGCTGACCGAACGGCTCAAGGACGCGACGCGCGGCCAGATGGAAATGCGCGGCTACGCCTATAGCGCGACCAATCCCGACCTGCTCGTCAATTTCAGCGCCAAGCTCCAGCAAAAGACGCAGGTCACGCCGGCGCCGCCGCCCATGGGGCCTTACTACGGCTACCGTTCGGGCTTCTACGGCGGGTGGCCCGGTTACGGCTGGGGCGACGACGTCTACCAGTACACTGAAGGCACGCTCAACATCGATCTTGTCGACACGCGCCGCAAGCAACTGGTATGGGAGGGCGTCGCCGTGGGCGAAGTCCAGAACCCCGAAACCGCCGGCTCGCCGCAAAGCGTGGACAAGGCCGTTGCCGAGATCTTCGCCAAGTATCCGTTCCGCGCGGGCGTTGCCGCCCCGCAGGTGCCGGATAAAAGCAAACGTTAGCCCGAGGTAGCTGAATGACCGCTCGCCGCAAGTCCCAGTCCACAGACACCGGCGATACGCCTCCCTACGAAACCGTCGCGCTCGTGCTGCAAGGCGGAGGCGCCCTGGGGTCTTACCAGGCAGGGGTGTACCAGGGGCTGCACGAAGCGGGCATTCGGCCCAACTGGATATCAGGCATCTCCATCGGCTCGATCAACGCGGCCATCATCGCGGGTTCCCGCGAAGATGAACGCGTTGACCGGCTGAGAGGATTCTGGGAAAGCATCTGCCGCCCAGCGGGGTTTGGATCGGTGCCTTGGGGCGACACCCTGGCGGGCATGTTCGAGGGCATCCCCTTCGGGTTCGGTTCGCCCGCCATGAACGGCCAGTTGTCCGCGTTCCAGGCGCTGTTCTCCGGCCAGCCGGGCTTTTTCAAGCCCCGTTTTCCGCCGCCGTACTGGGCGCACGGCCGCGGCGCGGGCTCCACCAGCTTCTATGACACCACCCCGTTGGCCGCCACGTTGCGCCAATTCGTCGATTTCGACCTGCTCAATAGCGGCGCGGTGCGCGCGAGCTTTGGCGTCGTGAACGTGCGCACGGGGAACTTCGCCTATTTCGACAGTCTGAAAGACACGCTAGGGCCGGAGCACGTCATGGCGTCCGGCGCCTTGCCGCCCGGTTTCCCGTCCGTTGAGATCGACGGAGAACACTACTGGGATGGCGGCGTGGTGTCGAACACGCCGCTGGCGCAAGTCTTGACCACCGACAACATGCGCGACACGCTGGCGTTCCAGGTGGACTTGTGGCCGGCGCGGGGCGGTTTGCCGACCACGCTGCAAGAAGTGGCCGAGCGCCAGAAAGACATCCAGTATTCCAGCCGCACGCGCCTGGTCACGGACCAGCTGCGGCGCGTGCTGAAACTGCGGCACGGTCTGCAGCAACTGTTGGAGCGTCTGCCCGAAGCCGAGCGCGGCGCGGCCGACCTGGCGGAAATCCGCAAGTTGTCGCATACGCCCGCCACCAATATCGTCAACCTCATCTACGAGTCCAAGCACCTCGAGCGCTTCTCCAAGGACTACGAGTTTGGCACCGAGGCCATGCGCGAGCACTGGGAGTCCGGCTTGTCCGATATCCGCCGCACGCTGGCCAAGCCAGGCATCCTGGCCCGCCCCACCGAGAACAGCTGCTTCGTGACGCACGATATCCACCGCAACGGCCACGGCAAGGGCAGTTAGGGCTTGGGGTAGGACCGGTCTGATAGTTGCCGCATTACGCCGCCAGACGCCGGACACCCCGGTAGGCTTTCGGGACAACCTGCAACCTTGTTCCGGAGCCCGCCGTCGCCTGCCAGGCGCGGCGGCCCTGGTGGAGATACGCCATGAATGCCCGCCTGCCCGTTTTCCCCGATTCCGACCGCATCGACGGCTGGTGGAGCCTGCTCTATCACGGTTGGACGCTGATGGCGCCCGGCGGCGCCCGCATCGATTTGACCGGAATGGAACGCGCCTGCTTTCTTTGCCTGCTTGGCAATCCCGATCGCGAGTTGCTGCGCGATGAGCTGATGGCATTGCGCAGCCGCACCAGCATGCGCACCCTGAATGTGGCCATTTGCAGGCTGCGCCACAAGGTCCTGCAGACGGGCACGCGGCTGCCTTTGCATACCGTGCACGGCGTGGGCTATGTATTCCTGGGCAATCTCCGCAACATTTCCAACCACTGAGCCTGTTACCTATTTGTCTCCTCCACGCATCGCGTCAAGGCCCGAAAGTACGTAATTTCCCCAATAACTGAGTTACATTATCGGGCTATTCACGTGTCAAGACCGGCGCACCTCTTATTCTGATCGGGCTTTATTGTCGCGATTGACGTTGTGCTGGCTGGACGCGGTCAATTGAAGCGGTTAACTACGCTACGCGGGGGTTTCAATGCGGTTTTCGCCTAAACGTGTTTCAGGTCTGGCTTTTTCCGGCGGCGTCCTCGCGCTGATATTGGCGGGATGCGGCGAAAAGCCACAGATGAACCCCGGCATGCCTCAGGTCAGCGTCATCACCGTGCAACCCGAACGTGCTCCCATCGTCGCTGAATTGCCGGGCCGCGTGGATGCGGTGCGCGACGCGCAGATCCGTTCACGCGTGACCGGCATCGTCCAGAAGATCACCTTCGAGCAGGGCGGCGACGTCAAGGAAAACCAACTGCTGTTCAAGATCGATCCGGCGCCTTACAAGGCCGCCTACGATCAGGCGACGGCACAGTTGAAGCAGGCGCAAGCGAATCTCTTCAGCGCCAAGCTGCTGGCAGACCGCTACGCACCGCTGGTCAAGGCCAACGCCGTCAGCAAACAGGAATACGACAACGCCGTGGCCTCGTTCCGCCAGGCCGATGCCGCCGTCGCTGCCGCCAAGGCCACGCAGGACAACGCCGCCATCAACCTGGGCTACACCGACGTCACGTCGCCCATCACGGGCCGCATCGGCAAACCGCTGGTGACTGAAGGCGCACTGGTTGAAGCCACTTCCGCCACGCAGATGGCCACGGTGCAGCAGCTTGACCCGATCTACGTGGACTTCACCCAGTCCACCGCGGAACTGGCGGCCTTGCGCCGCGCGTTCGCCAGCGGCCAGCTGCAGCAGTTGGGCAAGGACGCGGCGCGCGCGACCATCGTCCTCGAGGACGGCTCCGAATACGGCCAGCCCGGCAAGCTGCTGTTCACCGGCATCACCGTGGACCCGTCCACCGGCCAGGTGAACCTGCGCGCCGAAGTGCCCAACCCCGACGGCGTCCTGCTGCCCGGCATGTACGTGCGCGTGCGCCTGGAGCAGGGCGTGGACGACAAGGCCCTGATGGTGCCGCAGCAGGCGCTGCAGCGCACGGCGGACGGCTTGCAGAGCCTGATGCTGGTCAAGGACAACAAGATCGAACAGATTCCGGTCACCACCGGCGGCGCCATCAAGAGCAATTGGCTTGTCACCAGCGGCTTGAAGGCGGGCGACGTGGTCGTGGTGGAAGGGTTCCAGAAGGTTCGTCCGGGCGCGCCGGTGCAGGCCAGCGAGTGGAAAAAGAATGGCACGCCCGCGCCGGGCGGCCAGGCTCCCGCGCAACCGGGCGCCAAGCCGGCGGAATCCGCCCCGCAACCTGGCGCCAAACCGGCCGAACCTGCACAACAGGACAAGGCCGCAGGCCAGAAATCTTGAGCGGCACGCGGCGCAAACGCCGCGTTCCTCTTTGGTGAGCATCGCTTTCAGAGTCAGCCCACATGCCGCAATTTTTTATTGATAGACCGATTTTCGCCTGGGTAGTCGCCCTGTTCATCCTGCTGGCCGGGGTGCTTGCGATCCCGAACATGCCGATCTCGCAGTACCCGGACGTGGCGCCGCCCGCGATCACGATCACGGCTACCTACCCCGGCGCCTCGGCCAACGAAGTGGCCGAGCAGGTCACCAGTATCATCGAGGACCAGCTGAACGGCGCCAAGGGCCTGATCTACTACGAGTCGGTCAGCGATTCCTACGGCACCTCGACCATCACCGCGACCTTCGCGCCCGGGACCAACCCGGACCTTGCGCAGGTGGACGTGCAGAACCGAGTGTCCAACGTGGTTGCGCAGTTGCCCACCGCCGTGCAGCAGCAGGGCCTGCAATATGAGCAGACCAGTACCGGCTTCCTGATGGTGGCGGCGGTGTCGTCCACCGACGGGTCGCTGGACCAGACCGCGCTGGCCGACTACATCACCCGCAACGTCAAGAACCCGGTGTCGCGCGTGCCCGGCGTGGGCCAGTTCCAGCTGTTCGCCGCGCCGCGCGCCATGCGCATCTGGGTGGATCCCGCCAAGCTGGTGGGCTTCAACCTGAGCATGTCGGAGGTCAACCAGGCGATCGCCAACCAGAACGTGGTGATCTCGGGCGGCAGCGTCGGCGCGCCTCCCAATCCGGATTCGCAGCGCATCACCGCCACGGTCACGGCCAACGGCCAACTGAGCACGGTCGAGGGCTTCGGCAAGATCGTCCTGCGGGCCAACACCGACGGTTCCTCTGTAATGCTGCGCGACGTGGCCCGCATCGAGGTCGGCGCCGACAACTACCAGTTCGGCGCCCGCCTGAACGGCAAGCCGACGGCGGCTTTCGCCATCGTGCTGTCGCCGAACGCAAACGCGCTGGCCACCGCGCAGGGCGTGCGTGACCAGATGGAGGAGTTGTCCAAGTACTTCCCCGGCAACATCACGTACTCCATCCCCTACGACACCGCGCCCTACGTGAAGGTGTCCATCGAGCAGGTGTTGCATACCCTGGTCGAAGCCATGGTGCTGGTGTTCCTGGTGATGTATCTGTTCCTGCAGAACGTCCGCTATACCCTGATCCCGGCGCTGGTGGTGCCGGTGGCCATGCTGGGGGCGTTCGCGGTGATGCTGGCGCTAGGCTTCTCGATCAACGTGCTGACCATGTTCGCGATGGTGCTCGCCATCGGGATCCTGGTGGACGACGCCATCGTGGTGGTGGAGAACGTCGAGCGGATCATGTCTACGGAAGGCCTGCCACCCAAAGAGGCCACCAAGAAAGCCATGCCGCAGATCAGCGGCGCCATCATCGGCATCACGCTGGTGCTGGTGACGGTGTTCCTGCCCCTGGCCTTCATGAGCGGGTCGGTGGGGGTGATCTATCGCCAGTTCTCGATCGCGATGGCGGTGTCCATCTTCTTCTCCGCGCTGCTGGCGCTGACCTTCACCCCGGCACTGTGCGCCACCATCCTCAAGCCGGTGGCCAAGGGACACCACGAGGACAAGAAGGGTTTCTTCGGCTGGTTCAACCGCAAGTTCGACGCCACCACCCACGGCTACCAGAACTGGGTGTCCCGCATGCTGCACAAGGGCGGCCGCATGATGCTGGCCTTCCTGGTGCTGGTCTTGCTGCTGGGCTGGCTGTACCTGCGCCTGCCGTCGTCGTTCCTGCCCGAGGAAGACCAGGGCTACGTGGTCAGCAACATCGAGCTGCCCACCGGCGCTACCGCCAACCGCACGGTCGAGGTCATCGAGCAGGTCGAGAAATACTTCTCCGGCGTGCCGGCGGTCGAGAACATCATCGCCGTGCAGGGCTACAGCTTCAACGGCAACGGCCTGAACGCCGCTATCGCCTTCGTCACGCTGAAGGACTTCAGCGAACGCAAGGACCACAAGGACTCCGCGGGCGCGATCGCCTTCCAGGCCTTCGAGAAGCAGCTGATGGGCATCCATGACGCACAGGTGTTCACCCTGGTGCCGCCCGCCATTTCGTCTTTGGGCAACGCCACCGGCTTCGACTTCCGCCTGCAGGATCGCGGCTCTGCGGGTTCCGCCGGCCTGGCGGCGGCCACCGGGCAGCTGATGGGCCTGGTCATGAAGAGCCCGGTGCTGTCGCAAGTGCGGATCACCGGCCTTGCGCCGGGCGCCCAGCTCAGCCTGACGATCGACCGCGACAAGGCGGCTGCGTTGGGCGTGGACTTCAACGAGGCTGCCTCGCTGATTTCCACGGCTGTCGGTTCCGCCTACCTGAGCAAGTTCCCCAACCTGGGCCGGATGCAGAACATCTGGGTGCAGGCCGATGCGCCGTACCGCATGCAGCTCAATGACGTGCTGCAGCTGAATGCGCGCAACAACCAGGGCGGGATGGTGCCGCTGTCCACCTTCGTCAAGGCCGAATGGAAGCAGGGCCCGGTGCAGGTGGTGCGCTACAACAGCTACGAATCCATGCGTATCAGCGGCGATGCCGCGCCGGGCTACACCACCGGCGAGGCAATGGCCGAGATGGAACGCCTGGTCGGGCAACTGCCGCAGGGCTTCGGCTACGAATGGAACGGCCTGTCCTATCAGGAACGCCAGGCCGGCAACCAGGCCCCCATCCTGATGGGCCTGTCGCTGCTGGTGGTGTTCCTGGTGCTGGCCGCCCTGTATGAAAGCTGGGCCATCCCGATCTCGGTGATGCTGGTGGTGCCCCTGGGCATGCTGGGCGCCGTGGCGCTGATCAGCGCGCTGGGCATGTCCAACGACGTGTACTTCCAGGTGGGCATGGTGACGGTGATCGGGCTGGCGGCCAAAAACGCCATCCTGATCGTGGAATTCGCCAAGGACCAGTACGCCAGGGGCATGGGTCTCTACGAGTCCGCGGTGGAAGCCGCGCGCTTGCGGTTCCGGCCGATTCTGATGACGTCGCTGGCCTTTATCCTGGGCGTGGTGCCGCTGGCGATGGCCACGGGCGCCGGCGCAGCCAGTCAGCGCGCGGTGGGTTTGGGCGTGCTGGGCGGCATGTTGGCCGCCACGCCGTTCGCCGTGATTTTCGTGCCGACGTTCTTCGTCGTGGTGCTGGGCCTGTTCAAGACTCGTGCGCGCCTGCGGGGCGCGGAACTGCGCGTCTGGGAAGAAGAGCAGGCGGCCAAGAAGGCTGCTGGCGAACCGGCGTCCGGCGCGTCTGGCGCACCCGACACTCCTGCACAACCCAACGGTGGCCCGGAGGGCAAGGTATGAAAGCCCTGATGTTCAAACAGACCGCCATGTCCGCCTTTGTGGCGGTGGCGTTGGCCGGCTGCTCGCTGGCTCCTGACTACAAGCGTCCCGACGCGCCGGTGACGGGCGCCTGGCCCGACCAGCCCAAGGTCCAGTACGGCGGTTACGCCAATCCCACGTCGTTGGGCTCGCAGCCCTCGTCGGCGGTGATGCCGCAGGAAGGCACGCCCGCCGCCGACCTGGGCTGGCGCGAATTCTTCCGCGATCCGCGCCTGCAAAGCCTGATCTCGCTGTCGCTCGTCAACAACCGCGACCTGCGCGTGGCCGTGCAGCGCGTCGAAGAAGCGCGCGCCCAGTACGGCGTGCAGCGCGGCGCGCAGTGGCCCAGCATCGGCGCCGGCATCCAGGGCCAGCGCCAGCACCTGCCGGGCAACATGCGCGCGGGCGGCCCCGATTCCAGCTCGATCAGCAGTTCCTACCAGGCCGGTATCGGCCTGACCACGTTCGAGATCGACTTGTTCGGCCGGCTGCGCAACCTGTCCGAGGCGGCGTACCAGCAATACCTGTCGACCGAGCAGGCGCAGAAAAGCGTGCAGATCACGCTGGTGGGTTCGGTGGCGCAGTCGTACTTCAACCTGCGCGCCGCTGAAGTCCAATTGGAGCTGACGCAGCGCACGCTGGCCTCGCGCCAGGAATCGTACAACCTGGTCAAGCGCCGTTTCGACGGCGGCGTGGCGTCCGAGCTGGACCTGAACCAGTCCAAGACCTTGCTGGATACGGCATCGTCCGACCTGGCGCAACTGGCCCGTGCCCGCGCGCAAGCGCTGAACGCGCTGGTGCTGCTGGTGGGCGCCCCGTTGCCCGAAGACCTGCCGGCGCCGGCGACCTTCGGCCGGGACCAGTTGCTGGCCACCGTGCCGTCGGGCCTGCCGTCCGACTTGCTGGAGCGCCGTCCCGACATCGTCGCGGCCGAGAACCAGCTGAAGGCAGCCAACGCCAATATCGGCGCGGCGCGCGCGGCGTTCTTCCCGACCATTTCGCTGACCGGCCTGCTGGGCGTGGCCAGCCCGTCGCTGGGCGACCTGTTCAAGGGCGGGCAGGGCTACTGGAGCTTCTCGCCGTCGATCACGACGCCGCTGTTCGCCGGCGGCAGCATCCGCGAAGGGCTGAACCTGGCAAAAGCGCGCGACAACATCGCCGTGGCGCAGTACGAGCAGTCCATCCAGCAGGCGTTCCGCGAAGTGTCGGACGCGCTGGCCGGCGAAGCCACGTATGGCGCGCAGCTTGACGCCCAGCGCGCGTTGCAGGATTCGTCCGCGCGCACGCTGGAACTGTCGAACCTGCGCTATACCAATGGCATCGACAGTTATCTGCAGGTGCAGACCGCGCAGGTGGACTTCTTCAATGCCCAGCTTTCGCTGGTGCAAACTGGCTTGGCCGCGCTGATCAACCGCGTGGAGCTCTACAAGGCGTTGGGCGGCGGCTGGGAAGAAACCACGAAAGAACCGACCAAAGTCACGACGACCGTCCAATGATAGAACTTGGTGTAAACATCGATCACGTTGCCACGTTGCGGCAACAGCGCCATACGGCGTATCCGGACCCGGTGGCCGCCGCGTTGCGCGCGGAGGACGCCGGGGCCGATCTGATTACCCTGCATCTGCGTGAAGACCGGCGCCACATCCAGGACGCGGATGTCTATGCCATCCGCCCGCTGTTGCGCACGCGCATGAACCTGGAATGCGCGATCACCGCTGAAATGCTGGAGATCGCCTGCGCGGTCAAGCCCAGCGATGTCTGTCTGGTGCCTGAAAAGCGCACCGAACTCACGACCGAAGGCGGGCTGGAAGTCGCCGGTGCGATGGGGCCGGTGTCGGACGCCGTGGGGTTGCTAGCCGAAGCCGGCATCCGCGTGTCGCTGTTCATCGATCCGGACCCGGCGCAGATCGCCGCGGCGGCCAAGGCCGGCGCGACGGTGATTGAATTGCATACGGGCGCCTATGCCGAAGCCGACGGCGACGCCGCCCAGGCGGAACTGCAACGTATCCGTTTGGCCGTCACCGAAGGCCTGCGCCATGGCCTGCGCGTGAATGCGGGGCATGGCCTGCACGTTGGCAACGTGGCGTCGGTGGCCGCCATCGACGGCATTTCTGAACTCAACATCGGCCACGCCATCGTGGCGCAAGCCGTGTTCGATGGCTGGGAAAAGGCGGTGCGCGACATGAAGGCGCTGATGGTGCAGGCCCGCCTGCAAGCGCTGCGCGGCCGGTGATGATGCCGGTGGGGCAAGAAATCCATGTCTGACACCTCCAAGACTCCCCCGTCCGCCGGCGCCATCGCGGGCATCGGCATGGACCTGCTGCGCATCGACCGCATCGAGCGCGCCCTGGAGCGCCACGGCGACCGCTTTGCAGAAAAGATCCTGGGTGTGGAAGAATTGCAGAAGTTCCATGCGCGCCGGGCGCGCGATCCGGTGCGTGGCGTGCGTTTTCTGGCCACCCGCTTTGCCGCCAAGGAAGCGTTCTCCAAAGCGATCGGCCTGGGCATGCGCATGCCGATGACGTGGCGTCGCGTCCAGACCCTGAATGCCCCGGGTGGGCGACCGGTGCTGGTGATCGCGCCCGAGCTGCTGGACTGGTACAGCCAGCGCTTTGGCGCCGCGCATGTTTCCATCACCGACGAATCCGACATGGCCGCCGCGTACGTGGTGGTCGAACGCAAGCCCTGAGCACGGGCCCCGGCTGAGGGGCCCCCGGCCCAGGCTTGCCTGACTTAGATACAAGGACAGCCCCCATGGCCAAGAAAAAATCCAAGGCGGTCCTGCCCCCCGGCCCCGTGATGGTCGATGTGGCGGGATACGCGCTGACCAAGGAAGAGAAGGTTCGCCTGCGCCATCCGCTGGTGGGCGGCGTGATTCTCTTCGCCCGCAATTTTGAAAACCGCAAGCAGCTGACCAAGCTGACGCGCCAGATCCACAAGGCCCGCAAAGCGCCGTTGCTGATCCTGGTGGACCACGAAGGCGGCCGGGTCCAGCGCTTCCGCGAAGACGGTTTCACCGCCTTGCCCGCCATGCGGGACCTGGGCACGCTATGGGACCGCGACCCGCTGCAGGCCATGCGCCTGGCGACCGAGGCCGGCTATGTGCTGGCCGCCGAGCTGCGCGCCTGCGGCGTGGACATGAGCTTCACGCCCGTGCTGGACCTGGATTACGGCGTCAGCAAGGTGATCGGCAATCGTGCTTTCCACACGGATCCCCGCGTCGTGGCGATGCTGTCGCGCGCGCTGGTCCAGGGGCTGGCCCTGGCCGGCATGTCGGCCTGCGGCAAGCACTTCCCGGGCCATGGTTTCGTGGGCGCGGATTCCCACCACGAGATCCCCGTGGACCCGCGCGGACTGGACGAGATCCTCAAGGACGACGCTGCGCCGTACGCCTGGTTGGGCGATGCCGTGCTGCCGTCCGTGATGCCTGCGCACGTGATCTACCCCAAGGTCGACAAGCATCCGGCCGGTTTTTCCAAGCGGTGGGTGCAGGACATCCTGCGCAAGCGCCTGGGCTATGACGGCGTGGTGTTCTCGGACGACCTGACGATGGAAGGCGCGTCGGTGGCCGGCGACATCCTGGATCGGGCCAACGCCGCGTTGCGCGCCGGCTGCGACATGGTGCTGGTATGCAATCGGCCGGATCTAGCCGACGAATTGCTGTCGCGCCTGAAGTTCGACCACGCGCCCGAATCGGTCGAACGCATCCGCCGCCTGATGCCGCGTTTCGATGCGCCCGACTGGGATACCCTGCAAGCAGAACGCCGTTATCAGAATGCCCGACGACTTCAATCTCAAATCGTTCCTGGCTGACCTGCCACATCTTCCGGGTGTCTACCGACACCTGGATGCGGCGGGTGAAGTCATGTATGTCGGCAAGGCGCGCGACCTGAAGAAGCGCGTCTCGTCGTATTTCCAGAAGAACCTCGCCAGCCCCCGCATCGCCCAGATGGTGTCGAAGGTGGCCCGGCTGGAGGTCACGGTCACGCGTTCGGAAGCCGAAGCGCTGATCCTGGAAAACAACCTCATCAAGAGCCTGAAGCCGCGCTACAACATCCTGTTTCGCGACGACAAGTCTTATCCCTATCTGCTGATCACGGGCCATGAATGGCCGCGCATCGCCTACTACCGTGGCGCGACGAACAAGCGGGGCCAGTATTTCGGGCCGTTTCCCAATGCGTGGGCCGTGCGCGAGACCATCCAGATCCTGCAAAAGGTCTTCCGCCTGCGTACCTGTGAAGACACGGTGTTCGCCAATCGCTCGCGGCCCTGTCTGCTGCATCAGATCGGGCGCTGTTCGGCGCCCTGCGTGGGCGCGATCGAAGCCTCGGAGTACGAACGCGACGTGCAACGCGCGGTGCGCTTCCTGAACGGCGAAGCCAAGGACGTGATGGGCGAGATCGAGGCCCGCATGCAGCAGGCGGCCGGCGAGCTGCGCTTCGAGGAAGCCGCGGCGCTGCGCGACCAGATGGGCTCGCTGGCGCGCGTGTTGCACCAGCAGACCATGGAGAACACCAGCGGCGAAGACACCGACATCATTGCGGTGGCCGTGGCCGGTGGCAAGGTCTGTGTGAACCTGGCGATGGTGCGCGGCGGCCGCCACTTGGGCGACAAGCCGTTCTTCCCCTCGCATGCGGAAGGCGAAGCCGCGCCCCAGGTCCTGGAGGCGTTCGTCGCCCAGCACTACACGGACAACGCCATGCCGCCCGTGCTGGTCGGTTCCCATGCCTTGCCCGACCCGGACCTGATCGGCCTGCTGGTCGAGCAGGCAGGCGGACGGCCATCCAGGATGCTTTCCCGTCCGCAGGGCGCCCGCCGCTCGTGGCTGGAGCAGGCCCTGAAAAACGCCGAGATGGCCCTGGCCCGGGCGCTGACCGAATCGGGCGCCCGCGCGGGCCGTACCCTGGCGCTGGCCGAAGCGCTGGACCTGGACACGGACGAAGCCGCCCTGGACGCGCTACGCATTGAGTGCTTCGACATCAGCCATACCGCCGGCGAAGCGACCCAGGCGTCCTGCGTGGTGTTCGAGCACCACGACATGCAGCCGTCGCTGTACCGCCGTTACAACATCGCGGGCATCACGCCGGGCGACGATTACGCCGCGATGCGCCAGGTGCTGACGCGCCGCTTCGCCAAGGTGGCGGATGGCGACGCGCAAATGCCCGGTCTGGTGCTGATCGACGGCGGCAAGGGCCAGGTGGAAGTCGCGCGCAAGGTGTTCGCTGAATTGGGCCTGGATATCCAGACGCTGGTGGGCGTCGCCAAGGGGGAAGGGCGCAAGGTCGGCCTGGAAACGCTGGTGTTCGCCGACGAACGGCCCCCGGTCGCCCTGGGGGGCGAGTCCGCCGCGCTGATGCTGATTGCCCAGGTGCGCGACGAGGCGCACCGTTTCGCCATTACCGGCATGCGTGCGCGGCGCGCCAAGACGCGCAATGTGTCGCGGCTGGAAGAGATCGAAGGCGTGGGCGCCCGGCGGCGCCAGCGGCTGCTGGCCCGGTTCGGCGGCTTTTCGGGGGTGGCTTCCGCCAGCATCGAAGACCTGGCGTCGGTGGACGGCATTTCCCAGGATCTGGCTGAACGCATCTATGAGGCCTTGCGTGGATAGTCGCAAAACCGGCCCATGTTCCGCGCTGGCGACGGACAGCGCGCGGCCGCCGCGGCGCGCCGATACAGCCAGCGTCATCCGGCTGATGTAGCATACGGACACTATGCCAATTAACGTTCCCATTATCCTGACATGGCTGCGCATCGCCATGATTCCGCTGGTGGTCGGGCTGTTCTACCTGCCCGAAAGCTGGATGTCGGTCCCCACCCGCGATACGTTCGCCGCATGGGCGTTCATCATTGCGGCGCTAACCGACTGGTTCGACGGATGGCTGGCCCGCCGCTGGAACCAGACCTCGGCGTTCGGCGCTTTCCTGGATCCGGTGGCCGACAAGCTGATGGTCTGCGCCGCGCTGATCGTCCTGCTGGACCTGAGCCGCGTCGATGCCTTCATTTCGCTGATCATCATTGGCCGTGAAATCACCATTTCGGCGTTGCGCGAATGGATGGCCAAGATCGGCGCCAGCGCCAGCGTGGCCGTGCACCGCCTGGGCAAGTTCAAGACGGCGGCCCAGATGGTGGCGATTCCCTGCCTGCTGTACAACCAACCGGTCTATGGCATCAGCACCAAGCTGCTGGGCGACGTGCTGATCATCGTCGCGGCGGTGCTGACGGTCTGGTCGATGCTGTACTACCTGCAGCGCGCCTGGCCCGCCATCCGCGAGAAGGCGCTGTAAGGCGTCTGGCGCTATTCTGATTGCCACACGGCGGCGCGGCTCGCGCAAGGCGGCCGCCGTGATAGTCCAAGAGCGATGGCCGGCATGATCCGGCCCGGCTTGACCGCCGCATTCGCCAAGAACACGACGTCCGGGCCTCCCGGACGTTGCCGGAGACAACCCGCGCACCGGCCACGGCGCGCGTTACTTGCCGCTGCCGCGGCCTTTTGCAATGAACACCGCTGCGAATACCTTGCCCTCGGACGCCGATATCCGCAGGCGTGACTGGAAGACCATTCTGCTGATCGGCGTTGCGCACGCCGCCTCGCACTTCTTCCAGCTGGTGCTGCCCTTGCTTAACGTGTCGCTCGCCAACGCATTCGGGCTGGATTTCGCCCGGGTCGGCGCGCTGGTGGCCACGTTCTATGTGGTCTCCGGTATTGGCCAGGCATCGTCGGGCTTCGTCGTCGATCGCATCGGCGCGCGCCCCGTGCTCTGGTTCGGCCTGGCGTGCTTCGTGCTCTCCGGCCTGCTGATCGGCTCGGCCAACGGCTACCCCATGTTGATGGCGGCGGCGATCGTGGGCGGCATTGGCAACTCGGTATTCCACCCGGCCGACTACTCCATCATCAACCATCGCATCACGGCCTCCCGCCTGGGCCACGCGTTTTCGGCGCACGGGCTGACGGGCAACCTGGGCTGGGCATTGACGCCGGTCTTCATGACTACGATCACCTTGCTGTCCGACTGGCGCGTAGCTGCGTATAGCGCCGCCGGCCTGGTGGCCGCCGTGCTGTTGCTGACGGTGTTGGGCCGCGATCTGCTTGGCGGCCCCACGGGTATGGAAGCGGATAACCCCGGCGATGTGAAGGCCGCCAAGCCTGCGGCCAAGCCCCAAGAAAGCGTGCTGACCACGTTGGCGACGCTGCTGTCCAAGCCGGCGCTGTGGGGCGCGTTCCTGTTTTTCGCCTGCACCTCCGTGGCGCTGTCCTCGGTGCAGAACTACACGATCCCCTTGCTGGATCAGTTGTACGGCCTGTCCGAAGTGCTGGCCAGCTCGGCGCTGTCGGGCTACATGGTGGCGTCGGCGGTGGGTATGGCGGCTGGCGGCTTCCTGGTGTCCGCCAACCCGCGCACCGAACGCACGGTGATGGTGGCGCTACTGCTGGCGGGCCTGACGCTCGTGGTGTTGGCGCTGGGTCTGGTGCCGGCTGCGCTGGCGGCGCCCGTGGTCGGGCTGGCCGGCTTCTGCTCGGGCGTGGCCGCGCCGTCGCGTGACATGCTCATCCGCCGCGTGACGCCGAAGGGCTCGACCGGATCCGTCTACGGCCTGGTGTATTCCGGCATGGACGTCGGGTCGGCGTTGGGGCCGCTGGCTTTCGGCCTGCTGCTTGACGCGGGGTTGCGCCAAGGCCCGTGGGTGGGCGCTGGCGTGGCATTCGCCGTGGCAGCCTTGCTGGCGCAATGGATCGCGGTGCAGGCGCGCCGCGCCGATCCCGCCATGGCGGGCAGTGTGGCCGCCCGGTCCTGATCGCCAGCTGATCCGCCTGTTGCGGCATATCAAACCGGCGTTGAGTCCGTCGAAAGGCTGCGGCGCGGGTTGATGCGCCGCAAGGTCGGGGCTTATCCCTCCCGATGTAATAACCATAAATAAATAGTGGTTATTCACCAGGAGAAAGCACATGAAAAAACAGAGTGCGGTGCTGGCGGCAGGCGTCGTCCTTGCGCTATGGGCCGGCCACGCCGCAGGGAACCCCAGGCAGGAACCGATCCAGCCCATCGAGGCCGCAGCGGTCAAGGACCCGGCCAAGGTGGAACTGGGCAAGAAGCTGTTCTTTGACCCGCGCCTGTCGCGCTCGGGCGCGATTTCCTGCAATTCCTGTCACAACCTGGGCATGGGCGGGTCCGACAACCTGAAGGCCTCCATCGGCCATAAGTGGCAGCAGGGTTCGATCAATTCCCCCACGGTGTTGAATTCCAGCCTGAACATCGCGCAGTTCTGGGATGGCCGCGCGAAGGACCTGCGCGAGCAGGCGGGTGGCCCCATCGCCAACCCGATGGAGATGGCGTCTTCGCACGAGCTGGCGTTGCAGGTGCTGAACTCTATCCCGGGCTACCGGGCGGAATTCAAGCAGGTTTTTGGCAAGGACGGCATCACGATCGACGAGGTGACGGGCGCGCTGGCCGCCTTTGAAGAAACGCTGGTGACGCCGAATGCGCGTTTCGACCAATGGCTGAAAGGCGACGACCGCGCGTTGACCGTGAAGGAATTGGCGGGCTACACGCTGTTCAAGAACAGCGGCTGCGTCGCTTGCCACAACGGCGTGGCCGTGGGCGGCAATTCGTTCCAGAAGATGGGGCTGATCGAACCCTACAAAACCGATAACAAGGCCGAAGGCCGGGCCGGGGTGACCGGCAAGGATGCCGACCGCTTCAACTTCAAGGTGCCGACGTTACGCAACGTGGCGCTGACCTATCCGTACTTCCATGACGGCGAGGCCGCGACGCTGACCCAAGCCGTGGACGTGATGGGCCGCCTGCAATTGGGCCGCAAGTTCACGCCGCAAGAGAATGCGGACATCGTCGCGTTCCTGAAGACGCTGACGGGCGATCAGCCGGTGATCCAGTATCCGGTGCTGCCGCCGTCCGAAGACGGCACGCCGAGGCCCGAGCCCTTCCCGAAGTAGGAAGGGCAGGGCGTCTTTACTGGCGGACGGTGCGCACGTCCGCCGGGGGCGCCGTTTCCACATTGCTGCGCCACGGGTTGATGTCCAGCCCGCCGCGCCGCGTGTAGCGCGCGTAGACGGTCAATTGCTCGGGGGCGCACGCCTGCATGATGTCGCTGAAGATGCGTTCGACGCAGTGTTCGTGGAATTCCGCGTGTTGGCGGAACGACACGACGTAGCGCAGCAGCGATTCGCGGTCGATCGGGGCGCCGCGGTAGCGGATCTGCACGCTGGCCCAATCGGGCTGGCCGGTGACCGGGCAATTCGATTTCAGCAGGCGCGACGCCAGCGTTTCTTCAACGATGTCGCCGGGCCGGGTGCGCAGCACCTCGGGCGCGGGCTCGTAGGTATCGATCTCGATATCCAGCTTGTCGATATAGACGCCGTCCATTTCGCCCATGCGCAGTTCGGAAAAGCGCTGCGGCAGGAAGAAGTCCAGACCCACGGGCGCGCCGGCGGCGGCGCTCAGATCACGTTCCAGGCGGCCCCGCAACGCGGCCGAATTGACCAGCCGCGTCTGGTTGAACGAGTTCAGGTACAGCTTGAACGATTTGGATTCGATGATGTTGGGGCTGTCTGCCGGCACCGAGAACGTGGCCATGGCCACGCGCGGCTTGCCTTTGGCATCCAGCCACGAGAGCTCGTAGGCGTTCCACAGGTCCACGCCCGTGAAGGGCAGGTTGCCGGCGGTGAGGTTCAGTGCCGCGCGGTTGTGGGAGCGCGCGATGGGGAAAAGCAGCGAAGGGTCGTATTGCGAGGCGTAGGCGACGCTTTGGCCCAACGGGCCGTGAGACAAGGTCATGGCGGAATCAAGGAATCAGCGGTAATGGAGGCATTGTAGGCGGTCAGAAAAGGGGCGTTTTTTCATATTGTGAAATGTAAGTCTCGTCATGTGAAAGTCCCTGCTGCTCTGCAACGAGCGCGCATTTCACAGATGGCGATATCGTTCCATAATGCGAAACGTCATTTATAAGTCGTTGATTTTATAGAAAAACATTTTTCATCTTCTATAAGACATAAGCCCGCATTGCTCCGCAGCAGAGGCATAGACTTTGTCCAACGATTCACGCAATGCAAGACGCGAATCTTTGAAGTCTTCCCATCACTGACCAGGAGCATCACCATGACCACTCGCGAAACCGAAATCCGCAATTTGCAGAAGGACTGGGCCGAGAATTCCCGCTGGCAGGGCATCAAGCGCGACTACAGCGCCGAGGATGTCATCCGCCTGCGCGGGTCGATCAGCGTGCAGCACACGCTGGCCCATCGCGGCGCCACCCGTCTGTGGGAACAACTGCATAGCGAGCCTTTCGTGAATTCGCTGGGCGCTCTGACCGGCAACCAGGCCATGCAGCAGGTCAAGGCCGGCCTGAAGGCGATCTACCTGTCGGGCTGGCAGGTTGCCGGCGACGCGAACCTGGCCGGTGAAATGTATCCCGACCAGTCGCTGTACCCCGCCAACTCGGTGCCGCAAGTGGTTCGCCGCATCAACAATTCGCTTGCCCGCTGCGACCAGATCCAGTGGATGGAAGGCAAGAACCCCGGCGACGAGGGCTACATCGACTATTTCGCCCCCATCGTGGCGGATGCTGAAGCCGGCTTCGGCGGCGTGTTGAATGCCTTTGAACTGATGAAGGCGATGATCGACGCTGGCGCGTCGGGCGTTCACTTTGAAGACCAGCTGGCATCGGTGAAGAAGTGCGGCCACATGGGCGGCAAGGTGCTGGTGCCGACCCGCGAGGCCGTGGCCAAGCTGGTGTCGGCCCGTCTGGCGGCGGACACGATGGGCACGCCCACGTTGCTGCTGGCCCGCACCGACGCGGATGCGGCGGACCTCGTGACCAGCGATGTGGACGACAACGACCGCCCGTTCATCACCGGCGAACGCACGGTTGAAGGCTTCTTCCGCACCAAGGCCGGCATCGACCAGGCGATTTCGCGTGGCCTGGCCTACGCGCCTTACGCCGATTTGATCTGGTGCGAGACGTCTACGCCCAACCTGGAATACGCCCGCAAGTTCGCGGACGCCATCCATCGCCAATTCCCCGGCAAGCTGCTGGCGTACAACTGCTCGCCGTCGTTCAACTGGAAGAAGAACCTGGACGACGGCACGATCGCCAAGTTCCAGCGCGAGCTGGGCGCCATGGGCTACAAGTTCCAGTTCATCACGCTGGCCGGCTTCCATTCACTGAACTACGGCATGTTCGAGCTGGCCCATGGCTATGCCCGCCGCCAGATGAGCGCGTTCGTGGAACTGCAGCAAAAGGAATTCGCCGCTGCCGAAATGGGCTTCACTGCCGTGAAGCACCAGCGCGAAGTGGGCACCGGCTACTTCGACGCGGTCACGCAGACGATCGAAGGCGGCCAGTCGTCGACGACCGCGCTGACCGGCTCGACGGAAGAGGCCCAGTTCGAACACGGCAAGGCACAGAAGGTGGCCTGATCGCCTGTAGGGATTTTCGCAGTTGAAGTTGAAGTTGAAGTTGCAGTTGTAGGTGCTGTTGTAGGGTGGATTCAGGGTGCCTTCGGGCACCCTTTTTTTTACATTCCACCCCGGGGCCGCGTGCTAGGC